>NZ_CP090974.1:1218184-1537578 GCF_021513195.1 Shewanella sp. OMA3-2 | reverse complement strand
CTGTATTTGCCGCATCTTGACCTGTCATTGCATCGACAACAAATAATGTTTCTACCGGCTTAATAACCGCATGCAACTCAATGATCTCATCCATCATAGCTTCATCGACATGCAAACGACCTGCGGTATCGACAATCACAACATCAATGAACTTTAATTTGGCATAAGCTATTGCCGCTTTTGCTATATCAAGCGGTTTTTGACTGACGTCAGAGGGGAAAAATTCAACCTCAACTTCAGCAGCCAAAGTTTCAAGCTGTTTAATTGCCGCAGGGCGATAAACATCAGCACTGACAACTAATACTGATTTTTTATGACGAGTGCGTAAAAATTTACTTAACTTGGCTACCGAGGTTGTTTTACCTGCCCCCTGTAAACCTGCCATCATGATCACTGCTGGCGGCTGAGCGGCTAAGTCAAGCTCTTCATTAGCTTCGCCCATAGCGCGTTCAAGTTCGCTTTGAACAATTTTAATAAACGCTTGACCAGGACTTAAACTTTTTGAGACTTCTTGTCCAACTGCGCGATCTTTTACGCTGCTCACAAAGTCTCTTACTACTGGCAATGCAACATCAGCCTCGAGCAAAGCCATGCGGACTTCACGTAAGGTGTCTTTAATGTTGTCTTCCGTTAATCGACCACGACCACTTATATTTTTTAGTGTTCTTGATAGTCTGTCAGATAGATTCTCAAACATTTAACCGCTCTTAATACGCTTATCGATAATGCGCACTATTATACTCAAAAAATTTTAAGATGCGCGCTTGTGTGACAATTTATTCATTTTTAGCTCGAACGATTAGCCTTGCGCCTTATTTATAAAAGGATCAAACCCATAATTAATCGTGACACGAGTGCCTCTTATTCCCCATAACAGACTCGATTAAGGTAAATTATTTGCAGCTAACAGTCAGATACTGTTAAATTTTGCGTAATAGGTCACTGCCCTTATAGGGTGACTTCATGTTAATCTTACCTAATAATGTTCATGAACGTTTTGAGACTCGATATTATATCCAGTCAGCATGCACATATAACTTGATAGGTTTAAATCGGATGGTTATTTTTTCAGCTTCGGCTATGTTTTTTTATTGTATTGCACTAGTACTGGTGACTAGTCGACTATTTCATGCTGACGGCCCTAACCGTAAACTCATCATGCTCATCTCTGGTTTGGGTGTATTGATGCATGGTTTTGCTCTGTCGAAATCAATGTTTACTGCCGATGGACTTAATTTTAGTTTAACCAATGTTATTTCAATGGTGAACTGGATTATCACCTTTACCTTTATGGTCACTTTACCTAGACTAAAAGTCATCGTAGTACTTCCGGTAATTTACGCCTGCTCTATCATTTCGGTCGCATTACTGTGGCTACTACCACCTCAATTTATTATGCATTTTGAATTGCATCCTGAAATTCTTGCTCATGTTGTATTGTCGCTGATGGCTTACAGTGCCTTAATGATTGCTGCACTTTATGCACTGCAATTATGGATTATTCAAAACAAGCTTAAAAATAAAAAAATGTTCATGAGCCTGGCTATGCCACCACTGATGACTGTAGAACGTCAGCTATATCATCTTATTGTGATTGGCTTTATTTTATTAAGCTTGTCGTTAGTTACTGGGTTTGTGTTTTTAGAGGATATGTTTATTGATGGCAAGGGCCACAAAGCTATTTTATCAATGGCGGCTTGGGTCGTATATGGCACTATGTTATGGCAACACTACACTATAGGCTGTCGGATCCGCACAGCCGTGGTTTACAGTTTATCTGGTGCTGGGCTACTTTCATTAGGCTACTTTGGCGCTCGTATTGTTAAAGAACTGATTATTAATTAACACCCACCTAAATCATGACTGTAAACAAATAATCATGACCATTAAAAACGGGGACTTTGAAGGGCGTGAAGTACTCATTGTTCATTTTGTATTTTATTTTGCTGATATTATAAACCTCTATAGCTTGACTCTTATCGTCAGTGGTTAATAATGCTGATTCAATTTATCCATTTGGGCTGCTAATATAGCGGCCAAATTACCATAACGGAGCCCCCTTCCTTGGACGCTATATCTACCAGCGCACTCCTCATTTTTCTGTTGGTTTTAATTCTGATGTCAGCTTATTTTTCTGGTTCAGAAACCGCCATGATGACCCTTAATCGGTATAGACTTCGCCACCTTGCTGGAAGCGGCCATAAAGGTGCCCAACGCGCATTAAAAATGCTCGACAGACCAGATAGACTAATAGGGTTAATCCTAATTGGAAACAACTTGGTTAACATTCTTGCCTCTGCTATCGCCACCATCATTGGTATGCGATTATTTGGCGATATGGGTGTTGCTATAGCTACCGGTGTACTGACAATTGTTGTGCTAATCTTTGCAGAAGTGACCCCAAAAACCTATGCAGCCTTACATCCAGAGCGAATTGCATTCCCTTCTAGTATTTTGCTGAAATGGTTATTGTTTATCTTATTACCAGTAGTAAAAACCTTAAACATTATTACCACAGGTTTCTTGCGTTTATTGGGCATTAAAACGGTGAAAACTAATGATGCATTAAGCCAGGAAGAATTACGTACCGTTGTACATGAAGCTGGTGCACTTATACCTCAGCGTCACCAAGAAATGTTATTGTCAATATTAGACTTAGAAAAAGTCACTGTAGAAGACATTATGATTGCGCGTTCCGATATTTACGCCATCAACATGAATGATGATTTTAAGCTCATTAATAAATTAGTCACCCAAAGTCCACACACTCGTGTATTAGTGTATCGCGACACCATTGATGATTCAGTGGGATTTATTCATTTGCGCGACGCTCTTCGTCTACAATCAAAAGAGCAATTTAGTAAGTCATCATTATTACGTGCAGTAAAAGAGCTATATTTTATTCCTGAAGGCACACCATTGAACGTACAGCTGGCAAATTTCCAGCAAAATAAAGAACGTATAGGACTGGTTGTTGATGAGTATGGTGACATTCAAGGACTTGTTACACTTGAAGATATTTTAGAGGAAATCGTTGGTGACTTCACTACATCAATGATAGCTACACCAAGCGAAGATATTAACATCCAACAAGATGGCAGCTTTTTAATTGATGCCACTATTAACATTCGTGATTTAAATAAAGAGATGAAATGGGATTTCCCTATTGATGGCCCTAAAACTCTAAATGGATTAATTGTCGAATATCTTGAGGATATCCCTGCCGCAAAAACCAGTTTACGCTTAGCTGATTACCATATTGAAGTGATTGAAGTGGCTGATAATATGATAAAATCGGTCAGAATTATGCCAAACTCCCCCATTGTTGATCCTGATGATGATATTGCAGGTTAGCAGCGAATGGTTAACCTTAAATTAGTTAACCATTAAGTAAAAGCAACCTTCGAGTTAATGCCAGTTAGTTAAGCTGAAGGGCATTTTTTCTATTTGGACACTTGCTATGTTTTAACTTAACCTCTCGAGGATACCCTGTCTATCCTCTTGAGTGAAAGTTCAAAGCGTCAAAACATTTCAATAAATGACTCATAATGTTTTGGTAAATATCCCAGGCTAGTAATCAGTAATCAGTAATCAGTAATCAGTAATCAAGCCAAGTTAGTATGGCGCTTGCGCAATCACTACAACGTAATTAAACCTCAACTCGGGTTATATAGATGGGCTTAATAGGCTAACTTCAACAGATTTAGCTTATTTCATAGCAAACTTGTTATTTGTTTTCAAACCAAGGGACATTAACACGTCAATAGCTAGCCTATTGCACGTTAAGAAAACGAAGTTAGCAAGATAAAGGCTGTTTAGTCAGCATTTATTCCCCCCTAGTCTGAGGCTAAATAGCTGGTTATGTTAATAAAACGAATATGGGCCTGCCTGGTAATCAAGTATTAAGGAACAAATCGCTTTATTCACAGCTATTAAGCAAGGTGCCTTATTCACAATTGAGTTACCCAAACTAATAATCATTAAACAAATTAATTGAATCAGGGTGTTTTATGTGTGGTTATATCGTATGCTAATTGATAATAACAAATGCAATACTGACCCTAAATATTAAAGGACAGACTAATGGACGAGAGACGCAAATTTTCGAGAATTCTATTTGGTGCTAATGCCTATCTTGCCCAGGCCGAGTCTACCTGGCGCACAACGATTCTAGATTTAAGCCTTAATGGCGCTTTGGTCGACATCCCTGAAACATTCAACGGCACACAAGACAGTAATATCACATTAGAGTTTGTACTACCTGACTCTGACATTCAGTTAGTCATGAGCACCAAGATTGTACATAAAACCAGTAAGCACTTAGGCTTACGCTGTTTACATATCGATGTTGAAAGTATTAGCCACTTACGCCGTATTATTGAACTGAATTTAGGTGATGCTGAACTACTTAATCGAGAGCTAGAAATGTTGATCCAACCCGAAGAATAAATACCCCTTAAATTTGGAATCAAATATTGATAAAAACGCACAGTTAGAGTGCGTTTAACGCTTCAGTTAATTTATTTACCCCAATAACGTCCATTCCCTCGGGCGGTTTTTTAGGCATGTTTGCCTTAGGCACTATAGCGCGTTTAAAACCGTGTTTAGCCGCTTCAATTAAACGCTCTTGCCCATTAGGCACAGGTCTAATCTCACCAGATAAGCCTACTTCACCAAAAACGACTAAATCTGTCGGTAAAACTTCGCCGCGAAAACTCGATACCATCGCCAGCAATAAAGTTAAATCGGCACTGGTTTCAGTCACTTTAACTCCACCCACAACGTTAACAAACACATCTTGGTCAGCCATCTGCAACCCACCATGGCGGTGCATTACAGCAAGCAGCATGGCTAAACGATTAGCATCCATACCTACCGCAACCCGACGAGGGTTAGACATGGCTGAACTGTCGACTAAAACCTGTAACTCCACCAGCAATGGACGCGTACCTTCCCATACCACCATCACTAACGATCCCGAGGCCGCTTCATCACCACGGGATAAAAATATTGCTGATGGATTAGCTACTTCTTTTAAGCCACGCTCCGTCATCGCAAAAACACCTAGCTCGTTAATTGCGCCGAATCTATTTTTATGTGAGCGTAAAGTACGATAGCGACTATCACTATCCCCCTCAAACATCACCGAGCAATCAATACAATGTTCTAATACCTTAGGGCCAGCTAAACTGCCATCTTTAGTAACATGGCCGACCATAATAACCGCTATGCCATGTTGTTTTGCAAATCGGGTCAAATATGAAGCGGATTCTCGTACCTGAGATACGCTACCAGGTGAAGATTGGATATCGCTCATATGCATGACTTGAATAGAGTCAATCACAATCACTTTGGGCTTTATTTGTATCGCAATATCACAAATAGTTTCAACACTGGTTTCAGACAGCATACGTAGATTTTGAGTCGGTAACCCTAGGCGATGAGCACGCATTGCGACTTGTTGTAATGATTCTTCCCCCGTGACATACAAGGCTGGCATAATTTGCGCTAATTGACACAAAGTTTGCAATAACAAAGTACTTTTCCCTGCGCCAGGATGCCCACCAATTAATATGGCACTGCCAGGGACAATACCGCCACCCAAAACCCGATCTAACTCACCAAATGTACTGGCAATACGCGGTAATTCATTTAAGTCAATTTGATCAAGTGTCTGTACTTCTTTACTCGTGGCGCCAGCATAACCACTAAACTGATGAGTACGTGTTGCACTGCTCGCGCCTAAACGTACCTCAGTGATCGTGTTCCACTCCTGGCAAGCATTACACTGCCCTTGCCAACGCGGAAAGTCTTGACCACACTCATTGCACACATATGCTGTTTTATTCTTTGCCATAATGCTCGGTTAATAAATTTAAAAGTTGAGGAAGATCGCTTTTCAGTCCAAGATATATCAAATCATAGACACGAGTTTGTACTGTAAACTTTATCATTTATCTCAAATAGGGTTAAGATTAACTTCAGACCACACTATTGATAAAGCAATGTCTTTTCATGCCGATAAGATTAACAGCCAGACACACAATAAGCATTAAAAACGATAATAGAAGATGAGCCTAGACAACCACAGCGCACTAATAGAACAATTAAAGCCTTTATTAATGGAACCTGACTTTCAGGAACTGTTCGAAAGTCTAACGGCTGATGAATCAAACTCTACCCGTTTTCTACTTAAAATGGAGCTAAACCGTATATCGGCACCGTGTACTCGTGTAATCGATTTACGTGATAAAACCGAGCTAGCATGTGAAGAGGTACTCATTGGTAACCAAAGACATTTTTTAGACATGCCCTCAAAAGAAGCCCTTGAACAAACATTACCCATTTATCGAAACCAATATACTTTAGGTGTATATGAAAAAGTCATTAAAACTCACAAAAAACGTAAACTTCTGAAACAAGAAGGTCCATCTAATGAACCAAGCTTAAATGCATCACCTTTTATAGTACCGGGCGTCGTTTTAGGCAGTTATTTTAATCGCAGTGAAGAGCGAATGAACTACAGCATTAAAATTTCAGTATCACAATCTGAATCAGCTGAAATATTAGGGGCTACGCTAGACTTATCAGTTGGCGGCGCCAGGATAAAATTACCCGTAAAACATAATCTCCAACCAGAAAAACCAATTAGAGTAAAACTGCTTGAACTGAATGAAGAGTTTTACTTTGAAGACTTACAACAAGGTGTTGATTACGCTATTGTTGATATTCAAAATAAAGATGAAAATGATATATTACGCTTAAAACGTATTGGTAGCAGTGAAGAACTCGACAAAGTTATTACTCAATTAATTAGCAGTTATAAATTCCGCTACAAAGTGGATGTCAACGACGTTATTGTCAATGCGACAGGACTAGGTTACGAACGTCATTATTTACCCCTGCAACCTCATTTACCAGTCTACATCTCAATTAAAGAAGGTAAACCTCGTATCACTCATGCCCTTCTTGGTCGAGGTAATCAACCATTACTGCATTTGTTTCAAAATGAGGATGATATTAACCAACTACCAGGAATGTTAACCAATAATCGCTTAGTGCATTTATTAAAATCGCCAGATATTACTGAACATCAGTTAATTTTCTGCTTTACTCATATTAGCAACGAAAAAGTACACTTTTATTCAGCAACATTATTTGAACTGATACAAAGTAGTCATTTAGGATTATTTTTAGGTTTTGGTTCAAAAAAATCTAGCTGGCGAGTATATAAGTTAGTGAGTCAAAAAGTGGATCATAAGCTCAATTATAAAACCTCGACACTTCCTGGCGATGATGCACAATATTCACCATTGACTGAGCAACAGTTGGCTTGTTTCAGCCATATTATTCAAGTTTGCGATATAACTAATCCGAATGTAAATTCGCAATACCAAACTTGGTTTAATAATCAAGACGTAAACCAATTAAAAACCTTTGCACAAGCAAAAATCAGTGTGAATAGCATTAAAAGAATATCAATGCCATTTACAGAGCGTCGTCATGAATCAAGATATGCCTTTAAAACATTAGTTAAAATTAAACAAGGCAATAAGATCGCTTCAGGCGTGACCCATGATATTTCTAGCCGAGGCTTACAAATAACCTTAGAGGAAGCATTCGACTTTAACTCACCGGCATCTGTAAGTCTTAGTTTCCCTAGCTTACAAGCTAAAGCTACTCAGATTGACTTAAGTGCATTACCGTATCAACTGATTAGAACCCGTTCAAACGGCAGCATACTGCATTTAAGTGCATTAATTGGTCACTCACCGCATATCGGTGTTGAGTTTTTAAATAAACTGATAAGTCACAATAAAGCAAAGTTAACTCAACTGTCAGATAAAGATGGTGAGCAAAAAGAGCTTGCTGATGGTATGAAAAATCTGATGATGCGTGAACTGGTTAGTGTGCCATATTTTATTGAAAAACAGAGTAAATCATTCTCCCTTTCCGCCATTGGCATTGGCACCAAAGTAGATGAAATCAGCCACTTATTCTCTCAAGATACCGATCAAATAATGCAATATAACCTCACACCGATCATGGCGGATGGGGTCCTAAAAAGTCAAATTACCGACCCAATCAAAACCATGAAAGCCGCTGATAATATGCGTTTTTTTGAAGTATTCATTCAAATCACTCGACACGCTCGTGGCACAATTAATCTAAATTGCAAAGTTACAGCAGATATCAGTGTAGCAGAACAACAATCTTTTATAGAACAAAGCCAAAGACTAGGCAAATTTATGGCACTAAAAGTGTATTTTGGTGCCGCAGACAAACCGGATATGACCTACATTCGGCGTGAATTAGGATATATCAATATTCATGCAAATCACAAAGCCAAACAACTTGAAGAACAACTCTTTAAAATCATTGGTATAGGTGAGTTTCTAGATATCACCTCTGAAGTGAAATTACGTTTCCCTCAACTCTGTACAGGGTTGATTAAACAAGCTCCAGCGGCCTCTTAAATATCTAGTAAAAATAAGCATTGTGATGAAGAATCAATACTCAATCATTCTGCTCAAGATACCACTTTTTAATCTGAATAAAGTGATCATCATTTGCTTGTTTGTGAGTCAACATGTCAGCATGACCATAATCGTTTAGGTAACCATGTTTTTTAGCCAACAAAGTGTATTTTGCTGCCTGAAAACCACATTCAGCCATCATATCTTGTACATCAGATGGATTACCTAATACAGTGTCATTCTCTCCTGCAATAAACCATGCCTTAGGCCAATTAACATTTTGTGCAGCAAGCGCGTAATTAAACTGATCGTCATGATCAATCCACTCACCCCTTACCCAATCTATGCTCTGAAGTAGCGATTGATGGCTCTCATTGTCCATACCAAATCGATATCGGTTAGCATCAAAAAAACCTTGCTTAGATACACAAAAAGGAGCGAATCGATTCCAGAACAGATCCACCATAAGCCATTTTCGTAATGACTTAATTTTGATAGTACGTTTACTGCCAAAGGTTAACAGTGAGGCAACACTCGTTTGTAGATCAGCAAACCGAGCCAAGCTACTTGCCATTAATACCCCTCCCCAAGAATGTGCACACCAGTGTACTTTCGATGCCATTGGATGACGTGCTAAAATAAACGATTGCACTAAAGGTAATTGTTCCCTTATTACTTCACCTTGACCCAATTCATATTGCTTATCAATCAGTGGAGTACTTTTCCCCCTTCCAGCAGTATCTAGCACATAAACATCAAACCCATGCTGCGCCATAAAACAGCCTAAACCACGCCCTGAGTCACTATAAAAGACTCTACCATTAGACATGGCGCCATGTAGCATTAAAATAGGTGTAACATGCTTACGCGAAGTTTGAGCAGGAATATAGCGCAGATGTAATTGTCCCTGTCGATAGGGAATAAACAAAGACTGTTGAGTAGGTGATATCAAAATGGCAGCTATTGGTATGTAGAGAGTAATACTATACTTAACCATAACTGCCATTAATATCAACTAAAATAGAGCAAACATCCTAAATAGTACGCCTGCTTTTATCGGCTTTACCAGCGGTAATATTAAACCCGCAATGCATAAAACCAATAAGTGCTAATTGATGTTAACGCTATATTTATCTAATTCTTACTCGGCTTGTAAACAAAAAACCAACGCGCGTAAATCTAATTTATTTACCGCTAAATTGGCTGCATTGATTAGCTTAGGCTTACCATGAAACGCAATCCCTAAGTCTGCGGCTTGGATCATAGGGATATCATTAGCACCATCACCTATCGCCACTATCTGCCCCGTTTCGATTTGCCACTTTTGAGCACACTGACCAACAACGGTCGCTTTATATTGAGCATCTACCACATCGCCCGAGACATAACCTGTTAATTTGCCATCTTCAATAACCAGTTCATTAGCAAAGGCTGCATCTAACTTTAATAAATGCATTAAATGATTCACGAATGGCATAAATCCACCGGAGGCAACAACAACTTTCCATTGATTAATCTGCAACTCAGCTAAAGATGCAGTTAAGCCAGGCATCAATGGTAAATTTTTGCATAGTGTATCAATGATAGCTGCATCTGCATTAGCAAGTTTGCTAACTCGTAAGCGCAAGCTTTGTTCAAAATCTAATTCACCTCGCATCGCACTGGCGGTTGCCGCGGCCACTTCCTCACCTACTCCTGCCAGCACAGCTAATTCATCAATACATTCTATTTGAATTGCAGTTGAGTCCATGTCCATCACTAGCAAACCACGCTGTTTAAGCAAAGGCAATGGCGCAGTTATCAATAGTAATTCAGCGGCTAAATTATGCTGAGTCACACTAATATCAAATGCAGATTTTATGTCAGCAAAAGACTGACAGGCTGAAATTTCTATGCCGATGAGATCATTTTCCCGTTTAAGTACGGTAAAATAAGCGGGAAATGCCAACTTAGCGAGCCATACATCAATATGTGGTTGTGCAGATGATTCAAATATCACGCGAACACGTTCATTCGTCAAAGGGGCTATTTCATTATGATATTGAGCTTCATCATAGCGTTGGCATAGTAGATCACCGTGCCAATACTCAGTAGTAGACGATGTTAACAACCAGGATAGAATACTGACATCACTGCGACTTTCGGTACTCTTATTAATGGCATTGGCGGATGCTAAACTACGACTGTGCATGGATCAGACCTCTTTGATTACAACTATCTACTGATGAGTTTTTAGATTAATATAATTTCCACACCCCAAGCCATGAAAAAGATGGCAATCAGGCGCCTACTAAGCGTTTCATTAAATAGAAAAATGACTAAGGATTAAAGTGATTTTTGTTAACGGTCTCAAGAAAAGACAAAAAATTAGCAGGATCATTCAGGTTATCATTGCCATAGGCTTAGTATTAGGCCTAATCAACCTTTGGCAAAGCAGCTTGAAAAACGGTCAAAAACTGTTGAGTTCACAAACTCAACTTATGGCAAGAACCCTTGCGCAACAAGCTGCAAACGGTGCTGCCCCAGCTATGTTTTTGCAAAATGATGAACAACTACGATGGCTGACAGCGACTTTAGCATCAGATCCCAAAGTGATGTCGGTTAATATTTATAACTCTCAAGGAGCCAGGTTAGCTTTTGCCCAATCAGTCACTACCGATGATTTAGCTCCTGATTCAGAAGCGTTACGTCAATTATTAGCTGACTATCCACCATTGATTGAAAATGTGATGCAGCAAGATAATAACCTTGGCTATGTGGAAGTGAGGTTAGATTTAAGTAAATTTTTTGATGAGATAAAGTACTTACACCAAGAAAACATGGAGCTATTGAAATGGATGTTGCTCGTGGCCAGCTTTATTGGTTTCTTATTGTCACGGGCCTTGTCATTTAAACGTGCTGATTTCGATCGTCGAAAAACACGTATTAAACAATTTAGAAAACATCTCGCTGCTAAAGATGAACCGGAAGATAATAGTAATTAAATGGTATAAATAAGAAATAAGAATGGGTACTTAGTGCGTAATGCCAATCAATTAAGCATTAACACTAAAATATTTAACCGACCGGTGACCGATCTTTCTCGTCTGAAAAATCCGATAGTCTTGATTATCGGATTTTTATCGAACAATCAGAAGCACTTGTACACCTCTATTTAGGTGGCCAAAATAACTGTGCCACTACAAAGGGCAAGCGAAAGAGAAGTTACCCTAAACATAATCTACAACCGGAATTTACCATCTGCTTAAAACAAGTTTTCAAGCCTTAAGCATTAGAGCGGCTCCATATCGCGATTATTGGTCTTTATACTCAATAAAAAAAGGAGCTCATTAGCTCCTTTTTCACTTCATTTATCGATTAAAAACGATAACGCAAACTAAACTGACCCGTTATAATATCATTCGGGTCCAAATCTATATATTGATACCCGATACCTAAAGACCAAGATTTTGTCATTTGATAACTAAATTGCATCCCTGCATACCAATCGGTACCGCTCATGCCTGTTGTTAGGCGACTATTATTCATGTCACTGACAATATCGGCATCCCATCGAAATAGCCCCACCGGCACTTCAATACGCCAATCTTCACGTTCCATTAGCGTGATACGCATCCCTAAGGTTATACCGTCAGCTAATATCGGGGTAACCGATTTCAACTCTTGATGATATGTCTCAGGGGTTAAGGTGCTTCCTTTAAGTTGCGCACTGCCGTTGCCAAAGTCTGAATAACCTAACTCAACAGCAAGATACGTGTTCCATTGATAACCCGCACTCACACCAAATGCAGTATCACTATCATCAACATCTATGACGGCTACATCGTTTGGAGATTGCCAATGGTGTATCTTGCTATCAGCATAGGCCTGACCTACAAATCCATCGACATACCATGTATTGGCTTCTGCTGCATTGGCTTGTGTTATCACGCTGGCCAATAACACGCTGCTTACCGTTAACCATTTCGCTCGACGGAGTAAACCACCAAACACAAGCAGGACTAATCCATATAAAGATAAGCTACCACCACCGGATTGGTTATCAATAACAACATCTTGATAGGCTTTAATTGTCACTAAGACTTGCCCTGTGGCTTCGCCACCGGCGCCATCATTAATCACATAACTCACACTATCCACTCCATCAAAGCCAGGCTTTGGCGTGTAACGCAGTTGGTTAGACTCAACCGATACCGCTCCTTGTAAGGCTGTGCCACTGACTAAAGTTAAATTATCACCGTCTATATCTGTGTCGTTAGCCAATACATTTAACAATATGCTGGTTCTATCATCCGTGTTAGCAATATCATCCACAGCAACTGGAGCACGATTGGCCACCACTGTTACCGTAAGTTCACTGCTGGCGGTACCACCTTTGCCATCACTGATACTGTACACCAACACATCGGTGCCGATAAAATCAACCGCAGGGGTATAGCTTATGTGCTGACTACCCAGTATCGTCGTATCGCCAAACTGACTACTGACTTGGCTTACCGTTAGTTCATCACCATCAGCATCACTGTCGTTCGCCAGTACATCGATATCGATACTCTGGTTCACAGACACTGTAGCCGTATCGATAACAGCCAGAGGGAGTGTATTACCGCTTAACACAACCGCCACTCCGCCTGGGTCAACAATACTGCCGTTGGCTATGCCATCGTCATCATTAGGACCGCCGTCTTGAATAGTTAACTGCACACACCAATGGCCCTCGTTTAAACCAGACTGCCATAACGTGCTGCCTGGTGGTGGACATAAACCTAGCTCGCCAACACTCGATGCAATGCTGTTTTTGTCATCAAGAACAAAGGCTTTCCAACCGTTTGCCTTATCGAACTTGCGGTACACTGCGTTAGCCGGTACAGGCAAGGCTTGTGGCAAGCTAAAGCGATAGCTGTCACCCACTTTAGATAAGTTAATGGCTTCAAAGTCATAAATACCACCAATGTTGGCCGCCATGGTATCTAAAGTTAATATGGAGGTGGGCACCTTTATACCCTCACTACCATTACGTTGCGCTGTGGTACCTAAGCGTAAACACACGCCTGATTGACTCTCTGCAAGGAAGCGTGACTGCTCATTACCCTGCTGTTGCAGCACGTTACACTCACTAATGGCATCCAGGTAATCGGCAATACCATCACCATCGGTGTCGACAAAACCTTCTTGGTTATCTGGGATTAAATCGCCATCAGAATCGCTCCCCGTCAGTGTGGGTAAGCTTGCTTTAACTAACAAGGTTAACTGCACCTGAGTTGATAAGTTAGGCGTACCATCGTCTGTCACCGTTAGGCTGATAGGGTAGCTGCCTGCATCCACTAAGCTTGGGTCAAAGTACATGCCCTGTGCATCTGTGTTTAACACTAAGTCACCGGTTGACCAGACTTCAGTCAGGCTATCTTGTACATTCACATCTTGGCTTTTGGCCTTGATGTAGACCTTACCTTCAGCCTTGCTCACTTGGGTGCGCAGCTCATTAGATTGAGTCACCTTAATGCTCGCCTGAGGCGCAATATTGGCCTCACTGATAAGCAGTTGACTCACGCGCTGGGCACTGAGGTTCACACTTGGGTCTAAGGTGATAATTAATGTTTCATCTGCCTCAGTTTCACCATCATCAAATACCTCGATGTTAACGCTCGCACTTAAGCCTGAGGTAATGTCAACAACGCCATCAACTAAGTCGTGGTCATTACCATCGCTGCTACCAGAGACAGTGTAAGGCACACGCACTGGGTACTGAGGTGAAGGGCCGTTTAAGAACACAGTCACTTTCGCTTGATTGCCTTCAGCCACCACTTGGTCACGGCTAATGGAGATTAATGGCTTCACGGTCACTTTTTGTGACTTAATCGCGCTGCGACCTAGGCTGTCGGTGGCTTGCCAGTAAGCTAAGTGCTCGCCCGGTGCAAACAACTGCTTAGTGTTCACCAAGGACACCGCAAGCTTATTGCCATCCTTATCAACCGCTGTTGCTACGCCAAGCTTAAGCTTAGTGAATAAGCCCGTCGCGTTAGCTGTGATGTCGGCTGGCACACTAATCACAGGTGCATCCGCTGAACTGTCGCCACTAATCATCAAGGACACCTTGGCATTACTGCGACCTTTTTGACCATCAGAGAGGGTGTAGCGCAAGGTTACTGGGCCAACAAAGCCCGTTGGTGCTTGATACTGAAGTTGTGAATTGACAATTTGCACGCTACCCACGTCTGCTGCAGCGCCATCGATAACTAAGATGTCTCCATCGACGTCGGTGTCGTTGTCCAATACCGCTAAGGTATAGCTGTCATTAGCAGCAAGGCTGAGGCTGTAACTGTCATCAACAGCTACAGGCTCATCATTTACCGCAGTCACTGTAATACTCACCACAGCAGGCTCTGAACTTAACGCCGCATCTTTGGCAATAAAGCGCACACTGTCATTACCATTAAAGTCGGCATTGGGGGTGTATAACCACACGCTGCCATTTTTCTCTAATGTGCCCGATGTCGGCTGAGTAACCACTTCAAAAGTGAGCGTATCATTTTCAGCATCCGTGCCGCTGAAGGTAATTCCCTTGGAACTGTCTTCATCTAAGGTGACACTGGCACTGTTAGCTACTGGTGCGCTGTTGACCTCATTCACCACTAAGGTAAAGGATTGCGTCTCAAACAGACCTGCAGCGTCGGTGACAGTTAAGCTGATGGCGTGATCACCAACATTATCTCGACTTGCGACACCCGTTAACGTGCCGGTTGCAGTATTAAAACTTAACCAAACGGGTAACGTTGGTGCACTGAAGGTGAGTACATCGCCAACACTGTCCGTTGCTGTGAGTGTGTAACTGTAGTTCACCCCTTCATCTACGCTCAGCAGTGGAGTTGAAGTGATAACTGGCGCGCCATTAGGTGTCACGCTGTTAGAAGCGGCCGATGCAGAGCTTGTACCTGCTGCACTTGTGGCCGTTACAGTAAAGGTGTACGCGGTGCCGTTAGTTAGGCCAGTCACCACTATGGGTGAGCCTGCACCGCTGACAGTCAAACCACCAGGACTTGAGGTCACGGTATAACCAGTAATCGCCGATCCGCCATTATTGGCAGAAGCCGCGAAGCTGATTGTAGCCTCTGTATCACCCGCCGTTGCCAGGCCTATCATAGGCGCATCAGCTGCGACCGCATTAACAGCAAACGTCTGACTCACTTGCGTAGCTGGTGAGAATGCCGCGTTACCTGCTTGGTCTACGTTAATGGTACAAGTACCTGTGCTGGCAAAGGTCAGTGCGCCGCCCGTAGTCACTGTACACACTGCCGTGGTGGCAGCGGTAAAGCTTGGCACTAGGCCAGAGCTTGCTGTTGCCGTTAAGGTCGGCGAGGCACCAAAGCTTTGCGCACCAGGGTTAGTAAAGGTAATAGTTTGCGGTGCAATAGGTGTCACACTATTGGAAGCACTCGATGCACCACTTGTGCCCGCGGCAGATATCGCCGTAACACTGAACGTGTAGGCAGTGCCGTTTGTTAGGCCAGTCACCACTATGGGTGAGCCTGCACCGCTGACAGTCAAACCACCAGGACTTGAGGTCACGGTATAACCAGTAATCGCCGCGCCGCCATTGCTTACTGGCGCGCTGAAGCTTACCGTCGCCTGCGTGTCACCTGCCGTAGCCGTGCCTATCATAGGCGCATCAGCTGCGACCGCATTAACAGCAAACGTCTGACTCACTTGCGCTGCTGGTGAGAATGCCGCATTACCCGCTTGGTTAGCGTTAATGGTACAGCTACCCGTTGTCACAAAGGTTAAGGCGCCGCCCGTTGTGATAGTACACACAGCTGTGGTGGATGAGATAAAGCTTGGCACTAGGCCAGAGCTTGCTGTTGCCGTTAAGGTCGGCGAGGCACCAAAGCTTTGCGTACCAGGGTTAGTAAAGGTAATAGTTTGCGGTGCAATAGGTGTCACACTATTGGAAGCACTCGATGCACCACTTGTGCCCGCGGCAGATATCGCCGTAACACTGAACGTGTAGGCAGTGCCGTTTGTTAAGCCTGTTACCACTATGGGTGAGCCTGCACCGCTGGCAGTCAAACCACCAGGACTTGATGTCACTGTATAACCGGTAATCGCCGCGCCGCCATTGCTGGCTGGCGCACTAAAGCTCACGCTTGCCTGAGTGTCTCCCGCGGTTGCCGTACCAATGCTTGGTGCATCTGCAACCACAACATTAACAGAGAAGCTCCTACTCACCTGAGGCGCAGGCAAATAACTGCCATTGCCTGCCTGATCGGCATTAATGGTACAAGTACCTGTGCTGACAAACGTTAAGGCGCCGCCCGATGTGATAGTACACACAGCCGTGGTGGATGAGGTAAAGCTTGGCGTTAAGCCTGAATCTGATGTCGCACTTAAGGTCGGACTGGTGCCAAAGCTTTGTGCGCCAGGATTGGCAAAAGTAATGATCTGGGCTGCTTTAGGTGTAATTGAATTTGAAGCGCTAGAAGCCGCCCCCGTACCTACCGAGTTAGTGGCAGTCACGCTAAAGCTATAAGCAACGCCATTTGTCAGCCCAGTCACTGTGATGGGTGAACCTGCCCCCGTACCCGTTAACCCACCGGGGCTTGCCGTGACTGTATAGCCAGTTATCGCCGAACCGCCATTGCTGGCTGGCGCACTAAAACTCACACTCGCCTGAGTATCTCCCGCCGTTGCCGTGCCAATGCTTGGTGCATCTGCAACCACGGCATTGACAGAGAAGCTCCGACTCACCTGAGACGCTGGCAAATAACTGCCATTACCCGCCTGATCGGCATTAATGCTACAAGTACCCGTGCTGACAAATGTCAGCGCGCCGCCCGTTGTGACAGTACACACACCCGTAGTGGATGAGGTAAATGCCACTATCAGCGCGGAATCAGCCGTTGCCGAAAGGGTCTGCGTGGTGCCAAAGTTTTGCGTCCCTGGGTTAGCAAAGGTAATGGTTTGTGACGCCTTAGGTGTAATTGCATTGGAAGCGGCTGACGACGAGCTGGTGCCAGCACTGTTGGTGGCGGTCACGGTAAAGGTATAAGCCACACCATTGGTTAACCCCGTCACTGTAATGGGTGAGCCAGCATTGCTGCCGGTTAAGCCACCAGGGCTCGACGTCACGGTATACCCTGTAATGGCCGCTCCGCCAGTAGAAGCTGGCGCACTAAAACTCACGCTTACCTGAGTGTCTCCCGCCGTTGCCGTGCCAATTGTCGGGGCACCGGCACAACTGCATTCACGCTAAAAGATTGAGTCACAGTAGGGGCGGCTAAATAACTACTATTGCCGGCTTGATCGGCATCAATGGTACAAGTTCCTTCGGCAACAAAAGTTAAAGCTCCACCTGAGGTGATGGTACACACACCTGTGGTCGATGACGTAAAAGTAGGTACTAACGATGAGGTTGAGGTGGCACTTAAGGTTGGAGTGGTACCAAAATTTTGCGCACCAGGATTACCAAACGTAATAGCCTGCCCCGCTTTGGGTGTAATAGCATTGGAAGCGGCTGATGACGAACTGGTGCCAACACTGTTGGTGGCAGTCACCGTAAAGGTATATACCACACCATTAGTTAATCCAGTCACAACAATGGGTGAACTGGTATCAGTGCCAGTTAAGTTACCAGGGGACGACGTCGCGGTATACCCGGTAATGGCCGAACCACCATTCGAGCCTGGCGCACTAAAAGCTACACTGGCTTGGGTGTTACCAGCTGCTGTAGTACCAATGGTTGGCGCTCCTGCCACAGTCAATACATTACTGACGGTAATACCGTTGAGCGTTAAGTCCGCAACAACTTCGGCCGGATCCGCACCAGCCGCCCAATCTTCGGCAGCCGCCACGTTGTAAGTCGTTGTATCAACCGCACTGGTGCCGTTTTTATTCAGCAGGGTATTCACCCCGCTTTTATCGGTCGCACTTAACGTCAGACTAAAACCAGTGCCTGATGTGATATCGACATTGGCAGTATCGGTGAGGGTATAAGTAGCATCACCCTCGCCGGTGAAGGTAAATTTATTGGCAACAATATCGTTGGTTGCGCCAGAAAATTGCAAAAAACCATTCCCGGTCACGCTAAAGACTGCCGTAGTTGCATTATAAGTTGCGCTACTAATGGTCGGCACGGCAACATTCGAGGCCGTAATGGTATTTGCAGTTAAATCAGAGTCTGCGGGTGCATTTACGATAAAACCAGCCGCCCCGGCAAGGTTATAGGTAGTGCCGCCCGTAGACGCTGCACCATTTTTGTTTGTAATTTGGCTATTAATTGCAGCTTTGTCTGTCGCACTTAAAGCTAACGTGAAGGTGGTTGCAGATGAAATTTCAACATTGGCAGTGTCCGTCAGCGTGTAGGTGCCGCCACCTTCCCCCGTTAAGGTAAATTTATTGGCAACTACGTCATTGGCCGGACCTGCATTGACTTCAAACCCACTGCCGGTAACCACCAAATTCCCACTAGATGCATCGTAAGTAGCTGAAGTAATTTTAACCACAGGATCGGCCGTAAAGCCCATATTATCTAAACCAAGTCGCCAATCCTGAGCCCCTGCATAAGAAACGGTTAATGAGGTAATACCAACCCAATCAGTTGGGTTTAAGGTGGCAATTGCCCCGACGATAGAGCCAGAGTCATCGGCTAGGGTAATTGCTGTGCCTGTATTTGGTGTAAAAACATAGTTAGCACTATCACTTCGGTTGGTAAACTCACCAACTTGAAACTGGGTAAATGTCATAGGAACATTAAAAGTCAAGGTATAGCTAATATTGCTAGCTATTGACCAGGATCAAGAAAACCGGAACTGACACCAGCTATCTGAGTCCCAGTTGATAGCGTTACACAAACTGTATAATCAGGGTTTTCAGGGAAGCTGCCTTCAGATGCAAGGGGTCGAGAATAAAAACACACAGGTATCACTTCACCATTAGAAATCTGTGTGGGGGTCACTGTATTAAAATTCGAATCTCTGGAAATGTCAAAACGAAAACCTGCGGCATTCGCCTGCCATGATAAAAGTAACATGAGTGGCATGAGCAGAAATTTTAACACCGTATAATATTTTTGTGTGTTCATCTGTTTTCCCTGATTAGGTTGGTGGTCATGTCGCCAAAGTCACACTCAAGATCGACAGTTAATTTACCTGAGTTCAATATGAGGCCACCTGCATCGGCACCGCCAGTGAAATCCACTAAATTGATGGTCCCACTGACATTAGTAAATTTTGCCCAAAACTCCAGCGTAAATTTTGTTCGATTCGATAGCGCAGAGCCTGCATTTGTCAGCGTTACGGTATCACCCGTTGTAAAGTCAAAAGAACGGTTTTATGCACTAGCACTGAGGGATGTTATCGCCAACACACTGCCTGCAAGGAATATTTTCCAATATGCATGCGAGAATCCGACAATAATATTTTTAATAACATGATTTATTTTATAAATATGTTGCAGCATAACAAACCCCAAAATAATTTATTCACTCAGCCAAGGCTGGAAATTTATGTAAGGAACATTCTTGTCGTATTTTGAATACAAATTTGTGCCAGTAACTTTTTAACTTAAAAGAAGATATCATTTTCTATTCATTTTTACGTTATAAATTTCGCGGTTTTTTGTTTGTTATTTCAGCAGTATCAAAGATGTAAGCGCGGACCACATTAACGCCCAACATAAATTAGTCATTGAAATCCAACAAGAAATAGTCGCTATCATTCCTGCTTCAGAATACAAATCCAGAATTATTGCTTATTATATGATAATAGGCTCCTACTCCAGTGATCGTGTATTTCACGCCATCGAGAGTACAGGTGTTTTGATTATTAAAGATTGCCTCAGGATTATCATAAAAATTGCCATCTTTTGAAGTTGCGGCGTATGCTGTTATGTTGCAGAACAAATTAGTAACACACAGCACTGCAACAACGGAAAGTAAGGCAATATAGTTCATGATGATCCTTGCTGATAGGGCTTTTTTTAATCGTTAAATATTAGCTACACGAGTTTAACGACTAGCTTACATCAATAGTCTACAATCCATTAACAACTATTTTATCCTAAAACGCATATTGCTTTGAGTAAGCGGGTTTACATTAAGCAACTGCATGTTGTTGTCGGTAACATCACATGGCGTTTACTTGCTTTTTAATGTCCCATGACTATATTTATGCTTTAGAATTAATAGCCTAATATAAAAAGGTATCCTAAATTCACCTATACTGAAGCTTAGAATCAATTTGGAAAAATACCAGTTATTGCTATGATAAAATTTACTCCTAAATAAGCGTTTCTCATCTGCACTTCTTAACCCTTATAAGCACCTATAGTTTTACCATCTACCCCACATAGATTTACCCTGAATTCGGTGCAGAATTAGAAGTAAACAATTGAAAATATTAGGTAAAAAATAATCGCGATTAATGTGTGGCATTTAGCAGCAACAAAGGAGTAATTAATGTTTGACTGGAACACCATAGACACAGTGCTATTAGATATGGATGGCACGCTGTTAGATTTACACTTTGACAATCACTTTTGGCTGACTTTAGTGCCACAACAACTCAGTGACCAAAGACAAATTAGTCTTGATGCGGCAAAGGAGTTGGTCGAAGCGGCCTACCATGACGTGGTAGGGACATTGGATTGGTATTGTTTAGATTATTGGCAGCAGCAACTTGATCTAGATATTCTGACCTTACATTACTCGATGGTGGCACGTATTCAAATGCGCCAGGACAGCATGCCGTTTCTAAAAGCTTTAGGTGTGATGAAGAAACAACGCATCTTATTTACCAATGCCCACCCTAAAAGCTTAGCGTTAAAGCTTGAGCATACTGAATTGGCCAATGGCTTAGATGCTATGTTGTCGAGCCATGAAACAGGTTATCCTAAAGAGCATCCGCAGTTTTGGCTAACGGCGATTGAAAAATATCAGTTAAATCCCGCAAGATGTTTATTTATTGATGACAGTGAAGCTATATTAGCTGCATCGAAACAAGCTGGTATAGGCTTTCAACTAGGGATAAAAAATCCTGATAGCCAAAAACAACATAACCAATTTAATGATTTTCCGGCAATTGATGACTACCATTATTTATTAGAAGAGTTAATCACAAGTAAGTGATAGAAAACTAGTATTAGATGATACCACTTACTAAAAAAATGCCGCTCACCTTAATAAGTGAACGGCATTAGGCGTTAATGCGCCCATTTTTATTGGTTTGCGATCAAGACTAAAGCGTCAATGCAGCATCCAAAGTCATCACTATCATGTCATTGAAAGTTGTTTGACGTTCATCAGAAGTGGTTTTCTCACCAGTACGGATGTGGTCTGATACGGTTACAACACATAATGCTTTGGCACCTAATTCATGGGCAACACCATACAAACCGGCAGCTTCCATTTCGACACCTAATACGCCCATTCTTTCCATAACATCAAACATTTCAGGATCTGGGGTATAAAACAAATCAGCAGAGAAAATGTTACCCACTTGAATTTTAGTGCCGTGCGCTTTTGCAGAATCAACCACAGCACTTAGTAAGCTGTAGTCAGCAATTGCTGCAAAATCTTGGTTTTTAAAACGTAAACGGTTAGCTTGTGAATCAGTACATGCACCCATACCAATAATCACGTCACGTACTTTTACATCCGTGCTAATAGCACCACATGTGCCAACACGAATTAAGTTTTTAACACCGTATTCTTTAATCAGTTCATGGGCGTAGATAGAACAAGATGGGATACCCATTCCTGAACCCATTACAGAAATACGTTTACCTTTATAAGTACCCGTAAAACCAAGCATGTTACGTACATCGGTTACCTGCTCAGCATTTTCTAAAAATGTCTCAGCAATGTACTTCGCACGTAATGGATCGCCTGGAAAAAGCACTGTCTCAGCAAATGCACCTTCAACAGCATTGATATGTGGTGTAGCCATGTTATAACCCCTATGTTTCTATTTTATTTGGTATTGCTTAATCATCTTGATAGTTTAGCAAAGCTATTAAGTTTTATATAGAACCGTCGTTCGAAAATGTGATTAATCTATAAAAGATTGACCATAATCCATAGGCTCTAGCTTAAAATAGCTCGCAATTGACTGGCCAATATCAGCAAAAGACTGACGACGGCCTAATGAGCCTGCAGCTAAACCTGCACCATAAGCTAATACTGGTACCCGTTCACGAGTGTGTTCAGTACCTACCCAAGTAGGATCGCAACCATGATCTGCAGTAAACACCACTAAATCATCTGGCTGTAAAACCGCAAATAATTCAGGTAAACGGCTATCAAAATATTCTAATGCTTTGGCATAACCAGCGGTGTCACGACGGTGACCATAATGAGAGTCAAAATCAACAAAGTTTGTAAATACTATGGTGTTATCGCCAGCACGTTTGATTTGCGTTAAGGTTTCATCAAATAGCTCTTCAAGACCTGTCGCTTTAAATTGCTGAGTAATACCACTGTGGGCATAAATATCAGCAATTTTACCAATACTAACCACTTCACCACCGGCATCTTTAAGCTTGTCTAGTACCGTTGGCGCAGGAGGGAGTACAGCGTAATCATGACGGTTACCGGTACGGGCAAAATCAGCAGGGCCTGAGCCTACAAATGGGCGCGCAATAACACGACCAATGTTATACGGCTCTAACTCTTCACGGGTAATTTTACAAAGATTGTATAGATTTTCTAAGCCAAAGCTTTCTTCATGGCAAGCTATTTGAAAAACAGAGTCAGCTGAAGTGTAAAAAATCGGCATACCCGTTTTCATGTGTTCTTCACCTAACTCTTCAAGAATGGTGGTGCCCGAAGCATGACAATTACCTAAAAAACCTTCTAAACCGGCACGTTTTAGAATTTTATCAGTTAACTCTTTTGGGAATGAATTGGTTAAATCGCTGAAGTATCCCCACTCATATAATACCGGTACCCCCGCCATTTCCCAGTGGCCACTTGGCGTGTCCTTACCAGAACTTAACTCATCTGCATGACCATAAGCACCAATCACGTCAACATCAGCGCTAAAGCCATCAGCAAACTTACCCGTACTTTCAAAGCCAGCATGACCTAGGCCTAATTTAGCCAAGTTAGGTAAAACTAGCGGACCTTTGCGGCCTATATCTGCTTTACCTTCTGCACAAGCTTGCGCAATATGACCAAAAGTATCAGAGCCAACATCACCAAATTTATCGGCATCGGTTGCTGCACCAAGACCAAATGAATCTAACATTAAAATAAAAGTACGTTTCATTGTGTTTTCCTTTATAAATCTGAAGCACGAATATAGCGATAAATTTCAGGCATCTTTTCTGGCGCACTATCGCCAATCACGATGGCCTGTTGAATTGCCGCCGCAGCTTCTGCAAATGCATCTTCAGATTGAGCATGGATCATCGCTAACGGAACATCTTTATCAACGGCTTGACCTAATGCACAAACTTGAGTTAATCCGACACTGTAATCAAGCGCATCACCTGGTTTACGACGGCCGCCGCCTAAAGTCACAACCGCTAAGCCAAGCTCTCTAGTATCCATTTTGTAAGCAAAACCAGCAGTATTGGCATACACTGGACGAATAATTTTCGCGTGAGGTAAATACTTATCATACGACTCAATAAAGTCAGTCGGGCCACCTAAACCTGAAATCATTTTAGCAAAGGCTTCTGCTGCTTTACCATTATCTAATACAGCATTGAGTTTAGTACGCGCCTCAACCTCATTTTGTGCAATACCGCCCAAAATCAGCATTTCCGCACATAAGCCCATAGTCACTGCATACAAACGTGGATTACGATATTGACCAGTTAAAAACTGTATCGCTTCACGTACTTCAACCGCATTACCTGCACACGAAGCTAATACTTGATTCATATCTGTCAGTAATGCTGTGGTTTTAGTGCCTGCGCCATTTGCAACAGCAGTAATACTGCGAGCGAGCTCTTCAGATGCTGCGTAAGTTGGCATAAATGCGCCACTACCCACTTTGACATCCATAGCCAGTGCATCCAGCCCAGCGGCTAACTTTTTAGATAAAATTGATGCGGTGATCAGTGAAATAGACTCTACCGTAGCGGTATTGTCACGGATGGAATAAAAACGTTTATCGGCGGGTACTAAATCGCCCGTCTGGCCGATAATTGCCACGCCAGCATCTTTAACCACTTTACGAAATAGTTCACTAGAAGGCTCAGTTTGATAACCAGGAATGGCATCAAACTTGTCTAACGTACCACCGGTATGCCCTAAACCACGGCCAGAAATCATTGGCACATATCCGCCACAAGCGGCAGCCATAGGGCCAAGCATTAAACTTATCACATCACCTACGCCGCCAGTGCTGTGCTTGTCAATAATAGGACCATTTAGACTTAATGAGTTCCAATTTAATACTGTGCCGGAATCACGCATTGCTATTGTTAACGCAATACGCTCGTCCATATTCATATCTTTGAAGTAAACCGCCATGCCAAAGGCCGCAATCTGGCCTTCAGACACTGTATTAGTTGTTATGCCGTTAACAAAGAATTGAATTTCTGCGGTGGAAAGCGCTTCACCATTACGTTTTTTACGGATAATTTCTTGTGCGAGGAACATAATATAGCCTCCATCTAGGCAATCCACAGGCTGCTAGATTTGGATCGCCAAAAACATCGGTAGCGATAAGGTTTATTAACACTAAAGATAATAAACCTTAACGACAGCATAGAATTTAATTAATAATCTTGAGTGGGTGCTGGCGCGTCAGCAAGCTCTAAGGTATGTAATAAGCTCGTTAATAAGCTTGATGCACCAAAACGGAAAGTACTTGGGCTGATCCAGTCTTCACCTAAAATACGTACCGCGATCGCTAAAAACTCTGCAGTTTTAGCCGCATCTTTTACGCCACCAGCTGGCTTAAAACCAATTTTAGTGTTCTTTTCGCTGATCACGGTTAACATAATTTCAGCCGCTTCTAGCGTGGCATTAACGGGCACTTTACCGGTAGAAGTTTTAATAAAATCAGCACCTGCATCAATTGAAAGCTCTGATGCTTTACGAATTAATGCCGGATCTTTAAGTTCACCAGATTCAATAATGACTTTAAGAATAACATCTTCACCACACTCTTCTTTACAGGCTTTAACGAGTTCGAAACCAACAGTTTCGTTTCCTTCCATTAATGCACGATATGGAAATACAACATCCACTTCATCAGCACCATAAGCAACCGCTGCACGGGTTTCTAATACTGCAATCGCAATATCATCGTTACCATGTGGAAAGTTGGTCACTGTCGCTATTTTGATGTCTTCGCAATCAAGTTCATTTAAAGTTTTACGCGCAATAGGAATAAAGCGAGGATAAATACAAATTGCAGCGGTATTGCCTGCAGCAGTTTTAGCTTTATGACATAAGTCGATAACTTTTTGATCAGTATCATCGTCATTTAATGTGGTTAAATCCATTAATGAGATACCAAGTTGCGCAGCTTTTTTTAAATCAGTCATGTTTGTTCTCCATAAAGAAAAATCAGTAGATAATTTTTGTCAGGGCAACAAAGTAAAGAGGCATATGAGCATAGCTAACTAGAATATAGCTAAAAGATTACAGCTTATATGATTACAGCTATGGCCGAGTCTTCACGTGTTGCCAGTAAACTATATGATTTACTAACCTAAGTATTCAATCTGATAACGAGTACCACGACTTGAATCCTTGAAGACCGGAAAAGGCAAAATAAATTAATGACTTATTTTATCATTTTCCGCGAAAAATCCATTTTAGCGCGTTGTGCTTAATGCTTAATTAACGGCATTTTAAATAATAATGCATTTAATTAAATATTAACTGTCTATCTTTAAAACAGTAATAAAGGAGCCACAAAGCTGTGGCTCCATTAACTTACAAAATATTAGAACTTGTAAGTAGCTGTTAGGTAGTGAGCCCAACCAGTTGTATCTAGACCAACAATACCTGCGCCATCTTCAAGAAGGTATACATCTTTGTAACCTTTCAGACCATAGCCTAAAGCATAGTTGTCTGAGTGCCAGTGAATACCAAAGTAAGCTGCACCACCGTTAGCGCTCATTGGAACGAATTCGTTACCATACTCGTCATCAGCACCGAATTGATAATCAACATAACCTTGGAATGCTATGAAGCTTTTGTTATCAAAGAATTTGAAAGGCTTGAACCAGTTAGCAGAGAACTGATAACCATTCCAATCTTTACCATTCATGTCATAGTGTGCGTATAAGTTCATGCCAGTTTTACCTAACCATGGAACCATAACGTCAGCACCAACACCCCAGAAAGAAGCGTTTACATCTTGACCAACAGGACCGCCGCCCCAGTTAAATAAAGTTGAGAAATAAACTTCTTGGATAGGACCAACTGAAAGATCCATACCGGTTATAGCATCTAGCGAAAAACGAGGAGCAAACTTCATAAACATTTTGTTTGCGCCGTATGCTTTGTCGCCTGAATCTTGAGTGAACAAGTTAAACACGTCAACATAGCCATATAGATCAACAACACCAGCACGGCCGCCGAATTCCATTTCTAGGTAATCGTGACCACTTTCGCCGTTGCTTGGTAATTCATCAAAGGCATACATAGCATTGAACTGCATCCAGCTGTAATCGCCAGAGCGAATATCTTCGCCACGGTCAGCAGCTAAAGCAGGTGCAGCCATTGCTGCGATAGTTGTAGCCGCTAACGCTAAAGTTTTAAAGTTTTTCATCATGAACCCCATTTACCATAATTTGCTGCCTTCGAGGACAGCTTTTGTTTTAAGCTTTCGTATTCTACCGCTATTGTTGTAAATCACAATATTAAACCGGCATAAAAACGAATACTAAATTCTTTTTTGTGAACAATGTCGCGACTTACTCGCAGCATTTCATTAACAGTTACTTTTGTGTCGCATTCGAAAATGAATGATTTGGCTCTGTTAATCATAAAACTAGGCCTATCTACCACTCACTACCACTTCGCTATCTGGAAACCGGTGGATTAACGCCAATCATTATGATTACGTAATCTTAAATACAGGGCTTTACTCACCAACGTAAGTAAAGCCCTGCTAGTAAAAGGCAAGCCCCTTACTAAAGTGCTAGGAATAAACCAGCAAGTGTTGCACTCATTAAGTTAGCTAATGATGCAGCAATAACCGCACGCACGCCTAACTTAGCTAAGTCATGACGACGAGTAGGAGCCATAGCACCTAAACCGCCTAACAGAATCGCAATTGACGATAAGTTAGCAAAACCACACAATGCGAAAGAAATAATCGCTTTAGTACGGTCTGTCATTACTTGACCTGTCGCTTCAACCAAGATGCCACCATCAGCAATATCTTTAAGGTATGGGGCAAAGTTCAAGTAAGCCACAAACTCGTTAACCACGATTTTTTGACCAATGAACGAACCCGCTACCATAGCCTCAGACCAAGGTACACCTATAAGGAATGCTAAAGGCATGAAGATGTAACCAAGAATAAGTTCTAGTGATAAACCTTCAAAACCGAACCAGCCACCGATACCACCAAGCATACCGTTAATCATTGCAATTAAACCAACAAAGGCTAATAGCATTGCACCAACGTTAAGTGCTAAATGCATACCTGAAGCAGCACCAGATGCAGCGGCATCAATAACGTTTGCAGGCTTATCAGTATCTTCTGGTAAGTCTGTCATGTCATTATTGGTTTCTTCCGTTTCTGGGTGCATTAGTTTAGCCATCATTAAGCCACCAGGAGCCGCCATAAATGATGCAGCAACTAAGTACTCAATTTTAACGCCCATACCAGCATAACCAGCAAGTACCGCACCTGCGATAGAAGCTAAGCCACCTACCATGATTGCGAATAACTCTGAGTTAGTCATTGTTGGAATGAAAGGACGTACAACTAAAGGCGCTTCAGTTTGACCCACGAAGATGTTTGCTGTAGCAGACATAGACTCTGTGCGGCTTGTACCAAGTGCTTTTTGTAATCCACCACCGATGAGCTTAATAACCATCTGCATAATGCCTAGATAGTAAAGAACAGCGATTAAAGAAGAGAAAAAGATAATAACGGGTAATACGCGAATGGCAAATACGAAGCCTACGCCATTCCCAAACATAGCGTCAGTACCTAAGCCACCAAATAGGAAGTTGATACCAGCCTGCGAATAACCAATGACATCAGCAACGGCAATTGAAACACCACCTAATACCTGTTGACCTATTGGCACATATAATACGAAACCGGCAAAAAACGCTTGAATTAATAAAGCGCCACCTACGGTACGTACGTTAATAGCTTTTTTATTTGTCGATAGTAAAAAACCTATCGCAAGTAGGGTGACCACCCCTACTAAACTCATAACTATATCCATTAAACATCACCCTTTTTTAATTGTTAACATTTATTATTAATGTTGTTAACTCACCTTATTTCCAAGACAGATTATAACCGAGCAACTGAGGAAAAGCGTCGTTTTGATCAAACTTTTCAAGTTTAGTTTCAGATATTTACGCTAGACAATTGCATAAAACAGCCTTCGTTTTAAAAAAAATAACTAAAGCTCAAATAGTTGCAAAGCATTTTTATTAAGCTGTTCTAATATAGGAACAGTTGAAATTTCACGTAAAAAAGCTATTTTTTCAATAATCAGCGGTAAAATGAGTGGTGTATTGCGTTTTTCAAGCTGATTTATGGGAGTCATACTCGGTGAATCGGTCTCAACAACAAACAATTCTAATGGTAATTCTGCTACCACTTTATGCAGTTTTTGCGCCGCTGGGTTTAATATCAAACCACCAATACCTAATTTAAAGCCTAATTTTTGATATTGTTTTGCGACTTCGACACTGCCATAAAAACCGTGAATGACACCGCCTTGTACCAGCGCAGTTTTTGTTAACAACTCAATTAACAAAGCATGGCATTTAACCGCATGCAGTATCACGGGTAATTGATACTTTTTTGCTAAATGTAGCTGTTGTTCAAATAAGGTTTGTTGCCGTTCAAAATCTGGACGAAGTTTATCTAAGCCGCACTCGCCGATGGCGACAAATAATGGATTAGTTTGATTCGTAATAATGTGCTGTTCTAGCTGTACAAGCGCGGCATCAATATCAATAGGAAGATACCAAGGATGGATCCCTAATGCGAAGTAACATTGATATTGCTGAGCAATGGCCAATTGTTTTCCCCAAAGATCAGGACTTACACCAGGAAGGAGTATTTGGCGTATATTTTTGGCTTCCATTTCATTGAATAATTCATCACGGTCGTGATCAAATTCGTCAAAATCAAGGTGTGCATGGGTATCGAACAGATTTATGGACATAAACTCAACTCTAAAAACAAGCAATAAAAAAGGCAGTAATGACTGCCTTCTTAACATCACTAAGCCTAGCTTAAAAAAGATTAGTTTTCGCGTGTTTTAGCAAATTCTACCTCAGGGTAGCGCTCCATTGATAAATTAAGGTTAACCCTTGTCGGCGCAATATACGTTAAGTTATCGCCACCATCTAATGCAAGATTTGGGCTACACTTGCGTCGGAACTCTTCCAGTTTCCGCTCGTCCTTACAATAAACCCAACGCGCTGTAGATACACTAATACCTTCGTAAATAGCTTCCACGTTATATTCACTCTTTAAGCGTCCTACAACCACTTCAAACTGCAGTACGCCAACAGCGCCAACAATTAAATCATTGGAATCTATTGGCCTAAAGACTTGCACTGCACCTTCTTCAGCCAACTGAACTAAACCTTTTAATAGTTGCTTTTGTTTTAACGGATCTTGTAAACGAATACGGCGGAACATTTCCGGTGCAAAGTTTGGAATACCGGTAAATTTAAATTTTTCACCTTGGGTAAAGGTATCACCAATTTGAATAGTGCCGTGATTGTGCAAGCCGATAATATCACCAGGATAGGCTTCTTCAACTTGCTCGCGATCGCCAGCAACAAAGGTTAACGCATCAGAAATACGCACATCTTTGCCAATACGAACATGGTGCATTTTCATGCCCTTTTCATATTTACCAGACACTACACGCATAAAAGCAACTCGGTCGCGGTGTTTTGGGTCCATGTTAGCCTGAATTTTAAAGATAAAACCGCTGAAATTTTCATCTTTTGCAGTCACTTCACGCACTTCAGTATTGCGCGGCTGTGGCTTAGGCGCCCACTCAAGCAAGCCATCAAGCATATGATCAACGCCAAAGTTACCTAATGCGGTACCAAAGTATACAGGCGATAACTTGCCCTTTAAAAACGCGTCTAAATCGAACTCGTGTGATGCTCCAACAACTAACTCAAGCTCATCACGTAATTGAGCTGCTAATTCACTGCCAATAGCGGTATCAAGCTCAGGGTTATCAATCCCTTTTACAATGCGCACTTCTTGGATCATGTGTCCAAGACCTGATTTATATAAAATCGCCTCTTGACGATGAATGTGATAAACACCTTTAAATGATTTACCACAACCAATTGGCCAGGTAATAGGCGCGCAGGCAATTTTTAGTTCTTGTTCAACTTCATCCATGACTTCCATAGGATCGCGAATATCACGGTCGCATTTATTCATGAAAGTAATAATGGGAGTATCGCGCAAACGGGTCACTTCCATTAACTTACGTGTACGATCTTCCACACCTTTAGCCGCATCAATAACCATAAGACAAGAGTCAACCGCGGTTAAGGTACGATAAGTATCTTCGGAGAAATCTTCATGACCTGGAGTATCAAGTAAATTGACTAGGCATTCTTTATAAGGGAACTGCATTACAGAGGTAGTAATCGAAATACCACGATCTTGCTCCATCTCCATCCAGTCCGATTTAGCATGTTGCTTAGAGCCTCGGCCTTTCACCGTGCCAGCGACTTGAATTGCTTGACCGAATAACAATACTTTTTCAGTAATTGTTGTCTTACCCGCATCCAGGTGGGAAATGATGGCGAAGGTTCGACGTTTATCGACCTCAACATTTATGCCTGACATGGTAACCTTTGCACTTGATACTAAAAAAGGCGCAAATTATAGCGCCTATCTGTAAGCTTGGCTAGGCAAAGCACCTTTTAGGACTGTGGAGTTTGTTCTAGGATGTGTTTTATCTTGGCAAGCTCAATACGCGCATATCTATGTTCAACAAAATCATAAATATTAGTTGCTAGAGTTAACCGGTAATAATTAGCCGCTTCTTGATATAACCCTAACTCTTCTGCTCGTTTACCTAAATAAAAGTATGCTTCGCATAAACGCTCTGCATATTCTTTAGGGTGATTCAAACCCACTTTAGCGGCTGAAAACAATTTTTTCTTAGTTAATTTTCCTAAGTAATAGTCAACTAATACACTTGACCATGTTCCATCTTCAAGCTGAGCACGTTGAGTCCCTAAAGTCACTAACGCTACCTTGGCATCAATTTGTGATGACATAAGGTATAACCACAACGCGCGATAACCGTCATTGGGATCACGCTGATAAAAAGTTTGCATATCTTTCACAGCAAGCTCGTAGCGCTCACCATAGAATAATGCAATACCGCGATTGAGAAATGCATAATCGTAATCAGGAGCAAGTTCTAATACGCCATCAAAAGCTTCATATGCACTTTCAAACTCACCTTCTTGGGTATAGTAAATCCCTAAGAAGTTATAAGCATCAGCCAAATTGGGTTGCAGTTTTAGTGCTTGATGGAAATCTATTCGCCCAAGTAAACGCAATCCAACACTGTCATAAATAACTCCACGATCATAATGAAAACGTGCACGCTGATCGTTGGTCAGTTCCATGCTAGCCAAAATTTCATTCAACTTGGCCAGAGTTACTTCTAATTTATAATCTGGCATCACTGGGGCGACAATAATTTGTCCTGCCGCAGCATCTCCATTTGAACCCGAAGTAGCGGCACAACCGGTAAGCAACAAGCTAACACCCGCCACCATGGCAACAAACGTGGTGCGTAATTTAAATTCCATCCACTTTACCTTTAATCAGGTTCATTAATAATCAGCATGATAGCAACCTAGCAGGGTTAGTGCTATTTGCTATTTGATTTAATTGTAAAAAAAATTAAAAAAAAGGAGACCAATTGGTCTCCTTCATATAACACTCAATTTTAATGCCTAAAATAGTCGCTTATTCAGCAGCTTCTTTAGTTTGTGCTTCTTTAATTGATAAACGTACGCGACCTTGACGATCCACTTCCATTACTTTAACAGCAACTTCTTGGTTCATTTCTAAGTGGTCAGATACATTGGCTACACGCTCATCACTGATTTGTGAAATATGAACTAAGCCATCTTTACCAGGAAGAATGTTAACAAATGCACCGAAATCAACGATACGGATAACTTTACCGCTATATATACGGCCAACTTCAACTTCAGCTGTAATCTCTTCAATACGACGAATGGCTTCTTTCGTTGCCTCGCCATTATTAGAAGCAATCTTCACTGTACCGTTGTCATCTAACTCGATAGTGGTACCGGTTTCTTCGGTAAGTGCACGAATAGTTGCACCACCTTTACCAATCACATCACGGATCTTTTCAGGATTAATCTTGATAGTGGTGATACGTGGAGCATGATCAGAGATATCATCACGATGAGAACCAATTGCTTGATCCATTACGTTAAGAATATGAACACGGGCGCCATATGCTTGTTGCAGAGCGATATCCATGATCTCTTTAGTGATACCTTCAATTTTGATATCCATCTGCAATGCAGTAATACCATCACGAGTACCAGCGACTTTAAAGTCCATGTCACCTAAGTGATCTTCATCACCTAAAATGTCAGAAAGTACAACAAAATCGTCGCCTTCTTTAACTAGCCCCATAGCAATACCAGCAACAGATGCTTTAATTGGTACACCAGCATCCATTAATGCTAATGACGTACCACATACTGAAGCCATAGAGCTTGAACCGTTAGACTCTGTGATTTCAGATACGACACGAATGCTGTACGGAAATTCTTCAGCAGAAGGCATAACAGCCTTCATACCGCGCCATGCTAATTTACCATGACCGATTTCGCGGCGCTTAGGTGAACCCACCATACCCGTTTCACCAACACAGTACGGAGGGAAGTTGTAATGCAGCATAAAGCGATTAGTACGTTCGCCCATGATGCTATCAATTTTTTGTGCATCACGTTCAGTACCTAAAGTACATGTCACTAATGCCTGAGTTTCACCACGGGTGAACAGTGAGCTACCATGGGTACGTGGAAGAACACCAGCCAGTACGCTTAATGCACGGATCATGTCAGGTTCACGACCATCGATGCGTGGCTTACCACTGATAATACGGCCGCGAACGACTTTCTTTTCAAGGCTAGCCAGCAAATTATCGACTTCACGTAAATCAACATCGCCATTTTGTGCTGTTAATGCAGCTTTAGCCGCTGATTTAACAACGCCAACTTGTGCATAACGATCTTGCTTAACTTCAATTTGATAAGCTTCTGTCAAACCTGCTTCTGCAAGCTCTTTGATTTTTGCAACTAAATCTTGATCTTGAACTGGTGCAGTCCAATCCCATGTTGGCTTACCTGCTTCAGCTTTAAATTCGCTAATCGCATTTACAACCACTTGTTGTTGATCGTGACCATAAGTCACAGCACCTAACATGATTTCTTCAGCAAGCGATTTCGCTTCTGACTCAACCATTAGTACAGCGCTTTGCGTACCGGCAACAACCAAATTAAGGTCGCTGATAGCAAGTTGATCAACACTTGGGTTAAGCACATATTCGCCGTCGATATAACCAACGCGAGCAGCACCCAAAGGACCACTGAATGGAATACCAGAGATAGCTAATGCTGCAGAGGTACCAATCATTGATACAATGTCTGGCTCAATCTGTGGGTCAACAGAAACCACAGTAATGATGACTTGAACTTCGTTTTTAAAACCGTTAGGAAATAAAGGACGAATTGGACGGTCGATAAGACGGGCGATCAGAGTTTCATCTTCTGACGGACGACCTTCACGCTTGAAGAAACCACCAGGGATTTTACCCGCAGCATAGGTTTTTTCTTGGTAGTTAACCGTAAGAGGGAAAAAATCGCGACTTAAATCTGCTACTTTTTTACCGACTACTGTAACTAACACTGTGGTATCGCCCATGCTTGCTAAAACAGCAGCATCAGCTTGACGTGCAATAACACCCGTTTCTAAGGTGACTGTATGTTGACCATACTCAAAACTCTTTACAATTGGATTCACGTGACCCATTCCTTAATTAATGACCTTTAAATTACGCGTACGAGTATACTTCAAATAGATTCAATAGTTAAATAGACACTTGTTATCTTGGTGCAAAAAATTAACCTTCATTCTAAAAAGCCTCGCTATTTATTGTTAAATAAAGCACTTTAAAATTGGTCAATTATTTCATTATTTCTGCCTAGGGGAACTTAATCATCTGTGTTAGACGCTAATCTTATAAATATGAGTGACAAGAAGCCCTAATTTTACTACAGTTACTTTTAGCGTAATGGATAGATTCTATTTAATGAATCAAGTTGTTACCAATCATATAAAACGAACTTTTTGTCATAGAAATCTTAAAATAAAAGACAAAAACTCATAATAAAGACGAATAACAATACTGGTCTTACAAGACACGGAATTAATAATGACCCCAAGATTTAAATCACTGACTTGGAAACAAACTAATCTTGTCGTATTTACGGCGTTGTTTTTTGCAATAGCTATTTTTGTGGTTGAAATTGCCCTAGTTGTTGTTACGACTAAGCAGCAGTTGTCTAGCTCACAGCAAGAATTGCTTAACTCTGTTGAACAAACGACAACGAATGCTATTTGGGCATTAGATGATAAATTAGCTCAACAAACACTAGAAGGCATTATTAAAGTCGATAACGTCGGCTCTGCGGTACTTGAACTTGATGATGGCTCATTATTTGTCAGTGTGGTGAATGAAGGCGAAGACTTTTCAGAAAATTACATCTTATTAAGCAACCGTTTATTTGGCGATTTAAAAGAAATATCACGCCCTCTGTACCGCCCTTTCTATTTTGAAGGCAGTAAAAAACAACAGTTAATTGGTAGTTTAACCATTTTTTATGATACTCAAAAGTTAACTACGAACCTGTTTAATCGACTTCAGCTCAGTTTTATTGCGACATTAGCTCGTGCATTATTACTGACTTTAGTTCTTAGTACCGTTTTCCATCGATTCTTAACTCAGCCTATTGCACGAATAAGTGAGGCCATTGATAAGATAGACCCTGACTCACCCGATGAAAACCTATTACCGATATCTCAAGCCCATAAAGACGATGAACTAGGATTAGTCGCCAGTAAATTTAATCAAATTTTACTGCAATTTAGCCAAACTCAAAATAAACTGCGAAAAATGGCTACACGAGATCCACTCACAGGATTACCTAATCGAACCTTATTATTGGAAACTCTTAATGTCACTATTCAGCGCTCACGTGTCCACAAACGTAACTTTGCTTTGCTGTTTATCGATTTAGACCGCTTTAAAAATGTTAATGATTCGCTAGGCCATGCCTTAGGTGATCAATTCTTAGCACGAATCGCACGTATTCTAGAACGCGTTGTTGGCGATAAGGGCAGCGTGGCTCGTTTAGGTGGTGATGAGTTCGTGGTATTAGCTGACGATATCCAAAGCCCTGATCAAGCCGCTGACTTTGTCGATAAACTGCTAATACAGCTCAATGCGCCTCTGCAGTTAAATGAACATACGATTCACCCCGCGGCTTCTATTGGTATTTCCATTTACCCTGATGATGGTGACAGTGCTGAAGATCTTATCCGCCATGCTGATATAGCCATGTACAGCGCTAAAGCTGCTGGGTCGAATCAATGGTCATTCTTTAAAGAACAAATGACTGAACGTGCAGCGGTAAGGCTGCGTACTGAAGCGTCTTTACATGATGCACTTAAAAACAATGAGTTCTTACTTCATTTTCAGCCAAAATTTGATATTAATACTAATAAGGTTATTGGTTGCGAAGCATTAATCCGTTGGCAAAAAGATGGCCGCCTCATCAGCCCAATGTCATTCATCCCTGTCGCTGAAGAGACAGGCATTATTATTCCTATAGGCCGATGGGTCATTGAACAAAGCTGTAAAATACTGAGAGACTGGCAAAAAAAGTATAATTACGCAGTGCCTATTGCTGTTAACGTTGCCTCACAGCAATTTGCCGACTCAAGTTTGGTGCCTGATATTAAACAACTCGCTTTACGTTATCAAATCCGTCCAGACTTACTTGAATTAGAAATAACCGAAACATCATTGATGAATGATATAGAGCAAGCAATAGCAAAACTTGAGCAACTCAAATCCGCAGGCTTTGGGATTGCGGTTGATGATTTTGGTACTGGATACTCTTCATTATCTTATTTACGTCATTTACCCATAACAACCATGAAAATAGATCGCGCTTTTGTTAGTGATCTTCCAGCGGACAGCGCAATAGCATCAACTATTTTGATGTTAGGTCGCCAATTAAATTTATCAATTGTTGCTGAAGGTATTGAATCTGCAGAGCAACTTGACTGGTTAAGAGAGAACAATTGCCCTATTGGACAAGGTTTTTTCTTCAGTAAGCCGCTACCATTAGAAGAGTTTGAACAAAAATATATTGCCACTGAAAGCGCTAAAATATTGCAACTTTAAGCAATCGCCAGATTTTAGGTAATAAAAAAGGAGGCTAAGCCTCCTTTTTTACGTTTAACTTACCGAAGCAAGTTAAAGTCGAATTAACGACGTAAACCTAACTTTTGGATCATAGCAGTATAACGTGCTACGTCAGTACGCTTTAAGTAAGCAGAAAGCTTACGACGAGCGCTAACCATACGTAACAAACCACGACGTGAGTGGTGATCGTGAATGTGCGTTTTAAAGTGACCTTGAAGGTGGTTAATTTGAGCAGTTAATAAAGCAACTTGTACTTCAGTAGAACCTGAATCGTTTTCGCAACGACCGAAGTCTGCTAGAATTTTTGCTTTAGTTTCAGCACTTAGTGACATGTGTATCTCCAAAATATAATAAATAATCTTTAGCCGATCACTAACTCAGCTAAAGGAAGCGCAACATTCTATCGAGAATTTATTGCTAGGGCAATATAAATAATTAATTTGCTCGGTTTTAGCACAGATAAACTTAACATCAATCTGTTACGGTATCTGATTCAGCTTCGCGAATAACAATTAAGCGCTTGGGAGCCAGTAAACCATCATCATTCATTGAACCCACACCTACAAATTTACGCTCATCACCAATGGTGATTCGCACTAACTCATCGGGTTTTAATCCTGATGCTTGTATCGCTTGTCCCTGCATCACGTAGTACAGCATATCTTGCGGTAAATTAATTTCTGCAAAATTGGCTACGGCTGTATCCATCGGCAATAATAATGCATCGAGTTTGTCATAAGGCGATATCTCTTGCTCAGTTGCAGCGTCAATCATTGCCTCTAACTGCTCTAACGTTACCATTTTTTCATAAGGATAATTAGCAACTTGCGTACGACGCAGCATGATAACATGTGCACCACAACCCAACATTTCACCAAGATCATCAATTATGGTACGAATATAAGTACCTTTAGAACAATGGATATCCAGTGTCAGTTGGTCGCCCTCTAAACTCAAAAAGTTCAGCTCAAAAACCGTAATAGGTCTTGCTTCACGTGGGACTTCAATGCCCTCTCGAGCATATTTATAAAGAGGCTTACCTTGATGCTTTAATGCAGAGTACATTGATGGCACTTGCATGGTGTCACCACGAAAGTACGTTAATGCGTGTTGTAGTTGATCCTGAGTAAAGTTAATGTCTCGCTCTTGAACCACTTCGCCATCTGAGTCACTGGTATCTGTGCGTTGCCCAAGCTTAGCAATCACTGTATAGCGTTTATCAGCATCAAGAAGATGTTGAGAAAACTTAGTTGCTTCGCCTAAACACACAGGTAACATACCGGTAGCCAAGGGATCTAGCGCACCAGTATGTCCAGCTTTGTTGGCATTAAAAAAACGTTTTACCCGCTGAAGCGCGTGGTTAGAACTAATACCCGTGCCTTTATCAAGTAAAACGATGCCATCAATAAAACGACCTTTTTGACGACGAGCCATTAATCTTTCTCCTGGGTATCGTCTTGGTCAATCTCATCAACACGACCCCTGTCTTGTTGTTTTTGTTTGTCTTTAGTGATGACCTGACTAACTAGATTAGACATGCGCATACCTTCGACCAATGAACTGTCATACATAAAACGCAGCTCAGGCATCACTCTAAGTTTCATCCGCCCTGCGATGAGAGTACGAATATAGGGTGCTGCTGCGGTTAACGCTGCTATTTTCTCTTCAACTAACTTAATGTCTTCTTCGAAAAAAGTCACAAACACTCTGGCGTAACTTAAATCACGTGAAACCTCTACATCATTGACCGTGACGAAACCGATACGAGGATCTTTCATATCACGTTGAAGCACCATAGCCAGCTCTTGCTGAAGCTGCTGACCAATGCGACGAGTACGACTAAATTCTTTTGCCATGACTATAAACCCACTTGAGCCATTAAATCAAAAAGGGCGGCTAATGCCGCCCTTTCACATGTTATAGCGTTCTAGCTACTTCGACGATTTCGAATACTTCGATTTGGTCGCCTACGCGAACATCGTTGTAATTCTTAACCCCGATACCACATTCCATTCCATTACGAACTTCAACGGCATCGTCTTTAAAGCGACGTAGAGACTCTAGCTCACCTTCGTAGATCACTACGTTTTCACGTAGTACACGAATTGGCGCGCTACGCTTAACAATACCTTCAGTGACCATACAACCAGCAATAGCGCCTAATTTAGGTGACTTAAATACATCACGAACTTCAGCAAGACCAATGATCACTTGCTTAAACTCAGGCGCTAACATGCCTGTCATTGCCGCTCTTACTTCATCAATTAGATTATAGATGATGCTGTAATAACGTAAATCAACACTTTCAGCTTCAATAGTCTTACGCGCCTGTGCGTCTGCACGAACGTTAAAACCAACCATGATAGCATTAGATGCTGCGGCTAAAGTTGCGTCTGTCTCAGTAAGAGCACCAACGCCACGAGCGATGATGTTAACTTTAACTTCAGCAGTAGATAAGCCTGTCAATGAATCACAAATTGCTTCAAGTGAACCTTGAACATCCGCTTTTAGGACAATATTCAATTCCTGAACTTCACCTTCTTCCATGTTAGCAAACATGTTTTCAAGTTTAGACTTCTGCTGACGAGCAAGCTTAACATCACGGAACTTGCCTTGACGATAAAGTGCGACTTCACGTGCTTTACGTTCATCACGTACAACAGTAGCTTCATCACCCGCTGATGGAACACCAGAAAGACCTAAAATCTCAACTGGAATTGAAGGACCAGCTTCAGTGATCGCATTACCATTTTCGTCTTTCATCGCACGGATTTTACCGTACTCTAAACCACAAAGAACGATATCGCCTTGACGTAAAGTACCTTCTTGCACCAATATTGTTGCCACAGGTCCACGGCCTTTATCAAGCTTAGACTCAATTACCACACCTGCAGCCATAGTGTCACGAACGGCTTTAAGTTCTAATACTTCAGACTGAAGTAAAATACCTTCTAATAGATCATCAACACCTTCACCTGTCTTAGCTGAAAGGTTGACAAACATATTGTCTCCACCCCAATCATCTGACATTACGCCATGTTGAGATAGTTCACTTTTAACACGCTCAGGATCAGCATCAGGCTTATCCATCTTGTTAATCGCAACGATTAATGGCACGTTACCAGCTTTAGCATGTTGAATCGCTTCTATTGTCTGTGGCATTACACCATCATCAGCAGCAACAACTAGAATAACGATATCAGTCGCTTTAGCACCACGAGCACGCATAGAGGTAAACGCAGCGTGACCAGGAGTATCTAAGAAGGTAATCATACCGTTCTCAGTTTCAACATGGTAAGCACCAATGTGCTGCGTAATACCACCGGCTTCGCCAGCAGCTACTTTTGCACGACGGATATAATCAAGTAGCGAAGTTTTACCGTGGTCAACGTGACCCATGATAGTTACAACTGGCGCACGTGTTTCTAACTTAACGTTATCATCACGGTCTTGAAGCACTTGATGCTCTAATTCATTTTCGCGAAGTAAAACCACTTTATGACCCATTTCTTCTGCGACTAACTGCGCAGTTTCTTGGTCAAGCACTTGGTTAATAGTAACCATGGTGCCCATTTTCATCATTTGCTTAATGATTTCAGTTGCTTTAACTGCCATCAAATGAGCTAATTCAGAAACGGTTACCGTTTCACCGATACGCACATCACGAGTCACTGCTGCAACAGGCTTGTTAAAGCCATGAGCCATAGACTGTGGCGCGGTATTACGACGCATATGTCTTTCACGACCGTCACGCGCATCTTTACCACCACGTTTCTTACTGGTGTTTTTGTTGCGTGCACGACGACCACGTTTTTCATCATCCATGTCAGAACTATCTTCAGCAGCTCGAGCTACTTTAGAGGTCGTCACATGGTGATCACCATTTTTCTCGGCTTCAAGACGTAGACGTTCTTCGTCAGCCCAGCGCTTAGAGTTTTCTTCAGCAAGTTTACGCGCCTTTTCAGCGGCTTTATCAGCTTCTTCAATCTGCTTTTGGGTTAACACTTTTTCTTGAGTCGCTTTAATACGTTCAGCTTCCTCTTTTGCAGCTTGAGCGACTGGGTCTAAAGGTTTTTCAACTTTAGGCTCAACTTTTGCTGCTGGTGCTTTAGCTTTGGCTTTTGCTTCAGCGTCTTTAGCAGCTTTATCTTTAGCATCTGCATCAGCTTTAGCCTTTGCTTCAACTTTAGCTTTTTCATCTGCTGCCGCTTTAAGCTTTGCTTCTTCCGCTTTAACTTGCTCTTCAGCTGCTTGCTTAGCGACATCAGCGTCATCACGTTTAACGAAAGTACGCTTTTTACGCACTTCAACTTTAACGTCTTTTGACTGACCACCAGAACCAGACACGCTTAACGTAGAAACGGTTTTACGCTGTAATGTCATTTTGGTTGGTGCAGATTCGCCACCATGTTGCTTCTTCAAAAAATCTAATAATTGTTGTTTCTCATTTTCAGAAACTGTATCAGCTTTTGTCTTTTTAATGCCGGCTTCGTTAAATTGTTCAACTAAACGATCAACCGTTTTGCCCACTTCTTGAGCTAACTTTTCTAAACTTGTATCTGCCATCAAATAAATCCCCCTGTTGATCGACTTATGCTTCTTCGCCAAACCAACAGATATTGCGGGCTGCCATGATGAGCTCACCTGCTTTTTCTTCTGTCAATTCTTCTATCTCGATTAAATCATCGATACCTTGCTCAGCAAGGTCTTCTAATGTTACAACACCTTTACTTGCTAAAACAAAAGCAAGATGTCTTTCTAAACCGTCGAGCGCTAATAAGTCTTCACTTGGATGTGCACCATCTAATGCTTCTTCTGAAGCTAGTGCACGCGTAGAAATCGCAGCTTTGGCACGTTCACGCAAGGCTGTAACGATATCTTCGTCAAATCCGTTAATATTAAGTAATTCTGCTTCTGGTACGTAAGCGATCTCTTCTAATGAAGTGAAACCCTCTTCCGCTAAAACTGTTGCAAAATCTTCGTCTACTTCTAAAGTAGCCATAAATAATTCAACCACTTTCGCGCTTTCCGCTTGGTGTTTCTTATTCATGTCTTCTACTGTCATTACGTTTAATTCCCAACCGGTAAGTTGAGTGGCTAAACGTACGTTTTGGCCATTACGACCAATTGCTTGCGCCAGACTGTCTGCTTCAACGGCGATATCCATTGAATGGTTATCTTCGTCAACAATAATTGAAGCAACATCTGCAGGTGCCATTGCATTGATAACATATTGCGCTGGATTATCATCCCACAACACGATATCGACACGCTCACCACATAATTCATTTGATACAGCTTGAACACGTGCGCCACGCATACCGACACAAGCACCAATTGGATCTATACGTTTGTCGTTTGATTTTACGGCGATCTTAGCGCGAGCGCCAGGCTCACGGGCAGCGCCCATAACTTCAATCAATTCATCATAAATCTCAGGCACTTCTACACGGAAAAGCTCAATGAGCATTTCTGGCTTACTACGCGTTAAAAATAACTGTGCGCCACGCGCTTCTGGGCGAACCGCATAAAGTAATGCACGAACGCGATCCCCAGGGCGGAAAGATTCACGGCTGATTAAGTCTTCTTTAAATATCACGCCATCAGCGTTATTACCTAAATCAACAACCACGTTTTCACGAGTGCTTTTCTTGACAACACCCGTAACAATCTCACCTTCTCGCTCAATAAACTGTTCAACAACTTGAGCGCGCTCAGCTTCACGTACTTTTTGCACGATAACCTGTTTTGCAGTTTGAGTTGTAATACGATCAAATACTACTGAATCGATTTCATCCTCAACATAATCGCCAGGTTGAAGATCTGGATTCTCATAACGTGCAGCTTCAAGCGTAATTTCGCTATACGGGTTTTCTAACGGCTCACCTTGATCATCGATAACCATCCAGCGACGGAAAGTGTCGTAGTGTCCGGTTTTGCGATCGATAGCAACGCGAACTTCAATATCACCTTCGTATTTTTTCTTGGTTGCTGTTGCAAGGGCAGTTTCTAACGCTTCAAAAATTTTCTCACGCGGAATCGCTTTCTCATTTGAAACCGCTTCTGCTACTAGCAGGATCTCTTTATTCATTTGGTCTAGCCTCGTTCTTCACCTGAAACTATTAAAATTTTGCGATGATGTTGCCTTTGCGGATATTATCCAAAGCAACAACCAAGTCTTTTCCATCTACTGTGATTGTGAGCATTTGCCCGTCAACTTTAGTAATGGCACCTTTTAAATTTCGACTACCCGCAACCGGCATAGTCAATTGTACTTTTGCATCTTCACCTATATAGGCTGCATATTGCTGAGCAGTAAATAAAGGTCTATCTACACCTGGAGAAGATACTTCAAGGGTAAACTCTGTAGAAATAGGGTCTTCAACATCAAGTACTGCACCCACTTGTCGACTCACTTCTGCGCAGTTTTCAATATGGATGCCATTTTCATGATCAATAAATATGCGTACTATTGAGTGTTTACCAGCCTGGACATATTCAATACCCCAAAGCTTAAAACCAAGAGCTTCAACTGGTACAGTTAACATATCTACCAGTCTTGATTCTAATGTTGCCAAAAATGACCCCCAAAAAACAAAAAAAGGGCTAAAGCCCCTGTCTAATCCGCCTTAAAATCACGGAAAATCAAAAGTCCATATAACAAAAAACCCCGTAAATACGAGGCTATTTTGCTATAGAACCTGTATCTGTTATCGAAATATCCAATAACAGGGAGCTGGTTGCGGGAGCCGGATTTGAACCGACGACCTTCGGGTTATGAGCCCGACGAGCTACCAAACTGCTCCATCCCGCGTCAACTGCATGCAAGTATATTGACTTACGTCTAATCTTGCAATAACTATTCAGAAATACTAAGCTAACTGAACAATTTTTAACTGGTGCCGAGAGCGGGACTTGAACCCGCACGTCCGTTAGGACACAGCCACCTCAAGGCTGCGCGTCTACCAATTCCACCACCTCGGCTAATTTGGTACTTTAATCAGGGATTTTATCTTCTGATTGTTGTTCAACTACTGGTGCTTCATCAATGATTTGCTCAGTTGCTGGACCTATATCGCTCCACGTATCTTCAGCTTTATTGTGATTGGCACTAAGATTACCAATCACTAAGCTTAAAGCGAAAAATGCGATAGCTAAAACTGCTGTGCTACGAGTCAGAAAGTTACCTGAACCGCTAGAACCAAATAACGTACCAGACGCTCCGGCTCCGAATGATGCGCCCATATCGGCGCCTTTACCTTGCTGAATAAGAATTAAACCTACTAGGCCAATTGCTACCACCATGTAAACAACTATAAGTACTTCGTACATATTATTATGCGCTCATTGCTATGGAACATAAACTTAGGAATTCGGACGAATTTAAGCTAGCTCCGCCAATCAATCCACCATCAACATCAGGTTGGGCAAAAATATCTGCCGCATTACTTGGTGTGACACTTCCACCGTATAAAATTCTGATATTTTCTCCAATAAATGGAGACACTTCAGAGAGGCGACTGCGAATAAACGCATGAACTTCTTGTGCCTGCTCTGGTGTTGCGCTTTTACCTGTCCCTACTGCCCATAAGGGTTCGTAGGCGATAATTGCATTGTCAAAAGCCATAGTGCCATTTTTCTCAATGACAATATCCAACTCTTCGGCAATAACTTCAAAAGTTCGTCTTGCTTCTCGTGCTGGACCTGACTCACCTACACATAATATAGGGGTCAAACCATGTTTTTGAGCTGCGGCAAATTTCTCTGCCACTATATTACTCGTTTCGCCGTACATACGGCGACGTTCGGAGTGACCGATAATAACATATCGACATCCTGAATCTTTTAGCATCTGCCCGGAAATTTCACCGGTATACGCGCCAAAGTCATGTTGACTAAGATTTTGCGCGCCCATTCTAACAAGGGCCCCATCTAGGGTTTGCTTGTTTGACTCAAGCAGTTGCCTAACACTTTCAAGATAAATTGAAGGCGGGCATAAAACCACTTCAGCGGAATCATTTTGGAGCTTTGCTGCAAACTTCTTAAATAACTCTTCAGCTAATGCCGAATTGCCATTCATTTTCCAGTTGCCAGCTACCATAGGACGTCTGAGTGCCATCACTGTCTCCTTTGAAAGCGGCGTGAATAATAGCGAACCACTTATCAAGTTACAATAGGTAATAGATGAATATTTACAATAAGCTGTCGAAGTGGTTACTTTTCACCCCAGCAACAGCATAATTAAATATTTATGATTTATTTCTGACTAGCAGGACATTTTTACCGCTTCGGCAATTTTATTTGCAAACGCCAGCACTTGATCATGCTCATCGCCTTCAACCATCACGCGAATAAGCGGTTCTGTACCCGACTTTCTTAGTAATACTCGGCCTCTAGCGCCAAGTTGTTGCTCAACATAAGCTTGTGCCGATTTAACCGCATCAGAATCAAGCGGGTTATCACTGCCTTCAAACCTGACATTAACTAATACTTGCGGTAGCATCTTCATCGCTTCGGTTAGCGACTCAAGTGAAGCATTCTGCCTACGCATCGCAGCTAACACTAAAATACCCGCTATAATACCATCGCCAGTAGTACCATGGTCTAAGTTAAGAATATGACCTGAATTCTCACCGCCAATACGCCATTCATGCTTTTTCAGCAGTTCCATAACATAACGGTCGCCAACATTAGAGCGAACAAATGGAATATTCAAATCTTGCAACGCCAAATCAAGCCCTAGATTTGACATTAAAGTGCCGACTACGCCACCTTTTAATATGCCACGCTTTTGTGCATCGACTGCTAATATGTATAAAATTTGGTCGCCATCAATCACCTCGCCATGACGATTAACCATCATAATTCGATCGCCATCACCATCTAACGCAATACCTAAATCTGCATTTTCTGCTAATACTGTTTCGCAAATCTTGGCCATTGCAGTTGCGCCAACTTTGTCATTGATATTTAACCCATCAGGTTTATCACCAATAGCAATGACTTCAGCACCTAGCTCTCTAAACACACTTGGTGCTATGTGGTAAGTGGCACCATGGGCACAATCTACAACAATTTTCAGCCCTGTTAAAGTGTGCTCTGCAGGGAAATTACCTTTGCAATATTCAATGTAGCGACCTGCTGCATCATCGATACGGCGTGCTTTACCTAGCAAATGTGATTCAACACATACTAATGGTTTTTCAAGCTCTGCTTCAATTTCAAGTTCAATCGCATCATCTAGCTTACTGCCATCAGTTGAAAAAAACTTAATACCATTATCATAATAAGGATTGTGTGATGCGCTGATAACAACGCCAGCCTCAGCTCTAAATGTGCGGGTTAAATAAGCCACGGCAGGCGTTGGCATAGGGCCAAGTAATAACACATTTAAACCTGCGGCAGATAAGCCCGCTTCTAATGCTGATTCAAATAAGTAACCTGAAATACGGGTATCTTTACCAATAATCACTTTTTTAGTACCACTACGTGATAATACTCGACCTGCGGCCCACCCCAATTTTAATGCTAACTCAGGTGTCATTTTGCCTGAACCGACCTTGCCACGAATACCATCAGTTCCAAAAAATTGTCTTTGTTTCACATATCCCCACTTAAGTGAATTCACTCAGTTTGTTGTAATTAATTTATCATCAGCGGCAAAGTTAAATACTCGCCATAGTAGCCGACATGACTTTCAATACATCGACGGTTTCGGGAACGTCATGTACACGTATAATTTGAGCCCCTTGCTGCGCAGCAATTAACGCACCAGCAAGACTGCCAGCTAAACGCTCTGACGTTGACCTTGCTAATAAATCACCAATCATACTTTTTCGAGACAAACCAATTAATATGGGTAAGTTAAATTGGCGTAGCTGTGACAATGTGGCTAATAGGCGGTAATTATGCGCTAAAGTTTTACCAAAGCCAAAGCCTGGATCTAATATTATCTGGCTTCTTGCTATGCCTGCTGCCTCACAGGCGAAAATTCGCTGTTCAAAAAAAGCACTCACCTCAACAATAACATCTTGATACTCTGGAGAATTTTGCATTGTTTGAGGCTGACCTTGCATATGCATCAAGCAAACTGGCACATTTAAAGCTGCGGCCATCTCAATTGCACCTGGGAGCTGCAGCGCTCTCACATCATTAATTAAACTAGCACCCGCAGCTACAGCTTGCTGCATAACCTCTGGTTTGCTGGTGTCAATTGAGATCCAAACATCATGCTTAGCTGCAATATATTTGATTAAAGGTAATACTCTGGCAAGTTCTTGCTCAACTGTGATTTCAGCCGCACCTGGACGAGTGGATTCACCACCAACATCAATAATGCTAGCGCCTTGGTCAATTATATAATCAACATGTTTACAGGCTCGCTCGAATAAACTGAACTCTCCGCCATCGGAGAAGGAATCAGGTGTTACGTTAACAATCCCCATAACAACAGGTTGGGCTAAATCTAACTGCTTACTACCATGTGATAATTTAAACATTATCGGTTACCTATAATTATTGATCAATTACCCATAAGCTAAAACAAAAAAGCCCCTTACGGGGCTTTTTTTGATTTACACCGCAGAATTACTTCACGGGCGACTCATCAGGCTTTAAATCATCTTTTTTAGCATTATCTTCTGACTCGGTTGTTGCATTTTCAACCTCCTCTTCTGTTTTTGCTTCAGGCTTACCATCACCTTTATCATCAGAAGAGTCATCAACTTGCCAATCGGCTGGTTGACGTACTTCACGACGATTCATCAAGTCATCAATTTGCAATGAATCAATGGTTTCATACTTCATCAACGCATCTTTCATGGCATGTAAAATATCCATGTTTTCCGTCAGCATGGTTTGCGCTCGTTGATAGTTTTTATCAATAAATGCTTTAATTTCAGAATCAATCAGCGAAGCGGTATCAGCCGACATAGCTTTTGACTTGCCCATGCTTCTCCCTAAGAACACTTCGTTGTCTTCTTCAGCATAAAGTAATGGGCCTAATTTGTCTGAAAATCCCCACTGAGTCACCATATTGCGCGCAATAGAAGTTGCATACTTAATGTCTTGCGATGCACCAGTAGACACTTTATCACTACCGTAAATTAACTCTTCAGCTAATCGACCACCATAAGCCACAGAAATCTGTGACTCTAGTTTGAGGCGGCTTTGGCTCACTGCGTCCGCTAATGGTAAGAAGAAGGTCACCCCTAATGCACGTCCACGAGGGATAATAGTCACTTTGTGCACAGGATCATGCTCAGGCACTAAACAACCGACAATAGCGTGGCCCGCTTCATGATATGCTGTCATTTCTTTTTCAGATTCTGACATCACCATAGAACGGCGCTCGGCTCCCATCATGATCTTGTCTTTAGCACGTTCAAACTCTTCCATGCTAACCATGCGGCGATTACCGCGTGCAGCAAATAAAGCAGCTTCGTTGACTAGGTTAGCTAAATCAGCCCCTGAAAAACCAGGTGTACCACGGGCAATTACGCTGGCTTTAACATCTTCAGACAATGGCACTTTGCGCATGTGTACTTTTAAAATTTGTTCACGGCCACGAACGTCAGGTAGCCCAACCACAACTTGTCTGTCAAAACGACCTGGACGAAGTAATGCAGAGTCTAATACGTCAGGGCGGTTAGTTGCCGCAATAACGATAACGCCTTCATTCCCTTCAAAACCATCCATCTCAACCAGCATTTGGTTTAAGGTTTGCTCACGTTCATCATGACCACCACCTACACCTGCGCCGCGCTGGCGACCTACAGCATCGATTTCATCGATAAAAATGATACAAGGTGAAGACTTTTTAGCCTGCTCAAACATGTCACGCACACGAGATGCACCAACACCAACAAACATCTCTACAAAATCAGATCCTGATATAGTAAAGAATGGCACTTTAGATTCACCGGCAATAGCCTTAGCTAATAAGGTTTTACCTGTACCAGGTTGACCAACCATTAACACGCCAGTTGGAATACGGCCACCTAGCTTTTGAAACTTAGTTGGGTCACGTAAATAATCAACCAGTTCTTTAACTTCTTCTTTTGCTTCATCACAACCAGCAACATCGGCAAAAGTAGTTTTAATTTGGTCTTCGCTCATCAGTTTGGCTTTACTTTTACCAAACGACATTGCGCCCTTACCGCCACCACCTTGCATTTGACGCATGAAGAAAATCCACACACCGATAAGCAATAGCATTGGGAACCATGAAATAAATATTTGGGTTAAGAAGCCAGACTCTTCTGCTTCTTGACCTTTCATCGAGATACCTCTGCGATCAAGATCATTAATTAAATCTTGGTCATACATTGGCATAATCGTAGTGAACTTATCTCCTGAAGATCTTGTTCCCTCAATAGTTCGCTGATCGCTTTTAATCTCAACGGTCTTAATCTGCCCATCACGGACATTATCAAGAAAAGCGGAATAGTCCATCTTCTGCGAATTCGAAGAAGTAGGGGAATAACCCTGAAATACTGACATCAACACAACAGCGATGACGACCCAGAGTATTAAATTTTTTGCCATGTCACTCAAATTATTAGACCTCTATTACAGTCTTGCGATAATGGATATTAGACTACTACAACTTGTAACCAGTCGCCACTAAATAGACTTCTCTAGAGCGCGCCCTAGATGAGTCTGGTTTACGGGTTTTTACTACTTTGAAAACTTGTTTAACCGACTTCATATAGTCGTCAAACCCCTCCCCCTGAAAGACTTTGACGGCAAAGCAGCCGTTTGGAGCCAATACTTGCCTACACATGTCTAATGCCAACTCAACTAAATACATAGCTCGTGGTTGATCAACGACATCAGCACCGCTCATATTGGGTGCCATATCTGATAATACCACATCCACTTTAGCTTCACCTACACGGTCAAGCAAAGCTTCGAGTACTTTTTCTTCTCTAAAATCCCCTTGCAAGAAATCAACTCCGACAATGGGATCCATGGGTAAAATGTCACAGGCGATAACTTTACCCTTTTCTCCAGCTAACTTAACCGCAACCTGAGACCAACCTCCAGGCGCCGCACCTAAGTCTACTACAGTCATACCTGACTTAATCAAGTGATCTTTTTGCTGAATTTCTTCTAGTTTAAAGGCTGCACGTGAACGCATTCCTCGTTTTTGAGCCAATTTAACATAATGATCATCAAAGTGTTCTAGCATCCAGCGATTTGAGCTAGCTGTACGTTTTTTAGCTGACATTAACATTCCGCAACGATTGAGAGTTACATAAAGACTATATAAGGGTAGAATAGCCGCTTTTCAACAGTAACTCAGTAAAAGTTGGTATAAATGAATTTAACAACCAAACAAAAACAGCATCTAAAAGGCTTAGCGCACAATTTAAAGCCAGTTGTGATGCTTGGTGCCAATGGTTTGACTGAAGGTGTTCTGGCTGAAATTGATAGCGCTCTTAGTTATCATGAATTGATCAAAGTAAAAGTTGCCTCTTCTGATAGAGAACTTAAAAATGCCATCGTTGACGCCATTGTACGTGAAACTCAGTCTACGAAAGTGCAAACTATCGGTCATATTTTAGTTATCTTCCGTCAATCAGCAGAAATGAAGATTGCCATTCCAAAAGCAAAATAGTCTGCTATTTTAGTTAATATAAAGCCGCTGAATTCAGCGGCTTTATATTGCTAAAAAAACACAACTATTATGGCGTATCGGGTAGCGGTACAACTAAGTAATGCTCAGCCTTTAAACCCAGTAACTCAGGAAATGTCGCCCCAATAGAAATTGATGACCATGTCCCCGTTAGAATCCCGATAAACATCGCAATTGAAAAACCTTCTAGCGGTGCCCCGCCCATAATCCACAGTGCCACAACTGTTAATAATGTTGTTCCAGATGTCACCATAGTACGCGAAAATGTCGATTTAATCGCCAAATTGTTAATATCAGCTATTTTCCACTGAGGCTTAATCACTAATTGCTCACGTATCCTGTCTGCAATAATAATAGAATCGTTAAGTGAATAACCCAAAATGGCCAATATTGCCGCTAATACGGTTAAATTGAATTCCATTTGGCTTAAAGCAAAAAATGCTAATACAAATATGACATCATGCACTAAAGCTAATAAGGCACCGGATGCTAAACGCCATTCAAAACGATAACTTAGGTATCCCATAATAGATAACATCGCCACTAGTAAAGCTAAACCACCTTGTTCAACTAACTCCTGGCCAACTTGAGGACCAACAATACTGCTGTTTAATATAGAAATTTCACTTTGCAGTGGTGCCAATACTGTGAGTAATTCGGGACGTTGATTTTCATCTGGGATATTGGCATAACGCAGTACCCATCGCCCTGGCTCACTGGCAGAAATAACACTCACGTCCTGATGGTAAGCTGCGACCATTAATGGTTGGATTTCACTGGCGGTAATGCGTTTATCTAATTGAATTTCAGTGACAACTCCACCGGTAAAATCTAAGCCCCAATTAAATCCTTTGACGCCTATCACACTGAGCGATAGCAACATCAACACAATAGAAAGTATGCTTGATGCATGGCGCCACGTGGTCAAAAACGTAAGTTTATCTATCGTGTTATTCATGTGAGATGAGTTCATTGTATTACACCTTTATCGCACGACGAGTATCGCGGCCGTATACTAAATTGATGATGGCACGAGATGCAAAAATGCCGGTAAACATGCTGGTTAGTAAGCCTAACCCTAGCGTTAACGCAAAACCTTGAATGGGACCATTTCCGATAGAAAATAGTACTACGGCGGTGATCATAGTGGTGAAGTTGGCATCAAATATTGTTGAGAAAGCACTATTAAAGCCTACATCGATAGCACTAGCAAAACTTCGACCTTCTGCTAGCTTATCTTTTATACGCTCAAAAATAAGCACGTTAGTATCTACGGCCATACCGACAGTAAGCACTAACCCAGCGATACCTGGTAACGTTAATACTGCACCTGGAATTAATGCTAATAAACCAAATAACATCACCATATTGGCAATTAGCGCAATATTAGCGACCCAGCCTAAACGCCGGTACCAACAGGCCATAAACAACAATGTTAATGCCATTCCTAATGCTAATGCAGCAAAACCATTGACAATATTTTCAGCGCCTAAACTTGGGCCGATTGTACGCTCCTCTATAATTGTCACCGGGCAGTCATAGAACCAGCCCGTAATAACAACGCCAATTGCTGTGCTTCTTGATGGTTACCCACACCGGTTATTTCGAAATTATTACCTAACTGGCTTTGAATCGTTGCCACACTGATTATTTTAGTCGTCTGCTGTGATTTACCCTGAGTATTACGACTGTACTCACTATAAGAAGTAGCCATGGGTTTACCAATATTATCGCGAGAAAAGTCAGACATCAGTTTCCCTCCAGCCGAGTCAAGGCTGATGTTCACTTTCGCCATACCAAAATCCCCTGTAGCGGCGCGTGCATCAATAATATGATCGCCACCTAATACAGGCTTCCTCGCTACAAAAATAGGATTGTCAGCTTCATCCTTTAACATGATAGAGTTAACTGAACCGATACCCATCACAGGATAAAAAGCTAAACTGGCAGTGGCACCAATGACATTTTTAGCGCTAGCGGGATCCTGTACACCAGGCAGCTCAATACGGATACGGTTTTCACCTTGACGCTGTACCAGAGCCTCAGTGATGCCCAACTCTTCAATCCGGCTGCGCATAATTTGTAAGTTCTGTTGAACAGTTAAATGAGTGATCTTCACTTTCTCATTATCTGCTAAAGCCACATGTAATGTGTTCTGCTGCCCTGTAACTTGCCATAATGGATATTGCTCTGCGAGAAATTGTCTTATTTGCCCTCGGCCTTCAGCAGAGCTAATGTTGACCGTCACTTCAGCATTGTCACCAGGGCGAATATTGACACCCACTAAATGTTGTTTTCTGACAAATTGCTTTAGCGAGTCACTGACCATAATACTTTGTTGGTTAAATATTAAGTCTAAGTCAACATCCAATAAAAACTGCACACCACCACGTAAATCGAGGCCTAATTTGATCGGTTCAAATCCCATATTTAATAGCCAACTTGGCGCCGCAGGCGACAAGGACAGTGTCACTTGAGCCTGTTGTTCAAATTCAGTAGCTAAGGTGTTTTTAGCAAGCGTTTGTTGCTCGGGATCTTGCAACACGACCAATATGTCCTGTTGCTTTTGCTCAATGCGTTTACTACTAATACCTGCTTGATTTAATACCTGATAAACATCTTCAGAAAGTATGGTGTTTGATGATTTTATTGACAGTTGTACTGCCGCATCTTCACCATACCAAGACGGAAGCGCACTTAAAAACAATATAACTAAGGTAGTTATAAGCAGCCAATATTTCCATTGGGAGTAATGGTTTAATAAATTCTTTTTGGGTTTAAATTTCATAACAGTTTATCTCACAACATCGCGGATAAATAAATCCACGCTAACAACACACCGGAGCCCTAACGGCACTTATTGCCATGCTACCGCTCACGGAAAAATTCATTAGCAACAGCTAATGACAATTTTTAATGCAGTGTTATGTGTTTAACAAATATGAGTATGAACGAAGAGTAAATTTGACTCTTTCCAACCGGAAAGTCTTGAAGGAGATGATACTGTTGATAAAGTCCAGTCGAGTTGAGGACTAAAATCAACTTGGTAACCAATTACCAGGCTTGGTATTGGAGGGGACGTAAATTCGTATGCTAAAAGATAGCTTGGTTTAATTTCATCTAAATGATGTTGGGCCAAGTTAATATAGCGAGCAGAATAGGTAGGAACATAATGAATGTCATTAGAGCTAGGGAGTGGAGTCGATTTAGTGTTAACACTGACGATACCGATTGCATCGAGTAATGAAGTATCATTAATTATTAGTATATTATTGGACGCATTATCGCTACTTATCGCTAAGTCGATAGCCCCTGGATAATTTCCCTCAGACTGATTTAATTGATGGTAAGTAAGATCACAATTATCAATGACATTAATATTAGCAGGGGTACTCGTGCAGATAGGTGTTACAGACGAATTTAATTGAGCTGAAATAACGACATGATTAATGGCAAGGAAGCTAGTGCTCAGCCCCACTGCAATCAAGATCAATAATACTTTTGCCCAAGAAAACGTCATATCGACCTTAACCCATTAATTTGTGTTGCTGCTCATTATTGCCGTGGATCATAAATCACTAATATAATTTACAAGCAATGCTGTGCTAAATATGTTGCACTTATATTATTCAGATACTAACTGTACTTGTCATATTCAGCAAATTAATTATTCTGCATATAACAAAAAGCACTTAATAATTTAAATTAAGTGCTTCATAGGCTTACGCAGTAATCTCAAATATTATTAACAGTTAGATATATTTAACCGATAATATTTCATAATCAGTGATGCCACCAGGAGTTGCTATACCGACTTCATCACCTTCGTTCTTGCCAATAAGTCCACGGGCGATAGGTGAGTTAACAGAAATTAAATTCTGTTTGATATCAGCTTCATCATCACCAACAATTCGGTAGGTAACTTCAGCATCAGTATTGATATTGAGAATACTAACAGTAGTACCAAAGATAACTCGGCCAGTATTCTCTATTTTAGTGACATCAATAATCTGCACATTAGACAGTTTACCTTCAATATCACGAATACGAGCTTCGCATATTCCTTGGTCTTCACGCGCTGCATGATATTCTGCATTTTCTTTTAAATCACCAAGCTCACGCGCCGAAGCGATTGCTTCTGTAATTTTAGGGCGACGATCAAACTTTAAGATGTCTAATTCTTTGCGTAATTGATCAGCACCAACAACAGTCATTGGAACTTTATTCATGTTAAATGATCTCCATAAAACAAAAGCATCCCGTGTCGATAAAATATCAACACAATAATAATCGTTTGAAATGATTTACTTTAAAACCTACAAGTAAAACGACAGGGATATAAATAGATAATGAGCAACAGCTTACCTAAGCTTTTACTGACTTGCTAGTAAGATAAGTAAAAATGCTGCCAAAGACAGTAAATTTCAATGTTATCATATAAAAACAGCCCACTTTGTTGTGTGCTGTTATATGATAAACTGTATTAACTCTAATAAAATAAGTTAGATAATTCTATTTTGCGCTAACTTGTCACGGCGCTCTTCTTCTGCCATTCGACGTTTACGTTTATCGCAGGGGTCATCGCAGTCACAGGCTTTTTCGATACCCAGTACACCTAGGCCTCCACAGCTTCCTTCCACTGCTTTTTTCTTAATAATATAGCCAATAGACATTAATAAGAAAAAAACTAATAACACCACAAACGCAGCAATAAATGTGCTCATTTCGGACTCCAGTTTAATGGATCAATCAAGATAAGGCTTAAAGGCCTCACTATAAAAAACTTGATAACCTTGTTCCTGCTTTTCAATCAGCATTATTGCTAAATTTTGCTCTTTGGCAAGTGCTAATGATGCCTCTGTCCCCAATACCATCATTGCAGTAGCATAACCATCTGCTGTCATTGAGCTTTTATGTAGTACGGTTGCTGAAGCTAATTTGTGCTTAATAGGATAACCAGTACGAGGATCAATTAAATGGGTAAAACGCTCGCCGTTTTCTTCATAATAAATACGATAGTCACCCGATGTCGCTAGCGCTATTGTACCAAGTTCTATAACTTGCTGCACTTCCTGGCCGTCTTCAGCTGGTTTTTCTATTGCGATCCGCCAAGGCGAGCCATCAAACTTAGTGCCTTTGGTGCTAATTTCACCACCAATCTCAACTAAATAGCCTTCTATTTGATACTTATCTAATAAAGATGCCACTTTATCAACACCAAAGCCTTTGGCTATTGAAGATAGATCAACATATAAATCGGCATTATGTTTAACCAACTTGTTACCTTCAATTGTTAACTCATTTATGCCGGTTTTTGCTTTGGCATCACTTATTGCTTTGGCTGTCGGAATAGTCGTTGGGCGTTTATCAGGCCCAAAACCCCACAAGTTAACCAACGGCCCTAACGTTATATCTAAAGCCCCATCGGTTATCTCATAAAGACGGATCCCTTCTTTTACCACTAAAAGAGTATCGGTCGAGACATCAACACCTTGTCTAATTTGTAACTGATTAAAGCGAGATAGTTCAGAATTTGGTCGGTAGGTAGACATTTGGTTATTGACCATTTCAAGAGCCATATCAATTTCTGTTTGTAACATTTGGGCTGGTGGTAAATGCTCGTTAGTAACCAAAGTAATATGATAAGTGGTACCCATTGTTCGCCCTTCCAATTTAATGGTTGTCTCAGGCTGAGTACAGGCAGTAACTGTGCAAGCAATAAGGATAAGCAAGAATAATTTAATTGATGTAGCCATAATGAACTATCCCATAAAACAAAAAATTGCAGTAGCTAATGCATACTGCAATCTATAAAAAATTAAGGTGCTATATTTAGCACCTTAATTTAATTGATATTAACCGCCGAAGTCATCTAATAAGATGTTCTCATCTTCAACGCCTAAATCTTTTAACATACCAATAACTGCTGCGTTCATCATTGGAGGTCCACACATGTAGAACTCACAATCTTCTGGCGCATCATGGTCACGTAGATAGTTTTCATACAATACGTTATGAATAAAACCTGTGTAACCCGTCCAGTTATCTTCAGCTTGAGGATCAGACAAAGCTACATGCCATTTAAAGTTATCGTTTTCAGCAGCAAGGCCGTCGAAATCTTCTACATAGAACATTTCACGCTTAGAGCGTGCACCGTACCAAAAACTGATCTTACGTTTAGAGTTTAAGCGTTTAAGTTGGTCGAAGATATGAGAGCGCATTGGCGCCATACCTGCTCCACCACCAATAAAGACCATCTCTGCATCTGTATCTTTAGCGAAGAACTCACCAAAAGGACCAGAAATAGTGACTTTATCACCCGCTTTCAGACTCCAAATGTACGAAGACATTTTACCACAAGGTAAGGTCAAATTACGTGGTGGTGGCGTAGCAATACGCACGTTCAACATAATAATACCAAACTCTTCTGGATAGTTAGCCATTGAGTATGCACGAATGGTTTCTTCGTCGACTTTTGACTCTAGCTTGAAGAAACCAAAATGTTCCCAGTCGCCACGATACTGTTCAGGTACTTCAAACTCAGCATATTTGACATGATGAGCTGGTGCTTCAATTTGAATATAACCGCCGGCACGGAATGGCACTGTTTCGCCATCAGGAATTTGCAGCTTAAGCTCTTTAATGAAAGTGGCTTTGTTATCGTTAGAGATAACCGCACATTCCCACTTTTTGATGCCGAAAATTTCTTCGTCTAATTCAATGTCCATGTCACTTTTTACGTTGACCTGACATGACAAACGACAACCTTGGCGGGCTTCGCCTTTACTGATGTGATCTAGTTCTGTTGGTAAAATATCACCACCACCAGATTTAATCATCACACGGCATTGACCACATGAGCCACCGCCACCACATGCACTTGATACGAAAATACCATTGTTGGCTAAGGCACCCAGTAACTTACCACCGGCACCTGTTTTAATTGCTTTGTCTGCATCACCATTGATACTAATGGTGATATCACCGCTAGCAACTAGCTTAGACTTAGCGAATAAAATCACTAATACCAAAACCAGTACGATAACGGTAAACATACTCACACCTAGATAAACATCTATTGGAGTAGATTCAAGAATACCCATTCACTTATTCCTTAAAGGTTCAAATTAATACTTCGTCTCAGCACTTCTTACAAAGAAACACCAGAGAACGACATGAAACCCAAAGCCATAAGACCAGCGGTAACAAAGGTAATACCTAAGCCACGTAAGCCATTTGGCACATCAGAATACTTCATTTTCTCACGGATACCCGCTAACAATACAATTGCTAACGCCCAACCGATACCAGAGCCGATACCAAACACTACGCTTTCGCCTAGGTTATAGTCACGCTCTACCATAAATGATACTGCACCGAAAATTGCACAGTTAACAGTAATCAATGGTAAGAAAATACCCAATGCATTGTATAAAGGTGGAAAGTATTTATCTAATGCCATTTCCAAAATTTGTACAAGCGCTGCAATCACACCGATGAAGGTAATGAACTTCAAGAAGCTTAAATCAGCTTCCGGAATACCTGCCCAAGCTAAAGCACCTGGCGCAAGTAAACCTTGATAAATAATTTGGTTAGCAGGAACCGAGATAGCCAATACCACGATAACTGCAACACCTAGGCCCATCGCAGTAGTCACTTTTTTAGACACAGCTAAGAAAGTACACATACCTAAGAAGAAGGCTAGCGCCATATTTTCAATGAAAACGGAGCGAATTAATAAACTAATATAATGTTCCATTGCGTTTACCCTTTTGCTTCAACTTGCTCTGGCTTATACGTACGGATCAGCCAGATAAAACCACCGATCAAGAAGAACGCACTTGGTGGAAGCAGTAACAAACCGTTAGGTTGGTACCAGCCACCGTCAGAGATTTTGCTGAGGATTTCTACGCCGAATAATGAACCATTACCAAATAATTCACGGAAAAAACCTACAGACAATAAAATAACACCGTAACCTAAACCGTTACCGATACCATCCATAAAGCTCATCATTGGAGGCGTTTTCATTGCATAAGCTTCAGCTCGTCCCATTACAATACAGTTAGTAATAATCAAACCTACGAATACTGATAACTGTTTAGAAATAGCATAAGCATAAGCTTGTAGTACTTGGTCAACCACGATTACCAGTGAGGCAATAATGGTCATCTGTACAATAATACGCACACTGCTTGGAATATGATTACGAATAAGCGAGATAAACAGGTTAGAAAACGCTGTTACCGCAGTTAAAGCAATCGTCATTACCAATGCAGTCTCAAGCTTAGTGGTAACAGCCAGGGCACTACAAACACCCAATATTTGCAATGCAATTGGGTTGTTATTGATAATCGGTCCAGTCAGAACCTGTTTAAGTTCTTTAACGTCAGCCATTAGCTTAACCCTCCGTTGCGTGCTTTAGCGATAAAGCTTGCAAAGCCTTCTTTACCTAACCAAAACTGCAATGAATGTTCTACGCCGTTACTGGTCAATGTTGCACCAGAAAGTGCATCAACACCGTAAACAGTGCTCGCCACTGCAGGGTTTTTAGTTACGCTGATAGCAAAGTTACCTTGCTCATCAAATAACTGCTTGCCGTTCCACAATGCTTTCCACTTTGGATTTTCAACTTCACCACCTAGACCCGGTGTTTCAGCTTGATCATAGTAAACTAAGCCTTGCACTGTGTTTAAGTCCGCTTCTAATGCTAAAAATGCATACATGGTCGACCATAAGCCGTAACCGTGGACAGGTAAAATTACGCTGGTTAATTTACCATCATCATCACGAACCAAATACACTACCGCTTTATCAGCAACGCGTTTGATTGAGGCAATGTCATTCTCAGGAATTGACGAGGTACTGACATCCCGCGATGCTTTACGTTGATCATAAGTATTAGCGTCACCCTCGACAAACTCACCGGTTTTTAGGTCGACTAAACGTGCTTCAACATATTGATCATATTTGCTAAGAATATCTGCTTTAGTGACCTTGCCTTCTTTAGTATTAATCAGACTTGCCGCTTCAAGAATATACTTTTGTTTATCAAGTAACTTGTTCTCTTGCTGAATAGGTTTTAATACCACAGCAGCAGTAGAAACAAGCACTGAGCAGATAAGACATAAGCCGACAACAACAAATAGCGTTCTACCGAACGAATCTTTATTACTAGCCACGTGCGATCCTCCGTTTGATATTTGCTTGAACGACGAAGTGGTCAAATAATGGGGCAAATAAGTTAGCAAACAAAATAGCTAACATCATACCTTCAGGAAATGCAGGGTTAATCACACGGATAAACACCACCATCGCACCGATTAACAGACCGTAGGCCCACTTTGCAGAATTTGTAAATGAAGCTGATACAGGATCAGTCGCCATAAACATCATACCGAAAGCAAAACCACCTAACACTAAATGCCAATGCCAAGGCATTGCAAACATAGGGTTAGTATCGCTACCAATTACGTTTAATAATGTTGCAATAGCTGCCATGCCTATCATCACACCACCCACGATTCTCCACGAAGCGATGCGAGTATAAATAATGACTAAACCACCTAGCAAAATAGCAAAGGTAGAGACTTCACCTACTGAACCAGGAATAAAGCCCATAAAAGCATCAATCCAGTTTGCATTATTAGCATAATCAAATGTGCCTTGTGCAGCTTGGCTTAGTGCAGTTGCGCCAGAATAACCATCGGCAACAACCCAAGTAGTGTCACCAGACATACTTAATGGGTAAGCAAAGAACAAGAATGCACGACCTGCTAACGCAGGGTTAAGGAAGTTACGGCCTGTACCACCAAAGATTTCTTTAGCAACCACAACACCGAATGTAATCCCTAACGCCACCATCCATAAAGGAATCGTTGCGGGTAAAGTTAATGCGAATAGTACTGAAGTGACGAAGAAACCTTCGTTGACTTCATGACCGCGGACTGAGGCGAATAAAACTTCCCAGAAACCACCCACAGCGAAAGTCACTGCGTAGATAGGTAAGAAGAAACACGCGCCATACCACATCAGTGATGCGATACCTGAGTCAGCAGTTAACTGAGCACCAAATAATTCAAACAATCCAACTTGCCAAACATCTGGGGTACCAAAGTCAGCAGCTAATGCCACTTGCGCTTGTAGACCCACGTTGTACATACCAAAAAACATTGCTGGAAATGTACACGCCCAAACCGTAATCATCATACGTTTTAGGTCAATGTTGTCACGAACATGGGTTATCCCCTTGTTCACTTTACCTGGAGTATAAAATACCGTAGCAGCAGCTTCATAAAGCGCATACCACTTCTCGTATTTACCGCCTTTTTCAAATTGCGGTTCAATACGCTCGATAAAATCTTTCAAGCTCATTAGCCTTCCCTCTCGATCGTATCTAAGCAGTCACGTAGATATGAAGCATAGTCATATTTACCTGGACATACGAAAGTACATAACGCCAAATCTTCTTCATCTAGCTCAAGAGCACCCAGTCTCACGGCGCCATCATAATCACCTGACACTAAGTCACGTAATAGCATGGTAGGAAGAATATCAAGTGGCATTACTCGTTCATAGTTTCCAATCGGCACCATAGCGCGGTCAGAACCACCAGTGCTAGTTGTCATTGGGAATAAGCGAGAAGGACTTAAGTGACCTAAGAATGCACGAGTGATTGAGAACTTATCAGAACCAGGCATAGCCCAGCCGAATAACTCTTTCTCATAACCTTCTTCAAGCAAGCTAATTTGCGCGTGGTAACGACCTAAGTACGCATGGGGGCCCATTGCTGAGCGACCATTTAATACTGAGCCAGAAATAACACGAACTTTGCCTTCATGAACTTCATTTACCGTTAACTCAGTAATGCTTGCGCCAACTTGAGTACGAACTAAACGAGGTTGTTTTGCTTTAGGGCCGGCAATAGCAATTACGCGCTCAGTATTTAACACACCCTGAGTGAATAATTGGCCAATGGCGATAACATCCTGATAGCCCACATGCCACACACTGCGCGTAGCTGAAGCTGGAAGAATATTATGAATATGTGTACCGACAAGCCCTGCAGGGTGTTTTCCGCCAAATTCAGCCACTTGGGCATTTGCTGAGGGAATATCCGCACCAGGCGCTTTACATAAATACACTTTACCTTCAGTTAAACGTGCAAGCACTTTTAAACCATTAGCAAAATCATCTTTATGTTCGGCAATGACTACCACAGGATCGGCAGCAAGAGGCTGTGTATCAATAGCAGTAACAAATATGCCCTGTGTAGCAGCATCAACTGCAGGCACTTTGCTAAATGGGCGCACACGCAATGCCGTCCACAGACCTGATTCAATCAGATTGTCACGAACAACTTGCGAGTCTAACGTGTCTAATGCGCCAGCATCATATTTATTGAACGCAACACAATCGTTACCTTCAACATCAATGACAACAGACTGAAGTACACGTTTAGCACCTCGGTTAATTTCGGAAATAGTACCACTGGCTAAAGCCGTATATTTAACGCCTAAATTCTTCTTATCTTCAAAAAGAACCTGGCCTTTTTGTACTTTATCGCCCACTTTAATCTTCATCGTTGGACGTAAGCCAATATACTCTTCACCCAAAGTAGCTACGTGTCTAATGGCTGGGCCATTATGGATAACTTGCTCTGGTCTACCTGTTATAGGTAGTTCCAATCCTTTCTTAATTGTAATCATATCCACAAGCACTACGTTTGAAGGAAAGACAATGCGCCACGTTCCGCTACAAAAACAATGTGTTAACAAACACTTCATTCCTGAGCTAGCGCAGGTTTAACACGGAAATGCGATCATAATCACGCTGGTCGCGCGCATTTTACCCCATATATGAGACTATCGCCACGAAAATTATAGGTGTTTTCAAACCAATGCACCAATTTAGTCCGCTAATATGGTGCAAAGCGGCTGGCGATTATTTATTAGGTCTAAAACGGATATTTTTTTCCATGCGAACAAAACTATAGCATTAATTTTAAAAGAAATATTTTTGATTGGTATTTTCAAATATGGCGGACTTGTGATTAAAGCCTATACTCAGTTCGCTTTGGGCTGTACACAATTTTTAAACATGAAATGCTTATTTATGAGCTAACCTCAACCCAGGTTAATAGATGGACTCAATAAGCTAAATTCAACAGATTTAGTTATTTTATAGCAGACTTATTATTTGTTTTGAAAACAAGGCGAATTAACACGCCAATAGCAGGGCTATTTGGTAATTGTTTATTATCCAGAGCTGAGATTAACTAGCACATTATCAAGCTAAAAAGTTGTCAACTAGACTCAAAATAAGCAACCTAGTTGACGACGTTAAAATTAGCCAGAATTTATCTTGATAGCTTAAAACTGACCTTGATAACCAATATAGGTTGTCATTTCAGCTTGGGACAGCATTCCCATTTGGTAATTTTTGGCAATAAGCGCTTCATCTAAAACATTTTCAATGCGAACATAAACTTTATGTGCCTGAGTCATCTGATACTGTGCCGCGAGATCAATTTTCAGCTGTGAATCAATGCCGTAATTCCCTGGCACAAATGTACTGCCTGTTTCTGATTGATATAATCCATTTGCAAAAATACTAAACTGACCGATAACTAAACCAATGTTAGCACTAATTTGTTGCTCAGGAACCCAAGGCAATGATTGTCCAGCGGCATAGCAACCTACAATAATATCGCAACTAGATTGGCCAAACTCAGATTGGGTATATGAATAATCTAATCCCATCGGAATGGAAAAACGATTAAAATCCAGCTTGTAATCAATCGTTAGATCTGTTCCTGATACAGATACATCTTTTAAATTGACCTGTACAGCCTCTTGCACAGGAATGCAGTGAACGCCCCATTTACAAGTCATATGTTGATTATCAAAATCATGAATGTAAGTCGTCAAGCCAACATTCAAACTCCCCTGCTGATATTGTAATGCCAATTGATACTGTAATGCCTCTTGCGCGAGTTGCTCAGCATTACCTGCACCCGCTGCCGTCCAGGCTTGTTTAGCACTTAATGCTAATAACCATGCATCCTTTTTATAAGCCAGTTCAAGAGAAGGCAGCCAGCCATCATCAGAAAAATCAGCCGCTGTTAATAAATCAGCATAGTCACCTAACTCACGGGTCACGCTAACATTCTCATAGCCTAAGCCGACATTTACTGACCAAGCATCATAGTTCAGCTTAGTATTGACCGATGTAGTAAATGCATCGGCATCATCGGTATAATCACCAACACCATATTGCGCATCAAGTGTGTTAAGGCCTAAATCTTCATTTAACAAATAATCTATTTTAGCCACTTTCATTTCAGCTTTATCGCTATGATAACGTGCTTGGTAGGTTACTTCATGGGCGCCGTAAAGGCTGACGCCTTTTGTTTGCATACCAAACCCATCAAAATCGTTATTAGCAACAGCCGCACTTGTTGCTAAGCCCTGTGAAGTTGGATTACTTTCAAAATCAGATAATACCTGTAACAACTGGCGGTTAATGACTTCGTCATTGATTGTTAACGTGTTATGGCCACGTTGAGCAAAACTTTGGTAGTAAAAGTCGGTCGACATAATCGACTGGCCAGATAAATTAACTTGATGAGCAAGTGCATATCGTTGGCGTTTACCTTGATCAAAATCCAGCGTTGTCACGGCATAGCGACTATGAGCCGATGCAGCAAAATCTGCCAAGGTTAACCCAATATCACTATTATCAAGTGTAGTATCAGTAAAGTGATAACTGAACTCTGTTTTTTGTGGGTTTCTAGCGCCGACTAGGCTATCTGCATTAATTTTAAACAAGATGTCTGTTGTTTGATGCTTATTATCAATACTAGAATTAAGCCCTGCTTCCGTGTCATTTTTTTGATAATCAACGCCCAATAACATGCCATATTGCTTGGTTGTGCCACTGACAATTAAGCCACCAGCTGGCGATCCATCTTGATCGGCTTCAATATTAAAAATTGCATCCGTTTCACGCTCACTGATTTTGGCAGTCACATAATTAAGCTGACCAAAAGCACCTTGCCCACCTGAATTGACATTGGAGTGCTTATTGGTGGAGATTGCCGATTGAAAAAACAAATTAGGTTGAGATACCAGGTTTTGACCTGAATAAGGTGCCGCTAAATAAAAAATATTATCTTGTAATATTGCCACGCCATTGGTTGCACCACGAATAGAAAGCGCATTCGGCGCATGTTCAACATTGGGATGGACCGTCACACCAGCTTTGGCCAATACATTAACCGATTGGCGATAATGAAATACTGACACTTCATCTTGTTGTAAATCAATACGGGAGTTTTTATCTTCGATAGACTCCGTCACTGTACTTGCTACACTTGGAAAACTGCCAAGCATTAATAATACTGCTGAGGCCACCATTGAAACGCTAAAAGAGCGATCAGACATATTAATCTCCGTATTCTGTCTTGTCTTATTAAATGCACTGTTATGCCATATACAATAACGGTTTAATCCACATAAAAACAGCATCAACCACATGCTGTTATAAATTAGTTAATTTTAGATACAAAAAAAGCAGCTTAAGCTGCTTTTACTCATAATGAATGAGGTTAGAGCGAGCCTAAAATCTCACCACTTAATGCTAAATCATCATTTTTATTTACGCTAACACCTGCAGCTATAATATTTCTGGCAATATCTTGTGCTTGTTCTAATGAATGCATTTCATAAGTACCACACTGATATTCATTTAACTCTGGAATATCTTTCTGCTCAGTCACTTTTAACACATCTTCCATTGCACCAAGCCAGGCATCGGCAACATTCTTTTCTGTTGGCTGACCAATAAGGCTCATATAAAAACCGGTACGGCATCCCATTGGAGAGATATCGATAATTTCAACATTATCACCATTGAGATGATCACGCATAAATCCGGCAAACAAATGTTCAAGAGTATGAATCCCGCGTTCGCTTAAAATATCTTTATTGGGTGCACAAAAACGTAAATCAAAGACTGTAATAGTATCACCCTTAGGGGTACTCATATGCTTAGCAACTCGAACCGCAGGAGCATTCATACGAGTGTGATCTACTGTAAAACTATCTAATAACGGCATTGTGCTCTCCAAAATAAGGGCGCGCTAACTTGAGAAAACTCAAAATGGTCAACACGTTTAATGATAATAAATGCATCATACCACCATCAATGCACAACTCTCCACCAGCATGAATTAAACTCACTTAAACATCATTCGCTAAGCTTTATGACAACTTAAACCGAACATCAAATACATGCATTCATATAGGGTAGAATCAGCTCAAAAATCGCGTTAAGAGGACACTTATCCAATAAAAAAACCTCACGGTATAGTGAGGTTTACTTGGGTTAGTTAGCCTTTACAATTTGGGGTTCTGGGAACCTCAACAAGACTTTGCCATTCTGCTTGAGTATAAGTATTAATTGATAATGCATGTACGCCGTTCGCTAACTCATCAGCTAACACACCATTAACGCTGCGATGACGCGACAATGGACGTTGCCCATCAAATAGGTCGCTGACGATGACCACTTTAAAATGAGTTTCTGAATTAGGTGGAACATGATGGCGGTTACTTTCGTTAATCACTTCAAGATGTGATGGTGTAAACGACTGATTCAGTTTATCAGTAATAGTCTGTGCAACTGACATAGCGACCTACTCTTGGGTTCTTAAAAATCGAAGAGTACTGGGTTGAAACATAAACGTCAAACGCTGTGACAATAAATGTTAACTTGATTGCGTTAATGTTTAAACCAAGGACGCACTGCCAACTGAAGACGCTGTTAACAAATGCAATTAACGTCACTGACTAAATTAAATTTACTCACGCCTGATAAAAGTACGGCGTAATTTGCCTAAAAGTAAAATTAATCCTTGGGGTATTGACCGTTAAACGCTTGGGCAAAGAGTGCTGCCAAGTTTGTTGCATGCCAGGTTGCATAATAAACAAATCACCCGCCTGCAAAGCATATGACACTTTTTGTTGAGTCGCCTTGTTGCGCACAATAAAGTCACGACATGTTCCAAGGGTAATTGATGCTATAGGGCTATTTGCCACAATTTCTGGCTCATCATCACTGTGCCAGCCCATACATTCAGTCCCGTTAGCATACTGATTAACCAATACTGCGTTAAAATCAAGTTGGCACTTTTGTAACAGTGTTTGGCGTAACTTTGATAAAACGGGTGGCCAAGGTAAAGGGTTGATCAAGGTTTTAGAATATCGACAATCACATCCTTCATCGCCAAACCAAGCCTGAGTGCGTGGAATAAAGTGCTTCTTACCATACACTTCAATTTCAATTTTAGTTAAAGGATAATCACTTACTTCTTGTAATAACAGCCTTTGCTGACGCCCAGACAGAAAACTGGGCTGATAAATCACTGGCGGTAACTGAATGTTGGGATCAAGCTTGGTAAATAAATCTAAGGTCATTTTTGCCACTCTACTCCACTATTTAAAGCACCTAATTATCATCTAAAAGTGTTAATAATCATTGATAGATACTGATTACAAATATACAAACCACAACTCATCACGCCCTATCATGTGACATAAAATGTCGATATAGTGTATTTCAAGTTTTAATAACTGATGATAAATAATGACTAATCCAGATATGCACAGTCAAGCTTCAGCAAATCTAGAAGGCTATGACCACGGTAATCTCTTAACTCCTACGGAACTGACTTCTTTGCAGGATTTAGTGCTGACTAAAGTCGATGATAACTATCCTAAGCTACAACTTTACGTAAGTGCTGTCATATTTAGTGCGATCGCCATAGGGATCAGTTTATTGATTACACTGGTATCCCCGTTAGAATTGTTCAGTAAAATGCTTGCCTTATCTATTATCATTGCCCTAGTAATAGGTTTGAGTCGATTAACCTACCTAAAAGCATTAACGGTTTGTTATGGCGTGTTTAAAGATGAATTTATTATGCGCCAGGGGTTGTTTTGGATATCAACAACCGCTTTACCCTACACACGTTTGCAACATGTGAATTTATCTCAGGGGCCACTTGAGCGAAAATATCAGCTTATTACACTGAAATGTTTCAGTGCAGGATCGGGTGAAGCAGAAATAAATTTACCGGGCTACCTGCTAATATAGCAGAGCATCTTCGCCAGCATTTATTGCATCAAGCTGCTGAAAACCAAAAAATTGAGCCTAAAGCACTAAATACTGACTTGGGGTCTGAACATGCCTGATGCTCAACCACCCAACGCAGATGAACAAGCCAACACCAATACACAGTCAAGTTTAAGCGATTGGAAAGCACTGTCACCCTGGTCAATACTAAGTTTTGTGTTTGGATCGTTAAAAAGCATTCTCAGTAACAGTTATGCATTAATCCCCGTTTTTTATGCTGGTTGGAGCAATGATGTATCTATTATTTGGGTTATTGAAGGTCTTATCGCTTTACTCATTTTATTAACTTCATTTGCTTTTATTCAATGGCGAAAATTTCGTTACAGGATAAACACCGAGCAACTCGATGTTAAACGAGGACTGTTTTTCACTAAAAAAGATGAAATTCCTCTTACTCGAATTCAAAATATTCGCTTTGAACAACCTTTTTATTTTAAGCCACTTAAATTAGCAGTCTTGGTGATTGAAACAGCGGGTTCAAGTAAAGATGAAGCTAAGCTCAGCGCACTGGATGCTGAACATGCACAGATCCTTAAACAGCATTTATTGCAGCTAAACCATGTTAGCGACACTGTAGAAAATATCGGTAGTGCAGATGATAACATGGCAGTTGAATCGACACCGTTAAGTCAACCTATCGTAAAGCGTAGCCTGAAAGAGCTTATACTATTTGGTTTTTATCAAAACAACTTTATTTGGTTTGCCATAATAGCAGGGCCTGTGGCAGGACAAATCGAATGGGAAAAAGTCGCTCAGTCCCCTCTAATAAACACATTGATTGAATGGGTAAACCAAGCTACCCATGACAATTTCATGTTGCAATTAATAATGGTAGTCGGCTTATTTATTTTGGGTTACGTGCTTTTTTCAATGATTTCGATTTTAGCTTCGGTTCTGAAATATCATCCTTACGCACTTGATAAACACCAACAAACATTACTGCGAAGTGGTGGCGTTATTGCCCATCAGCAAGATGCATTAGCGATTAAACGTATTCAAGTAGTCCATTTTCAGCAACCGCTATTAGCGCGTTTTGTAAACCGCTGGACACTATTTTTAAAGCAAGTTAAAGGTAATGAAGTGGAGGAAAAAACCAAACAACATATGCTTATTCCTTCGGTTAAAACCGCTGAAATAGAACCTATATTCAGTAAGTTACCCTTATTAAGCACTTCAGCTATAAAATTACCCACTGATTACATTGGGATTAATATTACTTGGCTATATAAAAGAATATGGCTGCCATTCATTCCCTTCAGTATTTTACTCGGTCTATTTTTTATCTTGGATATAGACATTAAATTGGTTGAGGTCGCATTTATAGCAGCCATCTCTGTGAGCGTACTACTTTATATTCGCTATAAGCGATGGGGATATGTGTTAGAGGAAGATGCGGTTTGGCAACACAGCGGATTACTAGGTCGAGATTGGAAACGGATCCCTTTTGAAAAAATACAGCACGTGAAAATCATTCAAACAGCAAGGCAAAAAACACAACAACTTGCCTATTTAGAATTAGGCTTAGCAAGTGGCACTATCACACTGCCATATATACCTATTCAGGTGGCAAACACATTAGTAGCTAGGTCATTAAACACTGTTTGCACACAATATCAGCAGTGGATTTAGCCATTGCCAAGTATGACTCAAACTCTAAAAAGATAACTTGTGCCGCTGACTACAGTGGCACAGTCATCTTATTATCTGACTTATCATTTACATCAGTCATCTTGTATTCAAGCCATGTTTTATCGACAGCAACCAAATTTACTGAACAGGCAAAATTTCGGTACTCATATTCGTTGCCTTTAGATAATAGATGGTATCAATAAGCAACTGCAGCAAAGTTAACAACTGAACTATTTGACCACAAGTACCGGACAACTTGCTTGATTAGCTACTGCCTCAGCAACATTCTCATGTAAAAAATGGGCTAAACCTGTGCGACCATGACTGGCTATCACAACCATACCGATATCACCTGAATTAGCTTCAGCGACTATTTCGGTTACGGCGTCACCTCTGCGAATAACCGTTTCAACAGGCATACTGGTAGTGAGTTTAGCGAGTAAAGAGTGCATTTTCTCTGCAGCTACCTGCTCCATACTGTTAGCCAGATCTTCAGCGGTTACTGCTAGAATCATATAATTTTCATCCCCAAAAGGCTGATTAACCACATGCACAATTCTTATGCCAACTTGATACATATTGGCCATTTCAATCGCATATTGCAACGCATGAGATGCCGTTTCAGAAAAATCTGTCGGCCATAAAATAGTTTTAGTTCGCATAACTCCTCCTTAAAAATTAAAGCACTTTTTAAACCTCTGTGCTGTAATTATTTTAAGTGTAGTCTGTTATCGCAATAGCTAAATAGCTTAGGTCAAATTATCAACAATTATTGCATCTGTAGTAAAATGCCCCTAATATTAGACCGACTAATCAGTCGGTTTATATTTAACCACAATTTCGATTATTTTAGCAGGAGTTACTTTATGAATATGGCCGTTGAACATTCGCAATTGTCACCATTACAGCAATTACTTCAGTGCCAACGCAGTCAATATTTATCCATGCCTGCACCTAGCTATGAGTCTAGGGTGAATAAACTTAAACAACTAAAACAATCGCTGTTGCAAAGTCAGCAAAAAATAGTTGATGCACTCAATAAAGACTATGGTCATCGTTCAGAAAACGATACCGTCATTTCCGATATCATGCCGTGTATCAATAATATTAATTACACTTTGAAAAATCTTAAGTCTTGGATGAAGCCCAGTAAGCGTCACGCAGGTCTATTACTGTCCCCCTCTAAAGTTACCGTACAATATCAGCCGCTAGGTGTGGTAGGTATTATTGTGCCTTGGAATTTCCCTGTAATGCTATCGATTGGTCCATTGATCACCGCTATTGCAGCGGGTAATCGAGCCATGTTAAAAATGTCTGAGTTCACGCCACACATTAATCAAGTGTTACGTGACTTATTAGCCGAGATTTTTAATCAAAATGAAGTGGTACTAGTAGAAGGTGAAGCAGATATCGCAGCTCAATTCTCCGCGCTACCTTTTGATCATATTTTATTCACAGGTTCCACCCTTGTTGGTCGTCACGTAATGCGCGCTGCTGCAGAAAACCTCACCCCAGTGACCTTAGAGCTTGGCGGAAAATCACCTGCAATTATTGCACCTGATATGCCTATTGAAACTGCGGTAGAGCGATTAATTTTTGGTAAATGTTTAAATGCGGGTCAAATTTGTGTGGCTCCTGATTATGTGCTTTGTCCTGAAGATAAAATTGCCGAGTTTATCCAAGCTTATCAAGCAAGATTTAACAACATGTATCCTGATTTTGACAGTAATCCAGATTACGGCAATATCATTAATGATCGTCAATTTGAACGCTTAACTAAAGTGATTGATGATGCAAAGACAAAGGGAGCAAACGTGATATCCGCGTCTACTGGTACAGTATCTGCAGGTAAACGAAAACTCGCGACGCAATTAATGACCAATGTGAATGCTGATATGTTGGTTATGCAGGATGAGATTTTTGGTCCAATTTTACCGATAATCGGTTACCAGTCAGTAGATGAAGCCATAGGTTATGTGAATCAACGCGATCGTCCACTTGCCTTGTATATATTAAGTTTTAACAGTAATACTCAACATCATATTTTACATCACACTCACTCTGGTGGTGTTTGTATCAATGATACTGTATTTCATGTCGCTGCTGATGACGCACCATTTGGTGGCATTGGTCCATCAGGTATGGGGCATTATCATGGTAAAGAAGGATTTCTGACGTTTAGTCATGCCAAAACAGTATTGAATAGTGGCAAAATCAATTCGGGCATTTTAGTCCATCCGCCTTACGGCACTGTAATTCAGAAAATACTAATGAAGTTCTTTTTACGTTAGGAATACCCTTTGTGATGACTAAAAGCGCAACTAACAGACAAACAGACAAGAAACACGCTATTTTAGCGTCTGCGTTAGCGCTTTTTGTCCATCAAGGTTTTCATGCGACTTCAACAGCTTCCATAGCTAAAGCTGCGGGCGTGGCCACTGGCACTTTGTTTCATCACTTTCCTTCTAAAAATAGTATTATCAATCAGCTCTTTCTCGATATTAAGCAAGATTTTGCTGATGCAATAATCAGTAACACGCCATTTGTAGATGATGTACAACAGGATGCTAATAACCTATGGCAAAATGCGATTGACTGGGCAATTACTCACCCACTAAAGCAAAGATTTTTTCTGCAGTTTTCGCTTTCGGCAGAAATTGATGCGCTAACTCGTCAACAAGCAATGAATAGCATATTAGGGTTTGTTGTCGATTTAATTGAACAAGGTCAACAACAAAATATCATTAGCCACTACCCGCTCCCTTTGCTACTTGAAAACTGTCATGGACAATACTTAGCCGCTATCCGCTTTTTTACTGACAACCCTGAACTAGGGCATGATGATTTTTATCGGCAAGCGAGTTTCCAATTGTTCTGGAAAGCAATTAAAAGCTAAACCTTACCTTTTTTAAACCCCCTTCACTCGTAACACTTTGTATCAAGCAAGGGTTAGTTATTAATGCAATGGAAAGATAGTGATAACATACTGTTCATTACGTGTTCAAAAATTCATGACTAAGTTCCAATAACGTTAAACATCAACATCTGAATAGTAAACATATACAAGGTTAAGCCGTCATCTATGCTTAAATATATCCATGTAGTTATTTTTATACTGATTTTCGGCACCCACTTGACCGTGAAAGCTGAAACAGATCTTCCTTGCTTAACGTCAGGAGACTGCATCACTCAAGGAGAGTGGGACATATCTGTCGCCATAGGTTTTGGCCAAAAAACTAACCCGTTACAAGATTATGATGATATTCCGCTGTATGTCTTACCATCGATAGCCTATTACGGCGAGCAATGGTTTTTTGATAATGGCAACCTTGGTTATAGTTTACAAGAAGCGGAAAAGTACTCGATCAATCTCGTCACCAGCTACAGTGATGACAGAGCTTTCTTTTATGATTGGGACCCGAGTAACCTTTTTTTAGCCGAAGTACTGCTGACAATTTAAATATTATGCCTATGGGGTTTTCGTCATTATCCAGAGCCAGTGAACCTAAAGTTTTTAATCATCTTGAAAGCCGAAAATTCACCTTTTACGGTGGTCTTGAAGCTTTCTACTATGCTCGTTTAGGTTTCTTTAAAGTGGCTTATGCCCATGACATGTTCAATGTTCACAATGGTGACACTGCACATATAAGTTGGAATTATGATTTAGCGGTTAAGCAATGGGTGTTTGACATAACCCTAAGAGCAGACTGGAAAAGTGCTAAAGTCATTCAATATTATTATGGTGTTCGACAAAGCGAGAATAGTTATTGGAGCCGACAATACCAAGCTAGTTCAGGCTGGAATACTGGCATGGAACTCACTACCCGCTACATCATTAATGAACAATGGAATATTATAATGGCATATCGTTACACTGCTTTGTCAGATGAAATAACGGATAGTCCATTAGTCAATCAAGATAACAGTCAAAGTTATTTTGTTGGCGCAGCTTATAGGTTTTAATTTTGAAACATTATCCTATCTGCAGGTTATATCTGTTTGTTGGTATATTGATGTTGTTTATGAGTGTTTCTTCTACAGCAGCAGAACCTCTAAAACATCAAGTGCGACTTAATGCTACGCCTAACTTTTGTCTCACTGATGATCAATTTGATTACTGTGAAATCGATCTGTTATTAACATGGAGTGTAGCCAATAAAGAGCTGGTATGTATTATTTCAGATTACCCAAGCATACCGCGATGGTGTTCGGACAATCTAAACGAAAAATCGGTCAGTTTAACCATAAAAACCGATAAAGATATCCAATTTATACTCGTAAGCAAACACGACAACCTCACGCTTGCGGGCGTCAAATTAAAGGTCAATAAAGCGTCCTCTCGACAAATAAGAAGACGCTACCGGAATCCTTGGAGCTTATTTTAATGACCCAACTACAATCTACCCACAGAGTGTTACTCGTTGAAGATGATATCCGGCTTGCGAATCTCATTGTTGATTATCTCAAAACACATGATATGCATGTTGAAGTAGAACGTCGCGGTGACACTGTATTGACACGCTTAATCAGCTACAAGCCTGACATTATTCTACTTGATATTATGTTACCAGGACTTGATGGCTTCAGTTTATGTGAAAAGTTGCCTGATTATTTTTCTGGCCCTATTTTATTAATGAGTGCTTTGGGCACCAATGAAGATCAAATTAAAGGGCTAGAATTAGGCGCAGATGATTACGTGGTAAAACCCGTTGAACCAGCATTATTAGTGGCTAGAATTAATAATTTACTTCGTCGCCAAGCGCTGCCTAATAAACCAGAATCTCATTGTCTTAACTTTGGTAAACTCAGTATTGATCCGCATACTCAAACAATTCGTTTAGGCGATACACAAGTAGACCTTACCAACCATGAATTTGAACTATTATGGCTGTTAGCTTCACAAGCTGGTCAAGTGTTAAGCCGTCAATATATTTATCAATACTTACTTAACATCGATTTTGATGGCAAAGATCGTAAAATTGATGTTCGCACATCTCGTCTACGTAAAAAGCTGGGGGACAGTATTGAAACACCATTCCGAATTAAGACAGTGTGGGGACAAGGTTATTTGTTTGCACCAGATGCATGGAATAGCTAAGCGATAACACACTAAAATGAAGCGTTTATTCATCAGCCTTTATCTGCTACTCAGTTTAAGCTTTTTAGGGATAGGCTGGACATTAGATAGCCTATGGCAAAACCATGTCGATGACAGTGGTGATGTCGATACCCCGCTTATTGCGTTAGCATTGATTTTATCTAAGCAATCAGAAGCCGATAGGCAAACGCTGCTGGATGCAATAAGCGCTCAACACTCTTTTCCATTACAGCTACTTCAACGAAATCAAATTGCCTTAAATGGTGAGATACAGCTTGCGCATAATCGGATATTAACCACTGAAGCAAATGAGCAACAATTGCAGTTTATTGCGGTAGGTGAGCAAGTGCTTGTGGCTGGGCCGTTTGATATTGAACCCCGTAGCCAATTACGCGGGATATTTACTATCGTGTTTTATGCCTCGCTCGCACTGGTTGCATTAATATGGGTATGGCCTCTTTCACGGGACTTAACAATACTGCGTATGGCCACCAAAAAATTTGGTGAAGCTAATTGGAATACCCGTATAGAGCTTAACGCAAGATCTCAAGTAGCCCCTCTCGCGCTGACATTTAATGATATGGCGCAACACATTAGCAGTTTAATTGATAACCAAAAACATTTAACTAATGCTGTCTCACACGAAATTAGAACACCGTTAGCAAGGCTTAAATTCGCACTAGCTCTACTCCCACAGTATTGTCTACCTAATAGCGATATTAACCAACGCATTGATTTTTTAGAGGGGATGCAAACTGACATCAAAGAGATGGAAGGTTTACTGCAAGAGTTACTTACCTACGCCAGTCTAGAAACAATGCAAATCGAGCCTATTTTAGAAAATTGCGAACTCGTCAACATCAGCAAACAACTGATCCTCAGGCTTGAAGATTTAAGTGATCATGATATTGAATTAAATCTTACTAACATGACGCAAATTTATATTAAAGGTGAAGGGTCATTGGTCGAACGGGCAATACAAAATCTTGTTACAAACGCACAGCGTTATGCTACATCACGTATTCAAATCAATCTAAAAACGGATCAACATAAAGTCTACTTATCCGTTAACAACGACGGCCCTAGCATTCCGGTAGAAGATCATCCTTATATTTTTGATGCTTTTTATCGTAGCCAATCTCAACATAACGGCAATAAAGGTCATGGTTTGGGCCTGGCCATAGTCAAACGAATTATGATGCGCCATAAGGGAAATGTAACCATATCAAGTAATCAGACCAAAACTGAATTTACCTTAAGCTGGCCTATAATAATGGCAAAAAACTAGTCTAGCTCAAACTGACTTAAGTCTCCCAGTAAATCCATTTCATCAACTTGATCAAAATCAAACTGATTATTACTGTTCGCTTGTTGCTGTTGTTGCAGTAATTTTTGCGATTTGAATAAAGCATATTGGCGCCGTTTTCGCCGCGCAACACATAAACGCACAATATCTTGCTTTTGTAGCTCAGAGAAACTCATCCAATTAAAGCGCTCGTCACGGCTGCGAAAACACCCAGTACAATACCCTTTAGTATCTGACTGACAGACACCAACACAGGGACTAGGAATGGCAAAAAAACTTAATTGTTCCATAGTTAGAGCGTAGTTAACCAATTGACGATATAGTTAAGGTTATATCAATTGTAGTAAAACTGTACACTTTTTGGAGCCATCTATTATGATAAAGCCAATTATACCGCAGAAAAATTTACACCACTTTCTCTCTAAATCGATATTATTGATAGCAAGCTTAGTTATTTTAGGCTGCCAAAGTACGCCTAAAAATGACTATGATATTAACTATGACTTTAGCCAATTACAAAGCTTCAACCTTATCAATGTTACCAACAGCGATGACCCACTAACAGTTCAACGGGTAAAACAAAACATTACTGATGCATTGGTTAAGCAAGGTTTTACTCAAACTGATAACCAAGCAGATTTCTCAGTCAGCTTTGCCTTTGAAACGGAAGAAAAGCCTAAAAGCTCAGGCCTTTCAATTGGCTTAGGCACAGGAAGCTGGGGAAGCGGTGGAGGGGCAAGCGTAGGCACCAGTATTGGGGTTCCCCTGGGCAGTGATAGCGCTAAAGTACAGATTATTCAAATAGATATTATTGATCCAAAGCAAAATAAGCTAATTTGGCGCGGTACTGACAAATATGATTTTGAAGAAGGTGGTGAGCATAAAGCCAACAAAACTGCCGAGACCGTTTATCATATTCTGCAGCAATTCCCACCAAAAAATTGAACAGTAATGATTGACTCGATACAAAAACGTCCGCAAATGCGGACGTTTTTATTTAACCAAAATACCTTAAAACCTATTCGCCATTAATGGTCGCCAAACAGATAATTTAGCCACCCCTGCATTCTCAGTAATACTTTACGCATAACTGCGACATGACTGAAGTGATCGGTATAAATAGCCGCTTGTCCTGCAATACCTGCCGGTAAGCCATCAAGAAGCGCATTCTCATCAAGATCGATTAATACTAATACTCGACCACGTTGAAATAGTCTACTCGATGACTGTAAGCTACCGCTAAACTGCACTTCGCCTTCAGACATAGCAGGCAGTATTTTGGCAACTTTACCTGTAAATACCACACCAGGCACAGCATCAATAATCACTTCAGCCTCGTCGCCCTCTTTTAAACGCAGTAAAGAGTTTTGCCAAAAAGCACCCGCGAAATATCGTTCCTCATCTGGAATAAAAGTTAACGCTGGACGCAATGGAATAGGCACTGCCATTATCCCTTTGCGTAAAGCCAATTGAGTGACAATACCATCAGCAGGCGCACGCACAATGGTTTTTTCTAAGTCAAATTGCGCTTTCGCCAGCTCAGCTTGCAATCCAGCAACCTTAGTATTAACCCCATTAATATTTGACTCAAATGCTAAACGGCTGCGAAGTTCATCTGCTTTTGCTGCATCACGTTGTGCTAATGACGCTATGTAGAGTTGACGACGGTTATCTAATTCAAGTTCGGTAAACGGTGAGTTACGACCACCTTTTTTACGTCCTTCTTCATAGCGTCTATAAGCTGATTCAGTACGAGTTGAATCAGCCTGCGCTTGTTCTAGTTTAGCATGAGCCGCTTCATAGGCGGCTTGCAGTTGAGGAACCTGTTGTTCAGCTTCTTTAAGTGCAGCTTGTTTTTGCTTAACCGTAGCAGCATAAGGTGTCGGATCTATTTTGAATAAAATATCCCCCTCTTTTACGGGGGTATTAGGATGAACATTCACCTCAGTCACAATCCCTTTCACCGCTGGAGTAATAGGAATAGAAACGAAATACTCTCGAGTAAATTTAGTATAGGGATGGTTATAGTTCATTAATAACAACAATGAACCTATTAACACTACGCCGCCTAGTAAGGCTGTTGGCACAGTCCACTTATTAAGTGGAATTTTGAATATTTTAAAAACGGCGATACAAATGGCGCCATAGGTCAAAATAAGGAGTAAATCCATTATTTGTTCTCCTTATTAACTGGCTTGGTTTGAGGCTCATCATTTACATCAACCGCTGCTGAGGTATTTGCTTTAGCCACTTTGCTACTTTCTGCCTGGTCTAATCTCAGTGTTAATTGAGTCACTTTCTGAATAAGTTCTTTTACTTCGCCTTCAAGAATTAGCTCCCTTTGACGGCTATCTGAAAATCCCCAACCTCTATCTTCACGGTATAACGTGGCCCATATCCATAAAAACGGCCAAATGGCATGCAAGGTAAACAAGCTTACCCATCCGGCAATATGCAAAGCATCCTGTTGCGGGTGATTGCGTTTTTTAGCAATCTCATAGGGAATATCATGAATAGCAATAATGCCGTAAAAAATAACAATAACGACAAAAAACAATATCCCTAACGCAAAGTAATCTAAAAACATTTAGCCTCCAGGCCATATTTAATCTGATAATAATAAATCTTACACGCCTACTGACAATTTACAATGTTTGTTTAATGTTAAGAATGAGCTAAACAAGAAAATTCAACGTATTACTTCACATATTTTACCGTAAAGTAATAGCAAAACCTCTTCTAAAGTAGGTAAACTGTTCTTATTATAAAACACTGAACAAGGGTTAATATGAGTACTTCGTCATTAGAGATATTAGGCACACCAGGTTGCACTGATGCCGTAAAGGCCATGTTGCTTGGATGCGGTGAGCTGGGTAAAGAAGTTGCGATTGAATTGCAGCGATTTGGCATTGAAGTGATAGGTGTCGATAGATACCCTAACGCTCCAGCCATGCAAGTATCCCACCGTAGCCATGTGATTAACATGCTCGATGGGGCGGCTTTATCCGCTGTAATTGAATTAGAAAAACCCGATATTGTTATCCCTGAAATTGAAGCGATTGCAACTGATACCTTATTAGCATTAGAAGCTAAAGGATTAAACGTGGTTCCTTGTGCACAAGCGGCAAAGTTAACCATGGATAGAGAAGGCATTCGTCGATTAGCCGCTGAGACATTAGGCTTACCTACGTCAGCATATTTTTTCTGCGACACGTTAACAGAGCTGAACTTGGCAATCGCACAAATTGGCTTCCCGTGTGTGATCAAACCCGTAATGAGTTCATCAGGTAAAGGCCAAAGCGTGCTTAAATCTGCTGATGATATTCAAGCGGCTTGGGATTATGCCCAGCAAGGTGGACGTGCCGGTCAAGGGCGCGTGATCATTGAAGGTTTTATTGCCTTTGATTATGAGATTACCTTGCTCACAATCAGCGCAATCGATGGGATCCATTTTTGCGCACCTATTGGGCATAGGCAGGAAGATGGCGATTATCGTGAATCATGGCAGCCGCAAGCTATGCCGGATCATGTGTTAGAACAAGCGCAAATTGTCGCAATGAAAATCGTTAAAACATTAGGCGGATACGGACTTTTTGGCGTTGAGTTATTTATTAAAGACGACGAGGTTTACTTCTCTGAGGTATCCCCTCGCCCACACGATACTGGTTTAGTCACATTAATTAGCCAAGATTTATCAGAGTTCGCCTTACATGTGAGAGCTATTTTAGGCTTACCTATCGGTAAAATTGAGCAATTTGGTCCTGCGGCTTCAGCAGTCATTCTAGCGGAAGGAAAATCGGATAACATTCGATATCAAGGTATGGGAAAAGCGTTAGCCTTACCCGATACTCAATTGAGATTATTTGGTAAACCCGATATTGATGGACGTAGGCGTTTAGGCGTAGCCTTAGCTAAAGATACCAGTATAGAAAATGCTATCGAAAAGGCCAAAAAGGCTGCAGAAGCAATTAAGGTTATATTATAACTCTTATTATGCTTTATTTTTCATCATCTTTTAGTTAACCATTAAGTTGTATCACTTTAATTTATGTCCGTCATATTAGTGTTTAATATGGCGGACATTGATATCGTGTGAATCAAAGACCTTCATCTTAAACACATCAACAACTTTATCAAAGTCACCGTTTTTCTAGTTATAAATATGCTGGTTGAACGACAGAACCAAACTAGCTACTAACAACATTTACAGGTTCACCTAACATAAACTGGCGGCAATTATTCACCGCAATATTCATTAAATTTTGCCTGGCTTCCTTTGTTGCCCAGGCTATGTGAGGGGTGATTGTAATATTTTTAGCGCTAAGTAATGGATTACCTATTTGAGGGGGTTCGCTTGACAGCACATCTACTGCAGCAAAACCTTTATCTTGATTAAGCCAGTCGGCTAAATCTTGCTCATTTATCAAATCGCCTCTGGCAGTATTTATTATTAATGCATTACTGGGTAATTTGGCTAAAGTCGATGCATCGATCATATGATGTGTCACCTCAGTCAAAGGGCAATGAAGTGATAGAAATTGAGCTTTAGGGAGTAGGACTGCCAACTCACACCACGCTATACCTTGAGCAAGTCCAGCTTTCGCTTTAGGAGTATGAACTAACACCTTCATCCCAAAAGCCAATCCAATTTGTGCCACATGCTGGGCTATGTCACCAAAACCAATTAACCCAAGCACTTTACCTTTAAGCGACATTAATGGAGATAAAGTAAAACAAAAATCACGCTGCCCAGCCCATAGACCTTGCTTCACAGCTTTATCATGCAGGGCAACTTGCTGGGTATGATGCAAAATATGAGCAAACACCATTTGAGCGACAGCATCTGGACCATAGGCTGGCACATTTGTCACAATGATGCCCCGTAACTTGGCATAGGCAAGGTCTACCACATTTGTGCCGGTAGCTAACACACCAATATATTTTATATCAGGAAGTTGTTTTAAAATATCCGCTGTTATTGAGGTTTTGTTGGTTAAAATAATCTCTGCCGCCTGACAGCGAGAAACCACATCATCAGCTAAGGTATGATCATGAACTTGGCATGGCGCTAGCTCCGACAATTCATGCCAGCTTAAATCACCTGGATTTAACGTAAATCCATCTAGCACTACTATTTTCATCATCTACCTTTAAATAGTCGAATTAAAATGCAAACTCAAGACCAATATTGGCTTGGCTTTGCCACATTAAATCACCCGTTATCTGCCATACACAGCTAGCTGGGTTACAAAACAATCCACTGTCTGAATTTAAGAAAGTAGCATAGCCGCGCACATCAGCAAACACGCTAACATTTTGAGTCACTTCATAGGCAATACCACCGCCAATGCCCATAGAAAAATGAGTTTCGCTTGAATATTCTTTATTTGGGCGAAGTTGGGTTAAACCTGCACTGGCTGTAATATAAGGTTTCAAATTGCCATTTGGAAAATACAATGTTCCCCCAAGGTGGACATAATTAACCTCGAGTTCAGTTAACTTATCTGATGATAATGAACCTTGACGCAAATCCGTCTCCTGACGACTATATAAGAAGTACATATTGCCTGGGTCTTGAGTCGTTATACCTAACATTAAACCTACATTGCTACTCTCAGTGATGTTTAACTCGGTAAAATTAGTCTGAGCATCATTAACTGAGACTTCTAGCCCGTTACTAGCAAAACTATAACCACCAAAAGGGGCTACAAATATTTCAGCAACGCTCATTGTGCTCATCAATGCAAAAGCGGCCATACAAACTAACTGTAATTGCTTCATGTTTTGCACAACTCCTGTGTAGATGTTTCCATTACTATCACCGCTGAATATAGCCATTTAACTAACGCATACCTCTAGCGGCCTTAATCGTTTCATAAGCGGCTTGAATATCTTGTGCTTTGGTTTTGGCTAACATCATCATTTCCTCCGGCAACCCTTTGGCAACCAGTTTATCTGGATGATGTTCATTCATCAGTTTACGGTAAGCACGTTTGATTTGTTGATCCGTGTCAGATTCAACCATGCCAAGCACTAAATAAGCATCGTTTAGTGGCATTTTACTGCCTTGGGCTGATTGATGATGTTGAAACTCTGCTTGCCAGCGAGCAAGCAAATCTTTTAATACCTTAGATAACCCTAACTGCTCAGCTATGATAGCCAACACTTGCTGCTCTTTTGCTTGTAGCTCACCATCTGACAAGGCAGTTTGAATTTGGATCTCTAAAAACATTTGTAGCAGTTCATGCCGGTTTTGAGTAACCCGTTTAAAATCAGCTAATGTTTGAAATAAATCAAAGTTTGCTTGGCGACCTGAACGAAATGCAGCTTGGGCATCAGCACGCGGCTGACCAGAAAGCTGCATTTTATCCATTAATAACGTCGCTACACGAATATCTGCTTCGGTTACATGGCCTGATGCTTTAGCAACATGGCCCATAACAGCAAAGGTGGCATTAAAAAAAGTCGCTTGTCGCTCGCCCGCTTGTTGTATTAAGCCCGATAAACGTTGACGCTTATCGTAAAGGTGTCCTAAAAAAAGGCCCATTATGCCGCCAGCAATTCTGCCAAACATAAACCCAATGATAAACCCAAAAACCTTGCCCCAAATTCGCATTGACTGTTCCGTTATATTTTAAAAAATTTGTTATCCAAACATTAGGATAACGACATTACTCGTGCATTTAACGCATTTAATCTAGCAACAGTGCCGACATCACACCAATATTGTGTCAAACAATGGCCATAAATTTGTGCTTGTGCAATTGACTGCCTAAGTAATGGCCCCAAGGGTTGTGACCCGCTGGCAAGCTCAGTAAACATTTTCGGATGGTACACACCCATTCCACTATAAGTGAATCGTGTGCTGCCATCTAAGGCCACTAGCGCAGGGGCACTCTCAACCGTCATATTGGAAGGAGTAAGGCAAAAATCCCCTTGAGCGTGATGTGATGGATTATCAACCAACCAAATATAAGCGTCAGCTTTTCGTTGCTTAACCACAGCGAATGCGGCTTCTATATCCGGTAATTCGTCGATAAAAATATCGCCATTTAGTAATAAAAAAGGTTCTGCACCTAATAAAGGTAAAGCATTTTTTATCCCGCCTGCGGTTTCTAAAGCCTCGACCTCCGCGCTATAATGAATCGACAGTCCCCAGCGTTCACCATTACCTAATGACTCAGCAAGCATATGCCCGAGCCATGCATGATTGATAATAACGTCAGTAATGCCCCATTCAGCCAGCTTCTCCAAATGGTATTCAATTAAAGGCTTGCCATTAACCTGAACCAAAGGTTTAGGCATTAAATCAGTCAGTGGTCTTAATCTTTCACCACGCCCTGCGGCTAAAATCATCGCCTTCATTAGAGACCGCCTTCTAAAGTGGAATTTTTTGCAAGTACCTTTGGTAACACTACCTGCTCAACCCAATCGCTTAACGACTTCAGTGCAGGGTAACGCCCCGCTATATCAACTATATATTGCAATGTTAAAGGAATATCTGCCATATAACCTGCTTTCCCATCACGTAACTTTAATCGCGCAAAAATACCCGCAGCTTTAATATGACGCTGTAGCCCCATCAAATCAAACCATTGTTGATAAACGAAATAATCGACATTAGGCTCAACTAATCCGTGTTTTATAGCTAAGTCGTAATGATAACGCATTAGTGAATTAACTATTTCTTCAGGCCACCGGACATAACAATCACGTAGCAGCGACACCGCATCATAGGTTACCGGTCCCATCACAGCATCTTGAAAATCAATCACGCCAAGGCGTTCTAGGCCGGGAATATCATGATTAATAAGCAAATTACGACTGTGAAAATCACGATGCATGCCCATTTTAGGTTGAGCCTCTACATTGGCGATCAACAGCTGAAAACTGTCCTTTAACATGACACGTTCCACTTGTGACAAATCATACTGAAGATGAGCCCCAATCAACCACTCGGTGAAGATAGTTAATTCTTTTTCAACAAACACACTATCGTAATAAGGTAATGATTGGATGTTCCCATCTGCATCATGGTATTGAGTCACACCAGTAATGGGCACGAGTAAATCTAGCGCTTGTTGATAGTAGGCTGTGACATTATCGTTTTGCAAAATGGATAGTAGCTGCTCATCACCGACATTGGTTTGCAACACGAAACCTTGTGCTAGACAGTAATGTACAATTTCAGGCACTAATACACCCGCTTGACGATATGCCTTCGCGATAGCGATAAATGGCGCAATAGGCACTAAAGTAATAGGCGAGTCAGCGACAATGTAATGGCTGTTATTTACAGTCAGCTTAAAGTAGCGTCTAAAGCTGGCATCACCACAAATTAACGAAACGTTTACTTCTTGACCAAAATACTGGTTTAACCAAGAGGATAATAAGGATAATCTTAAATCTGTTTGACTCATCTCAATGGCTCTTCAACAAAAATTGCTTTATTATAGCCAGCATAACATTTGGAAACAGCTAAAGAATTGATTGTTTTTTCTAGCGGCTAACTTCTTTATTAACCCAAACTTTCCAGAACAAGAATTCATAATTATTTGACTATAATGCAGATCCGATATCTTCTGGCCTTATGCCTGTTACCTCAATACGTGTTTGCTCAGGCACCTAATGTAGAAGAGGAAGCCCCTCAACTTTGTATAGTCGAGCCCCCTGTCTCTCGCTCATTTAGTGATCGTGAAAAGCTAACGGGTATTCAAGATACCGATATTGTCATTATTTCAGACGACTCATCGGCCTCTTTTGAAAACAAAGCGCACTTTAGTGGAGACGTTAGTTTTAGTCAGGGAACAAGACACATTGCCGCTGACGAAGCGATTTTAGACCAGCAAAAACAGCAACTAAATGCTAATGGCAATCTCATTTTCAAAGATGAGCAATTCACCATTACCGCTGACTCTCTGCAAGCGCAAATGAGCAGTAGCAGTGCCAATTTAGAAGGTGCTGAATATTGGCTTAATGGCCAACAAATTCATGGCGATGCTAAGCGGTTACAGATAACCTCCGAGAATAACTTAATCCTATCTGGTACTAACTTTACCACTTGCCCACCAGGTGACCAATCATGGTTGCTTGAAGCTGACATGATTAAAATTGACAGCGAAGAGGAGTGGGGTGAGATATGGAATGCCAAACTGCGTATTGCAGATATTCCCGTTTTGTATATCCCTTACATGACGATTCCTGTATCAGATAAACGCAAATCAGGGTTTTTATTTCCAGCATTCAGCACCAGTACAACTAATGGTGTGCAATTGAGTGTGCCATATTATTGGAATATTGCACCAGAATATGACTTATCCTTCACACCAGATATCATGTCATCACGGGGTCTATTTACTAAAACAGAGTTCCGCTATCTTGCTGGTGAACAACAAAATGGTCAAATGAATGTCGAATACTTAGGTAATGACCGTAAACTATTTAACAACCCTGATCGCTATTTGTACCATTGGAGCCACCAAGGCGCACTAAATAACAATTGGCGAGTTATAGCAAACTATACCGATGTATCTGATAACAACTATTTCAATGACTTAAATTCCGATGTTAATCGCTCAACAGACAATCAATTATCACGTATTGGTGAAGCCAGTTACTTTGAGCAAAACTGGGACTTCAATATGCGGGTACAAGACATAAAAGTACTGGGCGAAGACGAGTTACCCTATCAAGTCATGCCACAATTAAATTTCAACTATCGTCAAACTGATTTTTTCAATAGTATCGATTTTAAATTTAACTCAGAATTGACTAACTTTCGTCATCAACACGATGAATATTCAACAGCAACACGCTTACATATGGTGCCAAGTTTAACGCTACCCATTCAGGGACCTGCTGGCAGCTTAACCAGTGAGGTCAAACTTATGCAGACCCAATATTGGCAGCAACTTACCGAACTCGATACCGACTTTGACGAATCAGTAAGTCGAACAATTCCTCAGGTTCGGGTGTTAGGTCAAATAAACTTTGAACGCCCGGCAACCATGTTTGATAGTCAATTAAGACAAACATTAGAGCCTCAGTTCCAATACCTGTATGTGGGTTATGAAGACCAAACAAACATTGGTATTTATGACACAGCTCAATTACAGGAAGATTACTTTGGTTTATTTCGAGATAGGCGTTTTTCTGGCTTAGACCGCATTGCAGATGCAAATCAACTGACTTTAGGATTCACGACTCGGTTCTTTGATGAGCTAAATTTTGAAAAATTTAAATTCAGCTTAGGCCAAACTCTCTATTTTGACGAATCAAAAGTATTAAGTGAAAATCTACACTTACAGGAAACAGAATCCACATCAATTTTAGCTGCTGAGCTCGATGCTCAGCTATATCAGGATTGGTTTATTAGTGGTTCTGTTCAACATGATACCGAAAATGGTAAAAATAAAAAAAATGAAGTCACTTTAGATTATCGCCCCAGTAACGATAAATTGCTGCAATTTAGTTATCGTTACGTGCCAGATCTTCTCAACACCAACACCAATGACCGTGTCAGTATTTCTCAAGCTGGTCTTAGAACATCTTGGCCGATTAGCGATAACTTATATTTTGTCGGTAATTGGTATTATGACTTAAACGAATCTCGTAGCGTTGAAACCTATACAGGTGTTCAATATGAGTCATGTTGCTGGGCTGTGCGTTTAAGTTATCATTACCGCATCAAAACAAATTATGATGACGATTTATCACAAAGTATCGATGGGCGTGAAGAATTTGACAAAGGTATTTACCTCAACTTTGTCATCAAAGGCTTAGGTGGTTCAGGACCTCTCGGGGTTGAAGATATGTTAAATGAAGGTTTATTTAACTACCGCAAGCCACTTTACTTAAGGAATTAAGCCGCTTTTATGGTAGCTTATGATAAATTGCTGAACCAAGATTAAAAAGCGTAGTCCTATGTTAAGTTAATTAAGATTAACTCGCAAAAACGATAACAATAGATTTGGGCTTCCCCCCAAATATCAGAATAAAAGTGTCAAGGATTTATTGGATGAAACACAGTAAGAAACTTTTTTTTGCTTTATTTGCACTGACAATAAGCCAATCAGCTTTGTCAGCCCCGCAAGCGTTAGACAGCGTAGCCGTTCAATTAAATGATGGTATTATTTTAGAAAGCGAAATTAGCAATATGATTGCGACAGTTTCAGCAAATGCTAAAGCATCTAATCAAACGCTACCTTCTGATGAAGCTTTACGTACGCAAATTATTGAACGCCTAATCTTAACCCGTTTGCAACTGCAAACCGCTGAACGCATTGGTTTATCTATTGGCGATCTTCAATTAGATCAAACAATTGAGAATATTGCTAAAGAACAGAAAATTACTGTAAATCAGATGCAGCAGCAACTTGAAGCTGAAGGGATGAGCTTTAGCCAATATCGTGAACAACTTCGCGAAGAAATCACTTTAGGTGAAATTCAACGAATTCAAGTACAGCGTCGCATTCAAGTGTCACCTCAAGAAATTAACAGTCTCGTAAAACTCATTGAAGAACAAGGCTTAAAAGATGTTGAATTTCAAATTGGTCATATTTTAATTGAGATCCCAAACGACCCAACGAGTGAGCAACTTGAATTATCAAGCCGCAGAGCAGACATTGTTTTAAAACGCCTAAATGAAGGTGAAGACTTCCGCAGTACTGCAATAGCATCTTCATCAGGACCTAAAGCGCTTGAAGGTGGCATATGGGACTACATGAACATCAATGAAATGCCGACCTTGTTTGCAGAAGTTGTTGTCGACGCTAAAAAAGGCGATATATTAGGACCAATAAAATCAGGATCTGGTTTTCATATCATTAAAGTAATGGATACTCGTGGATTACAAACTCAAGAAATAGAGGAAGTTAAATCACGTCATATTTTATTGAAACCATCACCAATTTTATCTGAAGACCGTGCGCAAGCCATGCTAGTAAACTTCTTAAAAGAAATACGCAGTGGCGCAGCAGATTTTGATAAATTAGCTCGTCAATATTCAGAAGATCCAGGTTCAGGAGCCAAAGGTGGTGAATTAGGTTGGGCTGAGCCAAGCTTATATGTCCCAGAGTTTTCCCAAACACTCACAAGTTTAAAGCCTGGCGAAATCAGTGAACCTTTTCGCACCACTCACGGCTGGCACATAGTTAAGTTAGAAGAACGCCGAAAAACAGATGCAACAGACAAGTTTAATAGTAATCGAGCACACCAATTAATCTTCCGTCGTAAATTTAACGAGGAATTACAAAACTGGTTAGATGAAATGCGCAGTGACGCTTACATCGAAGTATTCGAGCCTGAAAATATACGAGGCTAATAACTCACAATGATCAAACGTATCGCGATAACGCCAGGTGAACCGGCGAGTATCGGCCCTGACATAGTCATCAAACTAGCTCAGCAGGATTGGCCTGCTGAGCTAGTTGTTTGTGCTGATCCACAATTATTATTAGATAGGGCCAAATTACTTAATTTACCGCTACAACTACAGCTGTATAACTCGGCGCTACCTGCTAAAGCACAACAAGCTGGCACATTAACTATTCTGCCATTTAAACTGGCCGAAGCCGTTGAGTGCGGTGTCCTAAACGAAGCTAACAGTCGCTACGTTGTAGAAACACTTAAGTGCGTCGGTGAAAAAAACATGTCAAAAGAATTTGATGCAGTTGTCACCGGCCCTGTCCACAAAGGCATCATTAATCAAGCAGGTATTTCATTCAGTGGTCACACCGAGTACTTTGCATTACAGGCAAATTGCCCTGATGTAGTAATGATGCTAGCAACCCCTGGTTGCAGGTCGCACTAATGACAACCCATATACCACTCGCCTATGTGGCAAAAGCCATTACCCGAGACAGGTTGCACCACATTATTAGCATTTTACACCGTGAACTGCTCAGTAAATTTGGTTTAGGCTCACCTAAAATATTTGTCTGTGGTTTAAATCCTCACGCAGGTGAAGATGGTCATTTAGGTCGAGAAGAAATTGATATCATCATACCGGCCTTAAATGAGTTACGTCAGCAAGGTATGGATATCGTCGGGCCACTTCCAGCCGACACATTATTTCAACCTAAATATCTTGAACAAGCTGATGTTGTATTAGCTATGTATCATGATCAAGGGTTACCCGTGCTTAAATCTATAGGTTTTGGCAAATCAGTCAATATCACATTAGGTTTACCGTATATTAGAACGTCTGTAGATCACGGCACAGCACTCGATCTAGCCGGCACCGGACAAGCAGATAGTGGCAGTTTATTTTGCGCATTAAATAAAGCCATTGAAATGATTGATAAGAGTAAGTAATTAAGCTAATGAGTAATTAAGCTAATGAGTAATAAAGTACATTTAGGCCACACAGCCAGAAAAAGATTTGGACAAAATTTCTTAACTGATGAAGGTGTGATAAGCAGTATTGTTGGTGCTATTTCCCCTGATAATGACCATGTTATGGTCGAAATTGGGCCAGGCTTAGGCGCACTGACAGAACCGGTTGCCGACACCATAGATAACCTCACGGTAGTAGAGCTCGATCGTGACTTAGTTGAACGTTTAAAAACACATCCAATATTAAAAGATAAACTGACGATTCACCAAGGTGATGCACTACAGTTTGACTTTAATCTGCTCAGACAAGAAGGCAAAAAAATGAAAGTGTTTGGTAATCTACCTTACAACATTTCAACGCCTTTAATGTTTCATTTATTTGAATTTGCTGAATATATTGAAACCATGCATTTTATGCTTCAAAAAGAAGTAGTATTACGCTTATCAGCTAGCCCAGGCTGTAAAGCTTATGGACGCTTGACTGTAATGGCGCAATACTTTTGCCAAGTGGTACCAGTACTAGAAGTGCCGCCACACTGCTTTACTCCAGCGCCTAAAGTAGACTCAGCCGTGGTACGTTTATTGCCTTATGAGCAAAAACCTTGGCCATGCAAAGATGTCACCGTAATGCGCCATCTGTGTACAACCGCATTTCACATGCGCCGTAAAACATTACGTAATAACTTAAAAGGCATGATCAATGATGAAGACTTTGCCTTACTTAATATAGATTCAACCCTGCGACCTGAACAAATCAGTGTGCAACAATATGTTGCAATGGCTAATTTATATATAGATAAAAAAATATCAACTTAACCACTTCATCTTAAGGGGCATGTTCAATGAGTATGCCCCTTTGCTTAAGGACGAAATATTTCAACTATGAGTCAAGCAGAGTCCCCAATAAAAATTAAAGTCGACACAGAGTATCTTGCTCACCAGTCTGACGTAGCAGATGAAAAATATTTATTCTCCTACACAATCACCATAATCAATGTAGGCGATCAAGCGGTCACATTAAAAGATCGTCACTGGATCATCACTAATGCCAATGGCGATAAAAGTGAAGTAAAAGGGCCTGGCGTTGTAGGAGAAACCCCTACCATTGCGCCTAATACCGCTTACCAATATTCAAGTGGAACAATGTTAGAAACTCCTATTGGCTTTATGGAAGGCTCATACGGTATGGTTTATAATGATGGCAGATTATTTTCAGCTATCATTCCCACTTTCAGACTAGCCGTACCAGGGTTGCTTCAATAAAGTTATGGCCAATTATTTTGTCGGCGATATCCAAGGATGTTTTGAAGAACTGCAAATACTATTGCAAAAAGTTAGCTTTAACCCTTCAACAGATATCCTGTGGGCCGTGGGTGACTTAGTTGCCCGCGGGCCAGGTTCATTAGAAACCTTAAGATTATTTGAATCACTACAAAACAGCGGCAAGGTAGTATTAGGTAATCACGACCTTCATTTAATGGCAATTCATGGCAAAATAAAACGTGCTAACCCAAATGATCATTTACAGGCATTGCTCGAAGCGCCTGACTGTCATAAGCTGATCACTTGGTTAAGGCAGCAACCCTTAGTACGTCACCTACCAGAACATAACCTTATAATGAGTCATGCGGGTGTGCCTCCTCAGTGGAATTTAGACACACTTTTATCTGAGAGTTTAACGATTAGTGAACAGCTAAAACAAGCAGATTACTTGACGAATGTTATTGGCCAGATGTATCAGAATAAGCCTAATGCTTGGAGCAATAACCTTAACGGCATTGAACGAACTATATATGGTATCAATGCCCTCACACGGATGCGTTTTTTACATCCCGATACGAGTTTAGAGTTTGAATGTAAGCTACCACCACAGCAACTCAAAGATAATATATTAAAGCCTTGGTTTGATTTTGAATCGTCGTTACAAAAACCTTATCAAATCGTTTTTGGTCATTGGGCGGCATTAATGGGACAGACATCAGCACCACATTTACACGCTTTAGATACCGGATGTTGTTGGGGTGAACATTTAACCCTGTGGCACCTTGAAACAAATGAAAAAATTACCCAAAATAATTTATTTAACGTTAAACTAAATAACAAATAAGCCGATAAACTACTATCGGATTTAAAAGTACCTGAATACCAAAGTCCTCGCTGTTGGGATAAAATAATAATAGGTTGGAGAAACATATGAAAATTAAAGTGGCCACTAGGGTTATAGGCGGTTTTTCTGTCTTAACTTTATTACTAATTATATTTGGCGTTGTCACATTATTAGGTAATAACAGCATCAAAAAAGGCACCCAAACCTTAAAACAAGTCAACTTACCCGCTTTGGCACATACTAGTTTATTAAGTGAAAATATTAGTAGTCAACAAATTCAGTCTATTTTGGGTTATTACAGTGATCACTCTTCAAAAATTCCAACTATTGAGCAAAATCTTGCCAGCGAAAATAAGAAATTCCAATCTGAGTTCAGTAAGTTAACAAACTTAATTTCCGAGCAAGAACAACTTTCACAACCGTTAAACCAATTAAAGTCAGCTTATCTAGCGTATGAAGCTGTCGCCGATAAAATGCTCAGCGAAAGACAGCAAGCTTTATCTAAACAAGAACAGGCATTGAAAATGCGCAGTGATATAGAAAATGCGGCTGACGATGCATCTTCTATTTTACTCGATGTAACAGATTTAGAATCGAGCGAAGACTCAGTAGAAAGAAGCATAGCTTCATCCGCTAATATTGTTGACAGCACATTTATCAATTTAATCACTACGGTATACGACCTCGTAGCGGTCACTGACAGCAACAAATATGATCTGATTATTAAAGAGTTAGATTTCATGGTCAGTGAAGCAAAAGGGAAATTAAGTCATATAAGCCTACAGGGTCAAGATATTATTGACAGTGGTACATTAGCCGATCTTAATGCAGAAACAGATAAAGTATTTACATTATTATCGGGCAACAATTCAATAATCAATCTAAAAAAGCAGCAGTTACAGCACGAAGTCGTATCAGCGGCTGCGCTAACTGATATCCAAGTTAAAATCAAAATAGTTAATACAAAAATGACAGAGCTTGCCGCTGCCATTGATAGTTTTACTAACCAGATCACTAACGAAGCAATAGATGTGATTGACTCTGCAGAAGTAAAAACCATGGTTGTAGTACTATTTGCTATCTTTGTCGCATTTTTTGTCAGCTATATGGTTGTCCAACCATTAAAACAATCTTTAGCACAGGTAAACCAAGCACTTAATGTACTAGCTTCAGGTGATTTAACTCATAAACTGGATGACTCTGGCCACGATGAATTTGCAGAACTGTCGAAAAACTGTAACCGTTTAGTTGATAGCTTACGTAGTTTAATAATGGGGATTCTAGATCGTTCAAATCAACTTGCTGCGGCAGCAGAAGAGACCTCAGCAATAACAGCGCAAACGACTATTGGTATTCAGGAGCAAAAAAGTCAGGTAGATCAAGTTGCAACGGCTACAACAGAGTTAAGTTCAAGCTCTCAGCAAGTGTCAATGAGTGCAGATCAAGCGCTAGAGCAAATAAAACAAGCCGACCAAGAAACCCAACACATGCGCTCACTTGCTGATGAAAGTAAGTTGACTATTTTAGCGTTAGCAGATGAAGTCACTAAAGCCGGTGAGGTCATTAATAAACTTCATACCGACAGTGCTTCTATTGGTTCTATTTTAGATGTTATTCGTGGTATTGCAGAGCAAACTAACTTATTGGCATTAAATGCTGCTATTGAAGCAGCACGAGCTGGTGAACAAGGTCGTGGTTTTGCAGTAGTCGCCGATGAAGTTCGTAGTCTTGCTTCACGTACCCAAGACTCAACTCGAGAAATTCAGTTGATGATTGAAGTATTACAGCAAGGTGCTCAACAAGCCGTTGCGGTTATGGAACTGGGTCGCTCACAAGCTAATAGCTGTGTCGATAAGAATGAACAGGCTAACATAGCCCTTGAGACAATTATCAAGTCAGTTCATAAAGCTTATGACTCTGGTACCCATATCGCTCACGCCGCACAAGAGCAAAATCTAGTTAGCCAGCAGGTGTCTGAGAAGCTTGAGCATATTGCCCTTATATCAGAAGAAACATCTTCTGGGGCGGAGCAAACAGCACAATCAAGCCATCAAGTAGCAGTGCTAGCGGAAGAGCTACAATCGTCAGTTAAAGAGTTTAAAGTCTAATTCAGATAAAGTGTATCTGACCAACAAAAAAGGCCGAAAGGCCTTTTTTGTTGGTTAATTTGTGGAAGAACTGATCGATTATCAGTCGTCAATTTACAGCTAAATTTGAATCAAAAAAAATACCGACTTAATGAGTCGGTATTTTTAAATTAACATTGTAGATGCTGAATAATCTTAACGATTAGTCCTCACCAGCACCGCCACCTAAGCGATCTGTAATCGCTGCAGTGATAGGGCTACCACTATGACCATTAGCATTTGCCCAGTCGATAATAGAAGAACCATCGGCTTCAGCAGTTGAAAGATCTGATGCAGGTAAACGTTTAGCAATAAACTCACCTACGTCATTCGCGTTAGAATTGTAGGCAGTACGCAATAAACTGCTGCCATCACAACTTACACCTGAATATATATTACGTAATTTTACACGAGCCTCTTTCAGCTTTTTACGTAAACGGTTCTTATCGTCTGACTTTACATAATCACATATATTAGCAACTAACTGATCAGTGTTCGCTACAGCAGGGGCTGACACAGAAGATGCTGCAATCAGGACGGCTATCGCCACAGGCATTAAACGCATCTGACACTCCTTTAAATTTATTATTTTATCTTAATACGCTCATCTTGGTGATTGTATTTAGCTTCAGGGTAACTCGTGAGCAAGTTTACAGTTTTTAACAAAAGTGTTAAAGCTATATTGCAATCCATGCTCATTTGTTGCTGTAAGAGTTTGTTTCAATAGCCAGCTGCCATCGTCCCACTCAGGAAAATAAGTATCACCTTCAACATCTAAGTTAATTTGAGTTAAATATAATACATCTGCTTTACAGAGTAGTTCAGCATATAGCTGACCGCCACCCATTATAATTAATTCGTCACATTCACCTGCGGCAGCAACCGCTTGCTCAAAATTACCGACACAGGTGACCCCATCCGGTGCATAATTAGATTGTCGAGTAATAACAATATTATGCCTTCCGGGTAATGGACGCCCTATTGACTCATAGGTCTTACGCCCCATAACCACAGGCTTAGATAATGTCATTGCTTTAAAATGCTTTAAGTCTTCAGGTAAATGCCATGGCATTTGATTGTCTTTACCAATAACACGATTGTTAGCCATGGCGGCAATCATTGCGATACGCATGATGAATCCTCTAATTAAATAATGGGACGATTGCGATAATATACTAAACTGGGTAATGCTATCCCTACAGCCACTGCAGCCACAATGAAAACCATTTCAAACCCACTTACAGTCACTTGCTCACTTAACTCTGGGCTGATTTGGTTTTGAGGCGTTAATTGGGTACGTGCTGTAACAGTATTGGAAACGTAAGTTTCGGCGAGCATATGAATGATGGCCGCAGTATTAGTGATAAAAGCGGTAATTGAAAAACTAACTAATAAATTAAATTGTCTTTTAGTAAGAAACTGTCTAACACTCTTACCAATCGATGAGACGATACACGCCACTAAACAGGCTATCTTATCACCAGCCAATAAATGGTAAAGACTAGCACAGGACAGTCCGATAACAGGGGTAACGACTTTTACAGGGAATGTGTTAGGTTGAATTCGAGCCAGACTGGTGAATACAAGAGCATTAGATAAGATAGTCAGTTCAACACTAACAAGCCCTAAAGCTTTGCCTAGGCGCTGACTCAGTTCTTCAATTAAATCAGACACAGCGCCATAGGCCAATAGCAATTGCGCGCTGCGGACAACTAAACGGGTAATATCATTTTGGTTGTCCGCGTACACAGTAATCCTTTACAACTTAACGCTGATAAATCACTTCAACATCATAGTCATCTTCATCAAAATCATCATCATCCAAGTCGTCACTATCATCGTAATTTTCGTTGATACTGTCATCTTTAGCTTGATGATAATTATCCCACTTAAACTCAACCTCCTGCTCGTCATCTTGGTCGTCTTGACCAATAGGCAATGTTTGAATGAAATCAAGCAACTTAATACTTAACTCTTCAGTACCTTGGCGATTGTAAGCTGACATAGTGAAAACTTCGCCTTCCCAAGCGAGTTCTTTAATAATATGAGCGACTTTTTCTTTTACTTCATCTTCAAGCAATAGGTCGATTTTATTAAATACCATCCAACGAGGCTTAGCGGCAAGCTTTGGAGAATACTTCTCTAATTCACCGACAATAGCTCTAGCAGAATCAATCGGATCACTGCCGTCAATAGGGTTGATATCAATAATGTGTAGCAGTGCTCGACAACGTTCAAGATGCTTTAAAAAACGGATACCTAAGCCTGCACCTTCTGCAGCGCCTTCAATCAGTCCCGGAATATCAGCAATAACAAAACTTTGACCAGGGCGTGGGTTAACAACCCCTAGGTTTGGTATTAGTGTCGTGAAGGGGTAATCGGCCACTTTAGGCGTAGCACGTGATACTGAGCGTATAAATGTCGATTTACCCGCATTAGGTAAACCTAACAGTCCTACATCGGCTAATAAAAGTAATTCTAGCTTTATTTCGCGCACTTCCCCTGGCGTACCAAGAGTTTTTTGACGTGGCGCACGGTTAGTACTACTTTTAAAACGTGTATTGCCTAAACCGTGGAAGCCACCTTTCGCCACTAGCAGCTTTTGCCCATGGCTTGTTAAGTCACCTAATGCTTCTTCGGTTTCTTGATCTATAGCACGTGTACCTACAGGTACTTGTAACACTAGATCTGCACCAGCATGGCCAGTACAATCACGCCCTCGGCCATTTGTACCACGTTCAGCCATATGAAAACGAGTGAAGCGATAATCAATAAGGGTGTTCAGGTTTTCGTTTGCCTGTAAAAAGACACTACCACCATCACCACCATCACCACCATCAGGACCACCATCCGGTACATATTTTTCACGGCGAAAACTAACACAGCCGCTACCACCGTCACCGGCTTCTACACGGATATTGGATTCATCAACAAACTTCATACGGACTCCTAACACTCCAATCATCTAATAACATCAAGGCAAGTGACCTTGTTGTACGATAGAACCTTGGCGCTAATTATAACCCTAAATACAGTAAATATCAGGGGGCAGAAAAGCGTGGTGTATGGAAAATACATCTTCCGCTTGCTGCAAAAAATAGATCTATCTAATCACTCAGTTCACTCTTGCTTTAAAACCAACAGGATAACGTAAGGTTAGACATAATTTGCTATCGGTCCAAAACCAATAACAAAAAACACAAAAGCCCTACCAGAGGCAGGGCTTTAGATTTTAGCTTAGTTAAAGAATTAAGCTTCGATACTAATAAACTTACGGTTATTAGCACCTTTAACTTCAAACTTAACTTTGCCGTCAGTTAGAGCAAATAAAGTATGGTCACGACCGATACCTACATTTACACCAGCGTGGAATTTAGTACCACGTTGACGAACAATAATGTTACCTGCTAAAACTGATTCACCGCCAAAGCGCTTAACACCAAGACGTTTACTTTCTGAATCGCGGCCGTTACGAGTAGAACCGCCAGCTTTTTTATGTGCCATGAGTTAGACTCCTAAATTATGCGCTGATCGCAGTGATTTTAACTTCAGTGAACCACTGACGGTGGCCGGTTTTCTTTTCGTGATGCTTACGGCGATTAAACTTTTGAATAGTAATCTTCTCACCGCGTCCGTGGCTAACCACTTCAGCAACAACTTTACCACCAGCAACTAGAGGAGCACCAACGTGAACGTTCTCACCATCAGCAACCAATAGAACTTGATCAAACTCAATAGTTTCACCAGTAGCAACTTCAATTTTTTCTAGACGAACTGTATGACCTTCAGCAACACGGTGTTGCTTTCCGCCACTTTGAAAAACAGCGTACATAGCTATTTCACTCCAAATGACTAACACTCTAACCCGATCTTACGAGAATAGGTGCTAAAAAACTTTTAATGACAATGGGCGCGGATTCTACGCGAAGAATTTAATACTGGCAAGTGTTAATTCAGATTCAAATTAAAAAGCCGTCACTACCGCACAATATTCACTACTAGTTACTGAATATTGTATAAACATTAAGTACAATTGCCTTAACTACCTCGCAAAAACACTCATTATAATAGTTTAAGAGTAGCGCTAAAATCTTCCTGTGTTATCTTCACCGGATTTTGAAATGATTTTACCTAAATTTATCCTGAAAAGCACTGACTCATTTGCCCTCTTAGCATATTAGATCTGCTCTTTTCTTTTGCATTAATGAAGTAACTAAAAAAAATGGCACAGGCACACATTTTAGAAATTGAGTTTAAGTAGTAACAAGTTTCAAAATTAGTAATAACAACTTTGAAAAACAGCGCGTTTCTCCTGTAAGATATGAACCCAGATGCGCACCAAATAGAAAGACCATTAATGTCTTCCACAATAAATTAGAGAGTATTATGGATTTAACCGCCATTCGTCAGTTGGCTGACTCAGATATGCAATCCGTCAACCAACTTATTTATAAGCAACTTGAATCTGATGTAGCCCTAATTAACCAACTAGGCTTCTACATTATAAATGGTGGCGGAAAACGTCTACGTCCTTTATTGTCAATCCTTGCTGCTAGATCGGTAAACTACCAGGGTGAACTGCATGTAAAGTTAGCCGCTATTATTGAGTTTATTCATACTGCTTCATTATTACATGATGATGTTGTCGACGAGTCCACATTACGTCGCGGCCGCGAAACGGCTAATGCACTATTTGGCAACAGCGCGAGCGTACTGGTAGGAGACTTTCTCTATACCCGTTCTTTTCAAATGATGACTGAACTCGACAGTATGCATGTATTAAAAGTTCTGGCTGACACAACCAATGTGTTGGCAGAAGGGGAAGTGCTGCAATTAATGAATTGTAATGACCCCGAGACGACTGAAGCAAACTATATGCGAGTCATTTACTGTAAAACAGCCAAACTATTTGAAGCGGCTACATTACTGGCTGGCGTGTTAGCGGATGCTCCATCAGAATGGCAACAAGCGCTTGGCGATTACGGTAAATATTTAGGCACTGCATTTCAGTTAACCGATGACTTACTGGACTACACTGCAAAAACTGGTGAGTTAGGTAAGAATATTGGCGATGACTTAGCGGAAGGCAAGCCTACATTGCCATTAATCTATGCGATGGTACATGGCGATGACACCGCCAAAGCGTTAATCAAAGTCGCCATAGAAAAAGGTGATGGCACCCAAGCAATTGATCAAATAGTGGCAGCCTTACATCAATCTGGGGCGCTTGAATACACCCAAAAGAGAGCTGAACAAGAGGCACAAAAAGCGATTGATGCATTAATCGTATTACCCGATACCGATTATAAACAAGCCCTTATTGCTCTTGCTCACTTATCGGTAAACCGTAAGCACTAAGATATGTTAAGTTATAACAAACCGCTAAAAAAGCAGTAACAGTAATTGTTACTGCTTTTTTATACCTGCCAATCAATGGGCTCTTGACCATTTTTAATAAGCTGTTGATTTATTTTCGAGAAATGACCGCATCCAAAAAAGCCACGATATGCCGATAATGGTGACGGATGAGGACCACTTAGAATAGTATGATGTTCACGGGTAATCAGACGCCCCTTCTTGATTGCATGACTTCCCCACAGCACAAATATAAGCGGTTGCTGTGAATGATTAAGATAATCTAATACATGATCGGTAAACACCTCCCAGCCTGCTTTAGCATGTGAGTGCGCCAAAGATTGCTCAACAGTCAAAACGGTATTTAACATTAACAGACCTTGCTTAGCCCAATGGGTTAAATCACCATGTGATGGAAGCGAAAAACCCACTATATCTTGTGCTAACTCTTTGTAAATATTAGCCAGTGACGGTGGAACTTTCACCCCTGACTTAACAGAAAAAGCCAGCCCATGGGCCTGCCCTTCGCCATGATAAGGGTCTTGCCCAATCACCACCACTTTTACCTTTTCTATTGGAGTTAATTCAAAAGCACGATAAATATCGGCCTTTGGAGGAAAGATGACTTTGTTCATTGACTGCTGATCAATCAGAAATTGATTTAAACGAATAAAGTAGTCCTGCTGTTGTTCATTCTTGATAAATACAGACCAACTTTTCACTTTCAACACCCTCAAACTTTTAGGGGAAATTGCTAATTTACATCAGCTACTTTAGAGTACCGCTATTATAAATCGTTTATTGAGTATTATGAAGTTTAAGACGACTCGGCAACAACTAGGCTTAACTTTAATTGAGTTAATCACTGTTATTATTATTTTAGCTATTCTAGCTGTAATAGCCTTGCCTAAGTTTATTAACCTACAACAAGATGCCTATGTATCTAATGTCAAAGGTACTGGTGGCTCATTTGCATCAGGGATTAGTCTTGCACATATCAAATGGGCTGCTATGGGGAACTCTGGGCCCGCTGACAATTTACAAATATACGAAAATGCCGGAATTAATGGTCAGCTTTATATGAACCTATGGGGATACCCTGCACAAAGCTATCCACCATTTGAAAGTTCACCTCGCCTCAATAATACTAACGATTGTATTTCTGTTTGGAATACTATTTTACAAGACTCACCTAGCGTATCGACCAGTTTAAACTCAACAGCGACCGAATACAGGGTCACTTATATCAATCCCGACCAATGCCGTTTCTTCTATAACAAGTTAAATACCCTTTCGATTTATTATGATTCTCGTAATGGGCAAGTCATCACAGATTCAGAACCTAATAGTTAAGTTTTAACTGAATTCTATTTTTAAACTCGGTACACTAATAATTTTACATTACCTATCAAGGGAGTCTTATGACTGAACAATCTGCACCTCAAAACGTAGCTTCTGACACACAAAGCGCGACAACTATATATCAACTAGCAGATCAATTTATTGCTCTAGCCAATCAAATCGGCCAGACAGAAAATGATATTGGTAAAGTTGGCACCGCATTACGTTATGCAGCCTCTCGCTACAATGCATTTGAGGCTGCAATAAAGTCATCTGACTTAGCGGCAGAAAAAGACAATGCATTAGCTTGGTTTGCCAATGAATATAAACTCATGCTAAATGAAAACTTAGAAGATCACATTAAGCACCCTCCAATCTCTAAAGCTGAAAATGAACCAGCACAAGATGACAGTGTGCAAGTTTTCAAAGGATAAATCATTGAATTGAAAATAATGTCACCTAAACAAGATGGCATTATTTTCACCTTTCAAAACGTTAACATTAATACCAAATTATCAGTACGTTAAAAATGTAACGCACTGCTATGCTGCAAGTCGTTATACCAAGGTAAAAATAACTCGCCCAGCAAGCACAATAAGTACCACTCCTGATACCCTATCTATCCATACCGCTTTTTCACGTAACCTAGGTAATACCGCTGAATGCGATAATATAATTGCAATCAAGGTATACCAAAGACCGTCAATGATTAAAGGAGTGAGTATAATTAATGTTTGCCCAGCTAAAGTTTCTGCGGCTAATACAAACTGGCTAAATAACGCCAAAAAAAACAGTAAAATTTTAGGGTTAAACAATGAAATAGCCAAGCCATCACGCGCGGCAGCTAGTAAACTCGTTTTATGTCCAGCGGCGAGCTTTTGTTGCATACCACCTTTAGAACGCAACGCCTGAATACCGATCCAAGCCAGGTATAATGCGCCAACTATCGCAATTGTATTAAACAACAAGGGCGATGCTTTAAGCACTACAGCAAGCCCTAATAAGGTCACTAAAGCATAAATCCCAATACCAATTGAATGTGCCCAAGCACAAACAATACCGTGTAAACGGCTACCGCCTAAAGTATGCCTAACTACCATAGCTAAGCTTGGCCCTGGTGACATTGCTCCTAGGCAACAAATGGCGAGTAACCCTAACCAAGTTGTAAAACTCATACTTATCCTTACTTGCTCTAATATAAATTGCACTATTATTACTGCGGACATTAACACCAAATTAAGCAAATCTTGATATGCTATTTGTAAGATCCCCTTACTTAAGCACCGCCATGTCTATTATTGCTTCATTGTTACTTATATCGTTAATGCTAGCGATTGCGGGGTTATTATTCGCAAAACTCAAAGGTAAAGCTATCCCTATGGCGGTTATTTTCGTTCTAGGGGGCCTAGCGTTTTGTCTTGCCAGTATTATTGCCTTTGTTAATAAAGGCGAAGACTATCAAGCATATCAAAGTCTCTATTGGCAGCCACTCGCGCCAGAAAAAATAATTCCCTATGTAGAGCAAGGCTTTACTGTTTTTGTCGATATTACTGCTGATTGGTGTGTCCCTTGCCAAACGAATAAAGCTAATGTGCTTCATCGCGAACAAGTGGTTAATACTTTAATGACAGACAAAATTATTTTAATGCAGGGGAATTGGTCTGAGGCTGATACTGTTATTGAGCAGTATATGGGTATTCAAGGTGCCGCTGGTACGCCATACAACAAAGTCTATGGCCCAGCCTATCCAGATGGAATAGAGCTGCCTAAAGTGTTAGAGATTAGGCATGTCTATCAAGCTTTGGATATGGCGAATTAAATTTAAAGCTTCGTAGACATCAAAAAAGACTGCCTAGGCAGTAATGCCGATCAGTTAAGAACTGAAGTGATAAAAAATATACCGATCTATTGACCGATCCTTTTAGTCTGTCAAAATCCGATAATCTTTATTATCGGATTTTTTTATGGAACTTTCAGAAGCACTTGCTCGCACTTCAATTAACCGACTCACCGAATTTTCATCTCTTGCTGATGTCCTTGAACCCGATATTATTCAATCTTGTCTAGACTCCAATGGTGTTGCCACATTAAGACGTCGAAAACTCCCCATGGACGCTATGGTTTGGGCTGTTATTGGGATGTCTTTATTTCGCACTGAATCCGTTCGTCAATTGATTAACAAGCTTGATATTGTGCTGCCACAAGAGGTTGATTATGTGGCGAGAAGTGCTGTCACACAGGCCAGAAAAAAGCTTGGCAGTGATGTGGTTCGCGATATATTTCATCGCTCAGCGGCCACATGGCATCAACGTGCTGAACATCCTCATTGGTGCGGTTTGAACCTCTTTGGCGTTGATGGCGTAGTCTGGAGAACGCCTGAAACGAAAGAGAATAGTGCAGCTTTTGCGCGCACAGCAAACAAATCAAGTGAGTCTGGTTACCCTCAAGTGCGCATGGTTTGTATGATGGAACTGAGTAGTCATTTACTGGTTGATAGCGTCTTTGACAGTGTGGCTGAAAATGAAATGAACTTAGCGGCTAAGCTTATCAAAAGTGTACCCGACAACAGCTTAACCTTGTTTGATAAAGGCTTTTACTCGCTAGGCTTATTACACGATTGGCAGGCTAAAGGCGTCAACACCCATTGGTTATTACCGTTAAAAAAAGGCACTCAATATGAAACAATCCGCAGTTTAGGTAAGCACGATAAGCTTGTCAGGTTAAGTACAACGCCTCAATCGAGAAAGAAACGCCCTGAATTACCATTAACAATAGAAGCCAGATTAACCACTCGTCAGATAAAAGGTAAACAGGTCAACATTCTGAGTTCAATGCTTGATGTTATGGCCTATCCGGTGCAGAAATAGTTGATTTATATACACATCGCTGGGAGATAGAGCTGGGTTATCGAGAAATGAAACAATATATGTTAGAAAGTCGATTTACGCTGAGAAGCAATCTTCCAGAGTTAATAAATCAAGAGCTATGGGGACTATTATTAGCTTATAATTTAATACGTTATAAAATGATTTTAATGGCGAAATCGCTTAAAAATGTATTTCCAAATCAGCTGAGTTTTCGAGATGCTTCATCTCATATTATCAATCAACTCACTAATATGCCGTTATATGCACCAGGAAATGTTCCGAGGTTTATTTTAGATATAGAGAGAAATGCCAAGCAGTTTAAGCTGGAAGGAAAACGAGAAAGAAGTTATCCAAGGTGCTTAAAAGTCAGTAAAAATGGCTACCCAGTCGCAAAAATAAAAAATGCCGCTCACCTTAAGTGAACGGCATTAGCCTAGGCAGTCTTTTTATTAGCAATTAATTAAGAGCTTAAATTAATTAAGCCCTTAAGCTTTTTCTAGAAGCGGTAGTTAACTTTACCGTAGTAGTAACCACCGTTGTAATCAAATGGGCCACTTTCATAGTAAACCGCACCTAACTCACCTAAAGTACCATCTTTAAGTTTCTGTGCTTCTTGGTCGAATAGATTATTTGCACCCACTGAGAAGGTTAAGCTATCCATCACTGTGTAGCTCACTTCTAAGTCGAATGTTACTGCTGAACTGGCCATTTCAGACCCCCAAGCAGACGTATCATCGGCATGGGTTGCATAGTACTCACCGAAATAGTTAGCACGTAAATTCATGCTTAGATCATCCCAGTTTTGCCCCCAAGTTAATGTGGCACGGTGCGCTGGAATACCATCTTCTAAACGGCGAACTTTGCCCGCATCTGTCGTATCTTCATTATATTTATCGACACTCGTATCAGTCCAACCATAAGCTAAGCTGAATTTGGTGTCACCCGCTAACAACTCAGTATCATATGATCCTACAACATCAACACCTTGGGTGGTGGTATCAAAATCATTACTGTAATACGTCACTGCAGAAATTAACTCAGGAAACTCAACACCAAGATCTCGAAGGTCATCATAATCAGCCGCTTCAACAGTTATCTGGCTAGACTGAGCAATACGTCCCGTCACTTCAATCGTGTAATAATCAACTGTTAAGAAGAAATCACCACTTTGATATACAGCACCTAACGCATAACTGACCGACTCTTCTGGAGTTAACACTTCACCACCATAGTAAGCCGCTAGTGGGTCTGTCGGTGGTGCAATGAATGACTGAATCAAATCACCGTTAACGATTGAGGTTTGTGTATTAACAACGTTTTCTTGTCCAACGGTTGGTGCACGAAAACCCGTACTGTGTGACGCACGGAAGGCTAAATCATCGGTAGCTGAATATTGGGCAGTTAACTTGTAGTTAAGCGTATCACCAAAGGTTGAGAAGTCTTCATAGCGCAGTGCTGCGCCAACTAACCATTTCTCACCTAAATAAGCTTCAGCATCAACATAAACACCGATGTTACTGCGATCATTTATCCCTGCTGATTCTGGCCCAAAACCTTTAAAGCCGTGTGAGCCAATATTGAAGCCTTGTGAAGCATAAGGACCCGCTTCCCATGATGCTTGCTCACCCGCTGTAATTTCAAATGACTCTTCGCGCCACTCTACCCCTGTGGCAAAATTCAACCCTTCAAACACGTCAAACAAACGTGAAAAATCTAGGTTAACCGTTGTTTCTACTTGCTCATACGCACCGGTTTCAAAATCGGTTGGCGTATCTAAACCTAACGATGGGTTTAATGAATTACGTAAGCTAAAGGTTGATTTGTTAGAGCCTGTACCTGCACTTGCATCATAGTCCCAATCTGCTACTTCACCTTTAATACCAGCAAAAAATGACATGTCTTCAATTGTGCCAGCAAATTGTGGCGTATATCCGCCTGGACGAACTTGGTTCATTGAAAAACAATTAGGATCGGCAGCCATAGCTTGGTATGAGGCAGTATTTAATACGTTTGGCACATTTGCCGCAACATTACCTACCCATGAGCATGATGCAACGCCGTTAGTTGCCAGGCCGACATCACCTACCAATAAAGTTTCACCATCATCATTTGAATACACAGAGCCACGGTTATGTGGATTACGGTAGTAAAAACCACTGACGGCATCACGTGACGATACGTTACCAAAGGCATAAAGACTGTGTTTATCGTTTATGTCAAAACCAGAGTTAATGAAGATAGTGTAATCATCTTTAATTTCTGGATTACCCCATGTTTGAGCTGGATTTGGAATGTCAGTATTACCCGCAAGCAAAATAGCAGCAGCATCAGGGCGTTGAACGCTACGACTTGTTGCATCAGCTGTTTTGTATTGAGCCGTTAAGTTTACAAAGCCATCGTCAGTTAGCGGTAGACCAATGTTAGCGTCAATAGTGGTCGACGTGCCATCACCTTCATAGTACTGGCCTTGAGTCGCTGAAATTGAACCACCTTCAGCGCTATCCTTTAACACAAAGTTCATTACACCAGCAATTGCATCAGAACCGTACTGCGCCGCAGCACCGTCTCGTAATACTTCTACTTGCTTTAATGCGGCACTGGGAATAACTGAAATATCAGGCCCTTGAGCACCATCGTTAATACCGCCACCTTGGAATGCAATAACAGATGCACGGTGACGACGTTTGCCGTTAACTAAAATTAAAGTACTGTCTGATGGCAAACCACGTAAGTTAACTGGACGCACTAGGCTGGCAGCATCACTAATAGGCTGAGCACGAGAGTTAAAAGAAGGTACCGACGTCACTAACATATCAATCATGTCAGTTGAGCCATTTTTCTTTAAATCATCACTGCTAATAATATCAATAGGAACTGGCGACTCTCCCACTGAACGGGGGGCGGAACGAGAGCCAATTACGGCCATTTTTTCAATTTTTTTCTGAACAACTTCTTCATCAGCTGCATACACTTGAGCGCTTAGTAAAGAACCTGATAATGCGATTGACACAGCTAAGCTCAATGAGCTTTTACCGAATTTGCTTTTATTATTAATGGTCATTTTATGTTCTCAGTCATTATTATTTTATGGTTTGAACACCATTCCCTAACATTCCCTGTAGAAGAAATCGTCTCTCCCAAAATGAATTATCATCATCTCTATTTACATTTTTATAACAAGAAAAGAACAATTGCCAACATTTATTAGCAATTAATGGACTAAAAAACAGTATTTTTAGAGCAAAAACTCAAAAAAATGAGCCAACCCCATGTTTAAAAACGAATTTAAAAAAATTAGAAATAAATCAATTTTTTTGACTCAAGAACCAATATAACAAGCTAGAAATAAAAACTTACAATTAAGTGAATGCTAATGTGAAATATTTGTGATCAAAAAAAACAACTATGTACTTGCCTAGAAATCCGTAGTTGATTGGTGAAACTTAGTCCACAAATGTAACAAGCACAAAAATAGAGCAAATATACTTAAATACATCAACATAGATGATAAGTTGCCACTTCATGGCTAAAATAAGTTTTCATTGACCTGATGGCTAAAAGCACTCTAATCTAAACACTCGTTTGATTATTAACCTACCGCTATAACCGACATAACTATAAAACTAATAAAGGTGAATACCATGGCATATGATGCTGACTCAACCCTCGACCTAAGCTGCTACACATCTATCGTTGATTTGATCGAACAAAGCTGCGCTAAATTTGGCGATAAAACCGCCTATGCTTGCCTAGGAAAAAACATCACCTTTACCGAAGTTGAACAGCTTTCTCGAGACTTTGCGGCATACTTGCAAAACTGCACTAATTTGAAGCCTGGTGATCGTGTCGCCGTTCAATTACCTAATATCACTCAGTTTGTCATTGCCGCTTATGGTATTATTCGTGGCGGTTTTGTGATAGTGAATACTAACCCACTGTATACTGAACGAGAGTTAATCCATCAATATAATGATTCTGGCGCAAAAGCGTTAGTCGTGTTATCAGACCTACTGCCTACATTAGAAAACGTTGTAGAATCAACGGCTATTGAATATGTCATTTCAACGAATGCATTGGATATGATCGCTCCACAACTTCATCCCCAAACAGCCATCAACAATATTGAATTCAATACATTATTAGCTCAAGGTCGCGAGTGTGGCTTTACCCCGGTAAAACCGAACCAGACCGATTTAATCGCTTTACAGTATACAGGCGGCACAACCGGGCTATCAAAAGGTGCCATGCTCACTCATCGCAATTTATTGGCTAACTCAGGGCAAGTTAAATCAAGAATCGCCAGTACTATGAGTGAAGGTAAAGATATTTTTGTTGCTCCATTGCCGATTTATCACATCTACGCCTTTATGGTGAATTTAGTGCTGTATTTTGAATCGGGTGGATGCTCGGTGTTAATCCCTAATCCTCGAGATATAGCAGGATTAATTAACACCATGAAAGCTTATCCTTTTACTGGATTTGCAGGCCTTAACACCTTGTTTATTGGCTTATGCCACCAGCCAGAGTTTAAAGCGCTCGATTTTAGTCATATGACCATTACCATTTCAGGCGGAACAGCGCTTACTAGCGCTGCTGCAAATTTATGGCAACAAACTACTGGCTGCATGATATCAGAGGGTTACGGCTTGTCAGAGACTTCGCCTGTGGTCAGCTTAAATGCGCCAGGGCATCAACGCTTAGGCACTATCGGCAAACCAGTTTTAGACACCAAGGTTAAAATCTTGGACATAAATGATAACGAAGTGGACATTGGTACAGCGGGTGAACTCGCAGTCAGTGGCCCTCAGGTTATGTCTGGATATTGGAATAAACCACAAGAAACCGCCAGTGTTATGACTGAGGACGGCTACTTTAAAACAGGTGATATAGCCATAGCAACAGAGGATGGTTATCACACCATAGTTGATCGTAAAAAAGACATGATTATTGTCTCTGGTTTTAACGTCTATCCTAATGAAGTAGAAGATATTATTTCAGGGCATGAGCTAGTGATGGAATGTGCGGTTGTGGGTGTCGAGGATGAACGTTCTGGTGAAGCGATTAAAGCGGTTATAGTGTTAAAAGATCCTGACCAAGATCTCGACGCGGCCAAGGAGACCATTAAACAATACTGTCGCACTCAACTTACCGCTTATAAAATCCCTCGAATTATTGAGTTTACCACTCAGTTACCTAAAAGTACTGTAGGTAAAATTTTACGCAGAGAATTACGCAAGTAGCTGTAACACTAGCCCCAGAATCAAAAGTACCTAAAAAATACTTAATAAGAAGTACATAACCAAGCACTTGATAAACAAGCGCCAATAAAAAAGATGCCTTAGCATCTTTTTTATTGGGTAATGATTGAATCGAGGCGTTGTGGCTATTGCTTATTCAAGCTCGCACTCAATGGCACCCTGATATCAAGCACAATCTGGCTGCTCAGTCAGTAATTGCAAACTGGCAAATTCTCGATATAGCTCACTAGATTGCATTAATTGATTATGTGTTCCTGATGCCACAAGCTGACCTTTATCGAGGACTAAAATGCGATCGGCGTTAATCACAGTTGCCAACCGATGTGCAATTATCAGTGTGGTGCGATCAACCATTAATGTCTCTAACGCCTGTTTTACTTTCACCTCACTGACCGCATCCAGCGCGCTGGTCGCTTCATCTAATAGCAATACCGGCCTGTCGGCTAATATAGCTCTAGCAATGGCAATTCGTTGTTTTTGTCCACCGGATAAGCGCACTCCACGTTCGCCTAGATAAGTGTCATAGCCTTTAGGGAAATCAACAATAAACTCATCGGCTTTGGCGGCAATACATGCCTGTTTAACTTCTTCCTCAGTTGCATCAATTCGACCGTAACGCACATTTTCTAACACACTACTGGCAAAAATAACTGACTCCTGTGGTACAAGCGCATATTGTTGGCGCAATTGAATTAAAGACAGCTTGGCAATATCAATACCATCTAATGATATCGAACCCGATTGGGGCTGATAAAAGCGTAATAGCAATTCAAATAAAGTACTTTTACCTGCACCGCTTGGCCCCACTAAAGCAACCCGCTCACCAGGGTGAATATTGACGCTTAAATGGTTAATCACATCAGTATTAGGCTCTGCTGGGTAAGCGAACACCAACTCCGATAATGATAGCGCGCCACGAGTTTGACCCATTAATTGTTCTGGAGTAGCAAGCTGCACAATATCCACAGGCGTTTGGCTAAGCTCGATTAAGCGCTCTGTCGCCCCCGAAGCACGCTGAATTTCGCTGAACACCTCACTGATGGTTGCAACCGCACCCGCTACCATCACCGCATAAAACATAAAGGCTGATAGCTCACCCGCAGATATGCTACCAGACATAACATCCTGTGCACCAACCCAGGTCACAAAAGCTATCGCTGAAATACTTAAAAACATCACAGTAGCAATCAATAAAGCACGATATTTAATTCGCCCTTTAGCTACGCTCATTACCGCCTCAACACGCTCAGCAAAAGCCGCCTTATCTTGTGGCTCATGGGTGTATGCTTGCACTGTGTGTATTTCATGTAAAGTTTCGTCAATATAGGCGCCTAAATCACCAACTCTATCTTGGCTTTCTCGAGACAATCGTCTGACCTTATTGCCAAAAAAGGCCACTGGCCCCAATACTAATGGCACAGCAAGCAACACTAATCCGGTCAGCTTTACCGAGGTAAAGCCCATCATCACAATACCGCCAATAACCGTCACAGATGACCGTAGCGCCATAGACAAACTTGAGCCTACAACACTTTGTATCAAGGTGCTGTCAGCGGTAAAGCGAGAAATAACCTCTCCGGTGCGTTGTGAAGCAAAAAAAGCCGGTGATAAAGTCAATAAATGTGAATAAACCCTTAAACGGATATCAGCACTGACTCGCTCACCCAGCCAGGTCATTAAGTAGAATCTGCAGAAAACTGCACTAGCACTGATAATAGTAATGCCAACAATAAATAACATAATCTGATTTAATCGGTCGGCGTTATCAGCAATAAAGCCCTCGTCCACCATTAACTTAACTCCCTGCCCTAAAGATAACCAGGCAAGTGAACCGATAAACAAAAACACAATTGCAGCAAATACCTTCACTTTATACGGTTTTAGAAAATCAAGGATCCAGGGTAATACGCGATAAGTTTTTACAGTATTGGAGGATGAAACTGCATTTGATGCCAAAGAAATACCACTCGATAAAGGGGAGGTAGAAGTCTTGCCTGCCGTAGTATTTGTCACAGTAATAGCCTACCAACCAAATTAAGATGACACGATACTAGCAATAAATCGTAAAGTTGTAGATCTATTATCCACCAGCGTAATTCAGCCACTGCAGGATAATGGCTGTAACACGACATAGGCATACAAGTTATTAACAATTATCAGTTCAGTGCCACGCCTAATCTAACCGCTTGGCAATATTAGTTTGCTACTCTAGGCTTCAATGCCGTCTTATTTGACTGATTATGCTTCAGGGTAACGTTTTTCAATCGCTTTAAGTGAACGTAGAAAAATACCTAAGCCGCCGACACTTAGTACCAAAATAACAATTAAATCGAATGCACTCATATGGGTGAAACGAAAATTAATCGAACTAATCACCCCAAAAATTAACCCAACCAAAGAACCGAAGGTGAGTATCCAGCCAAAAATATTTTTAGCATTATAAAACATCAAACCCACACCAAACATAAAGGGGATCATAATCATCCCGCTGGTCAGGTTCATGCTACCTACACTATATAGGCTATGACTTAATCCGAATGAACTGGTCACTTTAATCGCCTTGAGCAACATGTAAAAGCCACCACTCATCATAACTAAGCCAATAAAAAATGAGCCTATTCCACCTGATGTTCCACCAGCACCTTTCATATCAATCCTTTATATGTATTCCGTTTTAGCAGATGTTACTCAGTCAATGGCTTAAATACAATCATAGCTGCTCATACTTCCCCTCGACACAGGTAAAGAGTTTGTATATCAAGCTGATTATCAAAACCGATCATCTAGCACTAAGCTAGCATGCATTCCCATCGATATTGCCCTCGATTTAATCCAATATACAAACCAGTGATTTCAATCTCACGCCTTAACTGCGATAATTAACGGCTTTAATGCATTCACTCTTGGGTAACATCAATGACAACCAGCCAATTTTCCTGCCAAGGTATCGAACTCACCTTATTTCGTTACCCTAAAAAGCAAGAATCTAATCTTCAGGCTTGGGATGCTGGTGATGAACACCTGATAAAACACCTTATTGAAAACCAACAAAAGCCGGTTAAGACCGCCATTATTAATGACAGTTTTGGGGCATTACAATGTGCGCTAACGGCGATAAATGATACCTGGCCATTGGTGGTTGAAACCGATGCCAAAACAAGCCTTTTGGGTGCACAGCAAAACCTGGCAGATAATCAATTAAACTCAAACCATATTGAGTATTTTAATAGCCGAGAGTTACTGCCATCTACTATCCAACTGGTGTTGATGAAATTACCTAAAAATCTCAGCTATTTCGCCCATCAATTACAGCGCTTATCCCATGTGTTACCGCAGGGGGTTGAAGTGTTGATTAGCGCGAAAGCGAAATCAATTAACAAATCGATTATTGATGTGATTAGTAAAAACTTAGGTCCTGCGTCAGCCAGTTTAACCTGGAAGAAAACGCGAGTGATTTCTTGCATAGCCGATGGTTTAATAAGGTCCTTACCGCAAGATATAAGCTGGCAAGTAGCAGAACTAGGGTTAAACATCAATAATTTAACTAATGTGTTTGCCGCCAATAAACTCGATATTGGTGCCCGCTTTATGTTAGATAACATGCCTCAAGGTCAGTACCATACCATTGTCGACTTAGGCTGCGGCAATGGCATTTTAGGGCTACGAGCTGCACAGCTTTATCCCAACGCAAACATCCATTTTGTCGATGATTCTGAAATGGCTGTTGAATCAAGCCGAATTAACTTTCATGCGAATAAACTTAACGCTACCGCAGAGTTTCACTGGGATGACTGCTTGACCAATCTGGGCGAGGTTGAGCCTGACTTAGTGCTATGTAATCCACCATTTCACCAGGGTGAAGCGATTACTGACCATATTGCTTGGCAGATGTTTTTAGACGCGTACCGCAAGTTGTCAACTGGCGGCGTGTTACACGTAGTGGGTAATCGACATTTAGAGTACCACGTCAAAATAAAACGCATTTTCAAAAACTGCACCACCTTTGCATCAAATGATAAATTCGTTATTTTGCACGCCATTAAACAGTAGGTTTTTCGCCGTTGAGTGTTTTTTTGTCTGAATCACTAACGTCTATAGAGATATTAGCTTGCGGCGGTGACAATAACAGCGCAATTTTTTGCCGCCAAGTTAAATTAGGCTGACTCATATCTGCGAGTAAATCACGCCATTCAGCAAAGGTTACCGTTAATGGATTAAAGCTATTCACTGGCTTAGTAATACCATATTCAACCGTGTCAACTTCGGGCTCGAATGTACCAAAAAGCTTATCCCAAATAATCAATACTCCTGCGTAATTTTTGTCAATATACTGCGGATTACGACCATGATGGACTCTATGATGAGAAGGGGTATTAAATATATACTCCATAAAACCTAAAGACTTAATCGCTTGGGTATGAACAAAAAACTGCAGGCCTAGGTTTAATAACACCACAAATACCACCCAGTTAGGGTCAAAACCAACGACAACCAATGGTAACCAAAATAGCCACATACCCGCCAATGGGTACATTAAACTTTGTCTAAAAGCAGTGCTAAAGTTCATATTTTCAGAACTATGATGTACCACATGTGCAGCCCACATCCAACGAATACGATGACTGGCTCGATGAAACCAGTAGTAGCAAAAATCTTGCGCGATAATCAAACCAATAAAACTGACCACCGTCATTTGAATATCAAACATGCGCCAATCGAATAACCATAAATACACTTTTGCAATCAGTAACCCAGCCAGTAAATCCGTGGCTTGATGCATTGCCGCTAGGGCAAAGTTACACGCGACTTCAACACCGCGATATTGAGCATTTGCAGGCAAGCGATGTCGAGCCAGCCATTCAAGTAAAATACAGACAAAAAATAGCGGTGCAAGTGCTAACAACAGCACTTCAGGGTGAGATATTAACCAGTTAAAATCCATCTAATCGTCCGTAGGTATTCTTAAAATTATTAAATCGCTAATCAAATTACCCGCAAGCCATTACCATTTTGCAAAATGGTCTTCCGCTAACCCTAATTGATTATGTAAGTGATATTTGATGCCATCATTATCAATCAATATACCGCTGTAATAACCTATATATTGACGAAAATTATTCTTTATAAAACCAAGATTCAGTTTCTCTTTACGGCAATTTAGCGCCCTAAAAGTCAAATCGACTTGGCCATCATTAGTCGATATCTGCCAAAAGTCATCACTAATCTGACGGTTGAAAATAAAGTTAGCAGCACCTAGAAAGTGACGTTGACCATTTACCCACATGACATTTTCAGTATTGCCGGTTTCATTAACACCTGCGGCCAAATTTAATCCTATGGCTCCTTGGGAAGTTAACGCATTGATGGAAGCCCAGCGCCATGCGGTTTTTGCCCGCATATAACCCGCTGAAAAATCATAACTGGCTAAAGCATTGAGCAATGGCTGCGGCTCATTGAAAATAGTTAACTCACCAGACACCGCTAAGGCATTATGTTTCTGGGTATAGGTCCAGCCATTATAACCAGTCGGGGTGGATAAACTGAGGGGTAAACTTAATGCTGGAGGCGACAAAGTAAGCTTGGCTTGAATATTCGTTAATAGAATATTAACCTGCCACTGACCGTCTTTAATCACAAACTCAAAATGATGCAACTTACTACCAATTTTGGCCGTTCCCTGACAAGCAGATGCACTTAATGTGCACCCCAACCCAAACGGTCTTAACCATTCAGATTGCACTAAACGGTTGGCTTTAATATCATATAAATAACAGAAACTTGAAGCGGCATAACGAATATCAGCAATGGCCAAACCTAAAATATAACGCTGAGTGACAATGCTGACAAATTGGAATTGTTTAAAATCAAAATGCTTTGCTACAAACGAGGCGGGCTTATCCATTTCATTAAAGTACTTAAAAGCTTTTACATTTAAGTTTTCAACACTTCCATCAAATAGACCAAAAACCGGTTGCCCATCATGACCAATTAAACTTTCAGGGGCAAATTGCGGCTGAACAAGCTGCATACTAGGTCCATATTATTTAACATTATTATGACTGTTAACTTGACCTGATAAAATAAAATTGTCAACCAAGATAAATCATTTACCCAACACGTTGCCGATCATGTTAAAACCCACATTTTCTGTTATCCTTTAGTGATAATCTATCAACACAATGATTTTTAAGCATCATCATGAAAAAAACAATTCCTGCTTTATTAAGTATTTTGTTATTAACTGCTTGTGCTAGTCATGAGCCTACTCATATTGCATTAAACCCAGCTCTTGGAGCCGTTAGTTTACATACAACGAATGATACTGCGATCAGCATTGATATGCTTGATACCCGCTCAAAAAGCTTTATTGTTCAACTCGACCAAGCCCCTCAAGCCCCTAGATTAGTCAGCTCTAGTGAACCTATTAGAGCACAGCTTGACGCCATTTTTAGAGATGGGATGCGTAAGGCGGGTTATGTTGTCGATCCTGCAGCCAGTAAGCAGGTCGAGTTTCAACTAGAATATTTACTCACGAATGTCATCAATAACACCTTAAATTACGAAGCAAAAACACGTTTGGTAATGAATGTTAAAGCGTCAAATTCACGCCAAGAGTTTACGAAAAGCTTCAGTGGCAACGGTTATTTTAAAGACTCATTCAGTCCTGATTTCGCCACATTAGAACTGGAAATGAACAAACTAATTGATAAATTAACCACTGAAATACTTAATGATGATGAGTTACACCAATTTTTAAATAACTAAAAAAACTAAAGTTGACAGATTAATTAGTGAAAAAAGAAGGACTATTCATGTTTGCTAAATTTCGTTCAGTTACCGCTGCAGTGTCTATATTACTATTCACAACCTTTAGCGCCCTGGCTGCAGTCGATATTCAACCCGATACGCTTTATCCCAAAGTCACCTTAGAAACCTCTATGGGTAACATAGTCGTTGAACTCGACCGAACTCGGGCACCAAAAACAGTGGATAACTTTTTAACTTATGTTGTAAAAGGTGAATATGACAACACCTTATTTCATCGTGTCATTGCGGAGTTTGTTGTTCAAGGCGGTGGCATCAACTCCGCATTAGAAGAGCTACCATCAATGGCATCTGTGGTGAACGAGTCAGGCAACGGTCTATCCAATGGCTTAGGCACTATCGCCATGGCGCGCGATAACGATCCGCACTCAGCCAATAGTCAGTTTTACTTCAATGTCGCTGACAACAAAAAACTCGATCCGTCTAAACGTCGCTGGGGTTATGCTGTATTTGGTGAGGTTATTGAAGGAATGGATGTGCTCGAAGCCATTTCACTGGTGCCAACAGAACAAAATACCACCCTGAATTGGCCAGATGTGCCAGTAAATAAAGTCATTTTAAAAAAAGCGACATTACAAACTCGTTAGTTTAATTCCTTAAATTGTAGATTATCGGCTTTCTGCCAAAATCCTGATAGACACTACAACATAGTTTTGATGACGCGTTTTTGTCTAAAAGCGCGCTATCGACCCAATCAATTCATAGATTAATTTTATTTATCTAAATAAACAGGTGAAAGCTAAGTCACTTACTGCAACATATTAAAATAAAACATAAATAATCTATAATTTAACAAACATTAATTCTGTAGTGCTTTGCTATCGTTTTAGCGTTTTACGTCTATACTCTAAAACATACTTCAAATGCTGTTTCTTTATGCATTCATTTTCAAGGACGTTTTATGACAGCTAACGATTTTATTGAGACCAAAGCCCCTCAGCTAGCATACTATGGTAAAGCTTTCTTAAGTAACCAACTCGAATACAAAGAAATTCAACTCTATATGTGGGATGTACTCGAAGAGTGGCAACATTTAACAGAAGTCACACCGGCTGTGGAATGTCCACAAACGGATACAGAGAAAGTCTTTTGGCATCTATTGCACTGCTTTGATAAATGGCCTGATTGGGCATTACGTGGTGATCAGTTCTTGCGCAGTCAAGTCAATGAGTGCTGTGATTATATTAATATTGGTGGTCGCTTGCCTCAAAGCTGTATTGGGGTTCGCCCTTAACTCTTAGTTCAACATTTACCGTTATTTTTAGCAACCGAGCCATTGATTTAAGCTAATTTAATAATCAATGGCTTGAACCATTTCAGTCCAGCCCGTAAGCTAGCCCCATCGCCTCATTAATCCAGCATCCATGTCAGATATATTAAATCGTTGTCGTGACCTTTTTTCCGTTTATTATCATAAACGAGTACTGATCCTCTTATTTCTCGGGTTCTCCGCCGGCTTACCTTTAATGCTGGTATTTTCAACCTTGAGTTTTTGGTTAAGAGAAGCTGGTGTTGACAGGGCAGCTATAGGCTATTTTAGCTGGATAGCACTTACCTATGCTTTTAAATGGGCATGGTCGCCCTTAGTTGATCGATTATCTTTACCCCTATTTACCACTTTTTTTGGCCGCCGTAGAGGCTGGATGATCTTCGCTCAGTTATGTTTAATTGGCGCTATTATTGGTATGTCGACAAGCGACCCTATTGAAGACCTTGAACGTTTGGCGATATGTGCCCTGCTATTGGCTTTTGCCTCTGCCACACAAGATATTGTTATTGATGCATTTAGAATTGAATCAGCACCAGAGAAAATGCAAGCCGCATTAGCCGCCGCTTATCAAATTGGTTATCGCAGCGCCATGATTGTCTCTACAGCTGGAGCATTAACCATTGCCGCTTGGGTGTCACCAGATAGTCAAGGCTACAGCCTTGAATCTTGGCAAACAGCTTACTTTATAATGGCTTTAATGATGAGCGTAGGACTTATCACTGCATTATTTGCCAAAGAACCCATGGTCGATACCAAAGAAGCCGATGAAAAAGAGCGTCTGTTACAGCAACATTTTGCCAAGCGTTATCCCAATAGTGTAGCTAAAGCTTTTGCCTGGATATATAGCGCAAGTGTGTTGCCTTTTAGTGACTTTTTCAAACGATATGGCAAAACAGCCATTCTAATTTTACTGCTGATTTCTTGTTATCGAATTTCCGACATAGTGATGGGCGTAATGGCCAACGTATTTTATGTCGATATGGGATTTAGCAAGGAAGAAATTGCTTTTTTAAGCAAGGTTTATGGCTTAATTATGACCCTAGTCGGCGCCGGTGCAGGCGGCATTCTAGTGATGAAGTACGGCACTATGCGGATTCTATTTTTAGGTGCATTATTAGTGGCTGTGACTAACTTATTGTTTGCTTGGCAGGCCTATATTGGTTACAACGTATCATTTTTAACCTTCGCGATTTCAATCGATAACTTCAGTGCCGGTATCGCTACCGCGGCCTTTATTGCCTATCTGTCAAACTTAACTAGCAGCGGTTATAGCGCGACCCAATATGCATTACTGTCTTCGATTATGATCCTATTCCCCAAATTTATTGCTGGATTTTCAGGTGAGTATGTCAATGCTTTTGGCTACGTTAACTTTTTCATTGCCGCGAGTCTTATTGGTTTTCCGGTATTGCTGTTAATCGCGTTACTTAATAGGGCAAATACTCGCCAAGCGATAGAAGCTGAAAAAACACAAAATGACGGGAGTTGATCCAAAAGCAGCAATAAAAAAACCGACATTCATGTCGGTTTTTTTATTACGACAGAATTAGTCTCTGAAGTTATTAAACTGAAAAGGCTGGCCAAGTTCAGACTCTCTAGCTAGACGCATAACAGCTTGTAAATCATCGCGCTTTTTACCGGTAATACGCACTGAATCACCTTGAATAGCCGCTTGTACTTTAAGCTTGCTGTCTTTGATGGCTTTAACCAGTTTTTTAGCCACTAATGAATCTATCCCCTGTTTAAAGTTTACTTTTAAACTAAAGGTTTTACCGCTGTGAACTGATTTATCGTCAACTTCCATTGATGAAGGGTCAACATTTCGTTTACTCAGCTGCATCCGTAATATATCAACCAGCTGCTTACAGATAAAATCATCTTCTGATTTTAAGGTAACGACATTGTCTTTCAAATCAATATCAATCTCTTTTCCACGCAAGTCAAAACGTCCTGATACTTCACGGCGAGAGTTTTCTACCGCATTACGTAGTTCTTCTTCGTCAACTTCTGACACGATATCCATTGATGGCATGGGGATCCTTTAATAAAGCTTGAGGTATTTAGACTATTTTAACGCAAAATATTCAGTTTTGGCGATATAACAGTGGAATATAGATGACTTTAATCGGTAGTTTTCTTATCATGGGGCAAATTTAGATAAGCCTCAAGGCAGATGTAATACTTGTGATCAATTATCGAAATGCTTTTAAACTGGCACTATTAATAGCTGTGGTAGTAACAAGCTACTTAGTATTTTCTAAGCCGAACTATTCACAGTCTTTTCAACATATGGACAAAGTCGGCCATTTAGGCAGTTTTTTTGGTCTCGCTTTTCTTGCCCACTATGCCTTTAAACCGAAATGGTATTACTTGTTTGGCATATTAGCCAGCTATGCGGTATTAATTGAATTAGTTCAATCAAGGCTTCCTTACCGAAGCGCATCAATAGGCGACGTGATTGCTGACTTTGTCGGTATTGCTTTGTTCTATTTGTTTCATTTCAGCTTTCTACAATATAAGAAACTGAAAGATAAAGGCGCTAAACCTTAATTAACGAGTACTTGAGATGACAACACAAAAAATTGGCGTGATAGGTGCTGGTGCTATCGGCCAATTAATGTTTAATTTGCTATCAAGCCAGATTAACTCACAAGCTGATGCAAAGGTTTATTTAATCGCTCGCGAGTTAAGCTCGGATTCGCAGACACTTCAATTTACCGATCTTGCCCACTCAAGCCATAATCACACAATAACCTTACTTGGCCAAGATAGCCCAGAAGTCGCTGAGCTAGATCTGGTTATTATTTGCGTAAAAGCCTATCAAGTCGATGAGCTGATCTGCCATTTCTTACCTAGACTTGCCAACCACTGTCATATTATTCTGCTCCATAATGGTATGGGACCACATTTAAATGTCGCTAAGCATCTTTTAAATTACCCTAAAATGGGCCTTAGTTTAGCAACAACCTCACATGGGGCTTTAAAACATGCGCAATGGCAGGTAACTCATACAGGTAGTGGCCAAACAACTGTAGGACATTACACAGGGCATCAATTAGCTGACTCGCTTAAAGACAGCTTAACGCAAGCAATACCTAAACTGACATGGCACGCCGATATCATTACCGCATTATGGCAAAAATTAATTATAAATTGCGCGATTAACCCACTTACGGCTATTTTTGAATGCAAAAATGGCCAATTGGCACAGGATAGTTTTGCTGAGCACATAAACATTATCGTGGCAGAGTGTTGTGAGGTAGCCAAAGCTGATGGTATATCGTTATCGCTAGCGGCTAGCCTAGAAATGGTATACAAAGTCATAAACTTAACCGCTAACAACATCTCATCTATGTATCAAGACATTCTCCAGCTGCGAAAAACTGAAATAGATTATATCAGTGGTTACGTGGTTGAACGTGCTGCACAGCATCAGATTGCCGTGCCCGCTAACGTTAATAATCAGCAACGCATTAAAGCCCTAGAGATTTATCGCTAACATCGCAAATGCCTTGCACCTAAACAAGCCGCATAATAAGTAGGATAAACATAACCAGGTTAGCTCCACATAACCAAAACGGCAGCGATAGCGATTAATAATAATCCTAACATGTCATTTATTTTGACCTTTTGTTTAAGCCAAAAACTGGCAATGAGCATCATAAAAAACACTTCAATTTGGCCTAATGTTTTAACATAGGGCACCGCCTGTAAAGACATCGCCGTAAACCAACCAATTGAGCCTATACAGCTGGTAACACTAATCAGTAGGGTTAGCTTAGGCCGCTTGAATAAATCGATTAAGGTTGCCTTATCATAGGTCAGCAAGTAACCCACTAACAAGACTGTCTGTAAGCTAATAACGGCCAATAGTACCCAAGCTGCCGCGTGGGGGAATGGCGCATCAAGCTGTAAGCTCGCCTCTCTTACCCAAAGTGAAGTTAATGCAAATGCACTACCACAGGCTAGCCCAAGTAAAACGGTTTTTATCGACAGTTGTTTAAAGCCTTGCTTAGCACTTAACAGCATGATGGCAATACCGCCAACCATGACCCCGAGCCAACCTAATAAACTCAGCTGAGTACCGAAAAAAAACACCCCCAGTATTGCTGCAACTAACGCTTCACTCTTTGCTAATCCTGCTCCAACGGCAAAGTTTTGCATTTTAAATAACTTGACCATTAGCCCTGTGGCCAATATTTGCATCAAGGATGCCCCGATAACAAATTGGATGAAATCTAGATTAAAATCAGGAATATGTGTAGGTTGCCATTGATACAAACTCAATAAGTAAACACCCGCGATAGGTCCTGCCCAAATAAATCGCGCTAGCGTAACACCGGCAATGTTAACGTCTTGACTTAACTGACTTTGAAAAGCATTGCGCCACGCTTGCATAAATGCAGCTAGGACAGTAAAAGCGATCCACATGCGTGTTTTCTCCATAAAACGTTGTATAAAAGCCAATTAAACAGCCATAAAAAAGCCCTGATAATCAGGGCTTTCTCTATATAAACTATTTACTGGTATCTATATATTCAAACGATTTGACTAGGTCATCTACCGCTTTGATTTGTTTCAAATAGTTTTCTAATTGATGCAATGGTAAAGCACAAGGACCGTCACACATGGCGTTATCAGGATCTGGATGAGCTTCAATAAATAAACCGGCAATGCCTAATGCCATACCACTTCTGGCTAGTTCAGTTGCTTGTGCACGGCGTCCACCGGCTGAATCACTGCGCCCACCAGGGCGTTGTAAAGCATGGGTAGCATCAAAAATAACGGGGTAGCCAGATTGCTTCATCTCATCCATGCCAAGCATATCAACTACTAGGTTGTTATAACCAAAACAGCTACCGCGCTCACACAATAGGATGTTGTCATTACCCGCTTCATTAAACTTCTTAACAATATGACGCATTTCATGCGGCGCAAGAAACTGCGGTTTTTTCACATTAATGATAGCGCCGGTTTTTGCCATTGCGACAACTAAGTCAGTTTGGCGGGCTAAGAATGCAGGTAGCTGAATCACATCAACCACTTCAGCCACTGGCTTACATTGGTAGATTTCATGTACATCAGTAATAATTGGCACCTTAAAGGTTTTTTTAATTTCTTCAAAAATCTTCAAGCCTTCTTCCATACCCGGACCGCGATATGAATGCACTGATGAACGGTTTGCTTTATCAAAAGAAGCTTTAAATACGTAAGGAATCCCCAACTTTTGAGTTACTTCCACATAATGTTCAGCTATCGACATCGCTAAATCACGCGATTCAAGTACATTCATGCCACCAAATAAAACAAATGGTTTGTCGTTGGCAACTTGAGTGCCATTAGCTAATTCAATGATTTTTTGATTCATTTGCCCTTCTTAACGCTTTACGCGCCAATAATTTGTAAAAACTGACCACATAGCCACGCCATGTAAGTACCTAATGCATAACCTAATACTGCTAATAAAACACCTACAGGAGCCAGTGCAGGGTGAAATGCTGCTGCAACCACAGGAGCAGAAGCTGCACCGCCAACGTTTGCTTGACTGCCCACCGCCATATAAAACAACGGTGCTTTAATTAATTTAGCCACTAAAAGCATAAAGCCTGCATGAATTAACATCCAAACAATGCCCACTAAAAAGTAAATAGGGGTATCCATAATTTTAGTGACATCCATGTGTAAACCAATGGTTGCCACTAAGATGTATAAAAATGCTGTTGCTACTTTCGATGCGCCCGCGGCTTCTAAATGCCTAACAGGGCTAAATGACATCGCTAGACCAATCGTGGTCACAATAACCACTAACCAGAAAAACTTAGAAGTTAAGCTGTAATCTGCTGTCCAAGGATAATTAGTTTCAAAAAATGGCCCAAGAAAATCTGCGGCCAAATGCGCAAAACCGGTAATACCAAAACCCACAGCCACAATCATCATCAAATCGCGTTGACTAGGAATACGAGCGTTTTCAGCTTGATATTTCTCTACCTTAGCTTTTAAAACTTCAATGGCACGGGTGTCGGCACCGGTTCTGGCATCGATTTCTTTGGCTTTAGAGGCCATAAATAATAACACTGCCATCCAAATGTTCGCGACGATAACATCCACGGTTACCATTACCGAAAAGATCTCGCCGCCAACACTATAAATCTCTTTCATTGCAGCCTGGTTTGCACCGCCACCAATCCAGCTACCGGCTAAGGTTGTCATACCACGCCAAACCGCATCAGGGCCATTGTTGCCGATCAGCGTTGGGTCAATAAATGACACCAGTAATAACGCAATCGGCCCACCGATAACAATACCCACAGTGCCGGTTAAAAACATGATCACGGCTTTAGGACCTAGCCCTAAAATCGCTTTTAAATCGACACTTAAAATGAGTAAAACCAAACACGCCGGTAATAAATAACGTGATGCAACATAATACAATTGAGAGGTATGACCATCGACTACCCCAAATGTATTCAGTAATGAAGGCAAGAAGTAGCACAATAAAAGCGCAGGAATAAATTTATAAAATTTTTGCCAAAATGGATGTGGCGAAGAGCTGGTGTAGAACACGAATCCAAGAATAACGGCTAGTAAACCCAGCGCGGTGGCATCATTTGTGACCATTGCCGACGTTGTCATGCAGTTTTCTCCCTTGCAAATGAGTATAGAAAGCGAAAATCGCTTATGGTTATTTTATTGTTTTTATTTGTTTATAATCGTTTTTATTTATGACTGTTTAACGGACGTGGTAGATCAATATTTAACGTTTGTTTTTTGCTATATATCAATCACCAGGCTCAGGTGAGCCTGATATATTAATGATATATTTGTGAATGCTGACTTAGCTCTTTTAACTGCATCTTAACCAACTCAATCACAGGGTCGTGTGGGCTATTATCAATAAAGTGCTGTAAGTCAGACATAGCCACTTTAATGCAACCTAGTTGCTGCGCAATAAAAGCACGTTCACGATTTAAGTGCACATCATCAGGATGCCATTGCAACAGTAAATTACAACATTCCATTGCCTGTTCAAATTTTTGGCTAACAATGCAACCCGCTTTTAACTCATGCAGCATACGGCTGATTAAACGCTTCAAAGATACCGGCTTTATATGGCTTGGTTTTAACTTAGCCGCATTGCCTAGCTCACCTCGAACTAAAGAATGCAATTGATGCCGGCTTAACTCTTTACCCGTTAATGAATCAAAATAACGGATTTTATCATTCAATAAGATACGTAATACCGTTTGACCAGGTAATAATACCGCCTCAAGCGGTAAATCCAATTGCTTAGCTAACAACACGAGTAATGTCGCCAAAGTAGTACTATTTCCCTGGCGTTTTAATACGCAATAACAAAGATCAGCCGCCTCCACGCTGAAATAATCTTCGCGTGCTTGAAAGCCTAAATCATTATAAAACCAGTTAAGTAATCTTTGTAGTCGCACCTCTTGGTCAACAACATAATGACTCAATACTGAGCCTGCTATTTCATACCAAGCCCATAAAGCGGGCTGTGCACGAGAAAAACCTAAATGTTCCGATAGTTCAAATGCAGTTTCAGGAATAGAAACTGCATCATCAAGTTGAAGTTTTGCCATTAAAAATCAATTAACCCATTAATACGACTTGTTTAAAATGAGCCAGCTTGGCCGCTAACACTAACCAACCGATTGCCCCTAGGAAGGCGAAAAACTTAAACAGTTTATTGCGGCTTGATTTAAGTGCCATGATCCCTAATACAATGTATGCCACTACACAGATGATTTTTTCTGTCATCCAAGGATCCACAAATGGATATTGGTTGATCATAAAACACAGTGTAATACCTGATGCTAATAAAAAAGTATCAATGACATGAGGCGCCACTTTAAGGAGTTTTCGGTCCATAAGCGGTGATTGGCGCAGGTGCAATACAAAACGCAATACAAAAAACGAGACGCTTAACGCAATAAACATTAAATGAGTATGTTTTACCGCCGGATATAAACTGTAAAATGTTTCCATTATTTGTGGTTCTCAGTTGGGCATAAATAAAATAGCGGCTAGTCTACTCGATAAACTAACCGCTTTCCAATAGCATCAATATAATGACTACTCTGTCCATGTCCCTATGGTACAACGATCGTTACTGCCAAAATCTCGTACTGTGGCGACATCTTTATAGCCTAAATCGATCATTTTCTCTCTTACTGTAATAGCTTGTTGATAGCCATGCTCAAGTAATAAAAAACCACCAGGCAATAAGTGCTCACGCGCCTTATCTGCAATATGATAAATATCTGCATAACCTTCATCAGCTGCTGTCAATGCACTTTGTGGCTCAAATCTAACATCGCCAATACTTAAGTGTTCATCTTGTTCAGCGATATATGGAGGGTTAGAGACAATCAAATCAAAATCACGATCTTTTACCGCACTAAACCAATCTGATTGCAGTATTTCAACGTGTTCAAGCTGTAAGTTTGCTCGATTCGCTTTAGCTAGGGCTACCGCCTCAGGCACCTTATCTATTGCAGTGATCCGCCATTTAGGTCTTTCGTGAGCAATAGCTAAAGCAATAGCGCCTGTTCCAGTGCCTAAATCCAATACCCTAGCGTTAAATCGGATATCCAAATTTAATGCGGTTTCAACTAATATTTCAGTATCTGGACGTGGGATAAGGGTCGAATCATTAACAATAAAAGGCAATGACCAAAACTCTCGCTCACCAATAATATGCGCCACAGGCATACCTTGCTTGCGCTTTTTAACCATCTGTTGAAAGTTCTTAAACTGCTCAACAGTGAGTGTTCGCTCCGGCCAGGTATATAAAAAACTACGTGTTTTATTGAGGCAATGAATAAGCAAAGCCTCTGCATCTACATGGGCAGAGTCAGAGGTTGAAGCCAACTGTGAAAAAGCCCATTGCTGAGCTTCAACTATGGTTGAATACGATGACTGGGGCAAGGCTGCTCCTTAATCGCCTGATAAGGCGGCAAGTAAATCTGCTTGGTGTTCTAGCATAATAGGATCAAGTAATGCATTTAAATCACCTTCCATTATTTCACCTAAACGATAAAGCGTTAGGTTGATACGATGATCACTGACTCGCCCTTGTGGATAATTATAGGTACGAATACGTTCAGAGCGATCACCACTTGCCACTAGACTACGGCGAGTCGTTTCTTCTTCGCTACGACGTTTTTCATCTTCAACCGCTTGAATACGTGCAGCCAAAACGCTCATCGCTTGGGCACGGTTTTTGTGCTGTGAGCGTTGGTCCTGACATTCAACAATAATTCCGCTGGGAATATGGGTAATTCGAATAGCCGAGTCGGTTTTGTTAACGTGCTGACCACCTGCGCCAGATGCGCGGAAAGTATCCACTTTTAAATCGGCAGGGTTAATTGAAATGGCTTCCGCTTCAGGTACTTCATGCATAACTACCACAGTACAAGCTGAGGTGTGCACCTGGCCTTGGGATTCAGTTTCAGGCACACGTTGTACGCGGTGTCCGCCGGATTCATATTTCAACTTACCGTAAACGCTTTCACCACTGACTTTAACAATAATCTCTTTAAAGCCACCATGTTCGCCTTCATTGACGTTCATGATTTCCATCTGCCAGCGGTTCGCCTCGGCAAAACGACTGTACATACGGTATAAGTCACCGGCAAAAATAGCCGCTTCATCACCGCCCGCACCAGCACGAATCTCCATAAACGCATTGGTATCATCATTGGGATCTTTAGGCAGTAATAGAATTTGAAGTTCATCTTCTAAACGAGCTAATTCAATTTTAGCCGCTTTCATTTCTTCCTGTGCCATTTCACGCATTTCTGCATCGTCTTCTTCAAGCATTTCTTTCGCTGACGCTAGATCGCCTTGTGCCTGTTGAAATTCTTTAAACCCTTTGACGACATCTTCAAGTTGAGAATATTCTTTTGATAATGCGCGAAAGCGCTCTTGATTGGCAATCACACCAGGATCTGATAATAATGCCAATACTTCTTCATTTCGCTCAAGCAAGCCTTCAAGCTTGCGGATAACGGATTGTTTCATTTAGCTCGCTAACCTTAATTTTTATCGAGTCCGAGCGCTATTCTTAATTGTCCTAACGTATTCAAATCGCCCTGACGGCTTGCGACCGTTAATGCTTGTGTGGGGGCATGAATAAGGCGATTGGTTAGTCTATTTGCTAATTCCAATAACACTTGCTCGCCATCGCCACCTTGAGCTAATTTGTTCAAGGCACGTTCGACTAATTCATCTTTAATTGCCACACTTTGGCTGCGATACTCACGAATACTGTCAACAGACTCTAAAGAACGTACCCATTCCATAAAAATATGAGATTGTTCTTCAGTTATTAATTCAGCTTGTTCGGCTGCTTCCATACGGGAAGCCATGTTCTGTTCAATGATACTATGTAAATCGTCCACAGTATAAAGGAAAGCGTCGTCTAACTCACCGACTTCCGCTTCAATATCTCTTGGCACTGCAATATCAACGAGCAACATAGGTTGATGACGACGTTGTTTTAATGCTTTTTCGACCATTCCTTTACCTAAAATAGGTAAAGGACTCGCGGTAGAGGATATCACGATATCGGCGTTAGCAAGATAATCCGGAATTTGTTGCAAGGTAATCGCAGTCGCGTTGAACTCTTCGCACATGGCTTGCGCACGCTCAATGGTGCGATTGGCGACAACAATTGATTCAACATTATTGTCTTTTAAATGTTTGGCAACCAGTTCAATGGTTTCTCCGGCGCCAATAAGCAACACTTTAGTGCGACTTAAACTGGAAAAAATATGCTTCGCCATACTCACAGCAGCAAAAGCAACTGATACCGCGGCGGCGCCTATTTCGGTGTCGGTGCGCACTTTTTTGGCGACTGAAAAAGTATTTTGAAATAAACGGTCGATGGTTATCGCTGTGGTACCGGCCTCTTTAGCTTTTACAAAGGCTTGTTTTACCTGACCTAGAATTTGTGGTTCGCCCAATACCAATGAATCAAGCCCTGACGAAACTCTCATCAAGTGCTTGACCGCTACTTGATCGCGATAGGCATAGATGCAGGGCATTAAGTCTTCATGCTTTAAATCATGATAGTCCTGTAACCATTCGATGATGTCCGCTTCATTGCCATTATTACAATAAAGTTCAGTTCGATTACAGGTAGACACAATCACAGCTTCGCCTGTGGTGGTGCGACCTGCCAAACTTTTCATCGCATCATGTATTTTATCTGGCGAAAAAGCGACTTTTTCACGTAGATCTACAGTGGCGGTTTTATGGTTTATCCCGATTACTACTAGGCTCATCTGACTCGTTCTAAGTTTTTCTCGGTATCGTTAATTAGGCTATTCTACTGAATCAGGCTAATTAAAAACACTGTAGGGTTAACAAAACCGAATATATGTCTAATTTTTCTTTCAAATAACCGATTAATAAACCTTAATCACAAAAGCATTTTTACAACAATGCCAATGCCCAGTATTATAACGGAATCAATTCTTAGTAAACGAGTTACTTTTGCAACGTTTTTTTAAAATTCATTATTTGGTTATTACTGCATCCATACTTTTTTTGAATGCTTGTACCTCATTACCTACCCAAGAGTATCAGCCTATTGAAGTGGCTCATACCCAAGAAGCTGATAATTGGGAATTACAGGGTAAAATTGCTTTTAAGTCATCAACAGATAAGTTTAGTACTAACTTATATTGGTTTCATCACATAAAAGGCAATGAATTACGCCTAACCACTCCGCTGGGGACCAATGTGCTCACCCTAAAAAATGGTCAGGGTGTTGCTACATTAGAAGTAGACGGAAAAACCTATCATGACAATAACCCGCAAGCATTATTAGAAGGTGTAAGTGGGATCACCATTCCATTTGCTGACATACCGTTATGGCTTACAGGGCAAATTGGCAGCAATGATAAAATTATCAGCTATAATGCTACAGGTCAGGTCCAACAATTTATCAGCCCTGATAATGAAGCCGATTGGCAAGTCAGTTTTATGAGTTGGCAACAACAAAGTGGGGTTTTGGTCCCTAAACAGGTAAAAATTGTCCGTAAAGATGTACAAATAAAGATCCAAACCAATTTATGGCAGGCATTGACGCCAAAATAAACGCCACTAATATTAGGATAATAAATTGAAGCCAAATCACCCAATCTCTCACAGCTGGCCTGCTCCCGCTAAGTTAAATTTATTTTTACATATTACTGGCCAACGTGAAGATGGTTATCATGAGCTGCAAACCTTGTTTCAATTTATTGATCATTGTGATTACCTCGACTTTCATGTCACAGAAACACCAGAGTTCTTTCTTCATTCGAATATCTCTGATTCTGTCCCCGACAGCGATAACTTAATTCTTAAGGCTGCAAAGTCTTTAAAGGAATATACTCATTATCATGGCGGCGCGCATATTTGGTTAGACAAATTACTCCCTATGGGCGGTGGTTTAGGTGGTGGCTCATCTGATGCAGCAACAACCTTAGTCGCGTTAAATGCGCTATGGGAAACTAATCTACCACTGAGTAAATTAGCCGAGATTGGATTAGCGCTAGGAGCTGATGTTCCGGTATTTATTAATGGCTTAGCAGCATTTGCTGAGGGGGTGGGTGAACAATTGCAGACGGTATATCCTGCTGAAAAGTGGTACTTGGTTATCACTCCTGATGTGCACGTTTGCACTCGTAGTGTATTCCAACACCCTGACTTACCCCGTAACACAGCTAAGTTACAGCTGGACACATTAATGTCCAACAAATGGAGCAATGATTGCCAAAATTTGGTGATCGAACAACACCCCGAAGTTGCCAATGCCTTAAGCTGGCTGGTAGAATATGCGCCGTCGAGAATGACCGGAACAGGCGCATGTGTGTTTGGGGAATTCGAGCATTCGCAACAAGCTCTTGATGTCTTAGCTCAACTTCCAGCTAGCATGAAAGGTTTTGTTGCAAAAGGGCTCAATACTTCACCGCTACTCATGCGTTTAGGTGAGCTCTAACAATATTCTTCTGAGTCAATTTTGAGTGCTAACACATAAAATTGATTTAGCCACTAATTTCAATGCAAACACCTGAGGTTCATAAAGTGCCCGACATTAAGCTCTTTGCTGGTAACGCTACCCCAAATCTAGCCATCAAGATTGCAGATCGTTTATTTTGCAAACTTGGCGACGCAGTTGTAGGCCGTTTCAGCGACGGTGAAATCAGTGTTCAAATTAACGAAAATGTACGTGGTGCGGATGTATTTATCATTCAATCTACTTGTGCTCCAACCAACGATAACTTAATGGAATTAATCGTTATGGTTGACGCACTACGTCGTGCTTCTGCAGGCCGTATCACCGCAGTAATTCCTTACTTTGGTTATGCGCGCCAAGACCGTCGTGTTCGCAGTGCTCGTGTCCCTATTACCGCTAAAGTAGTAGCAGACTTTTTATCAAGTGTGGGTGTAGATCGCGTATTAACCTGCGACTTACACGCTGAACAAATACAAGGTTTCTTCGATGTGCCTGTAGATAACGTATTTGGTAGCCCAGTGTTACTAGAAGATATGTTAGCGAAGAAATTAGATAACCCTGTGGTTGTTTCTCCTGACATTGGTGGTGTAGTGCGTGCCCGTGCTGTTGCTAAATTACTGGATGATTCTGATCTAGCTATTATCGACAAACGCCGTCCACAAGCCAACGTTGCACAAGTTATGCATATTATTGGTGATGTTCAAGGTCGTGACTGTATTATTGTTGACGATATGATCGACACCGGTGGCACCCTATGTAAAGCAGCTGAAGCATTAAAAGAACATGGCGCTAATCGCGTGTTTGCTTATGCTACTCACCCTGTTTTTTCAGGTAATGCCGCAGAAAACATTGCCAATTCTGTCATTGATGAAGTGATTGTAACTGACACTGTGCCGCTAAGTGCAGAAATGCTCAAGGTCGCTAAAGTGACTCAATTAACTATGTCTGCAGTACTCGCTGAAGCAATCCGTCGTGTAAGCAACGAAGAGTCTATCTCTGCGATGTTTCGCCACTAGACCATAAAAGACTACCGCTAACGATACTGTGACCTTGCTAAGGCTTGGTAGAAGGTAAAAATTAGTTTGTTGCTTCTTTTAGCTAAATGCCGTTTGTATCACTACAAACGGCATTTTTGTATCCATCATTTTTGTGCCAATAAATATCACTCCCCAATACTAGGGCCAGTTGATCTTTTCTGGTTGAATTTTGTTCGAGTTAAAAACATTTTAATTGAGATGAATGGATTGATGCCTAGTCATCTAAGCAACTCTTTATTCACAAAGATACATTCAACAAAGAGTAAAACGTTTTTAGCCAATTCCTTCGGGCAGCGTTTGTTGGTCGTTTTTACTGCGTTATCGGCTTTTTATGTAGAATAAAGCATTAGCCATTAAGCTGTTTTCGCTCAGTTAAACATTCAAACGAGCCAGTTTCAAATTCTCGACAGATCCACGGACGGTTTTCATAAATGGTACACATGAATGTGTCACGATCTAATGCAGAACACCAACCATCATTTAAGCGCTTCATGGTTTCACCGCCCCACTTATCGAAAGCAATATGTTTTTTAGGCACGCCTGTGTCTGAAATGATCATCACTTCTAATCGGCAGCAACAAGCTTGGCAGTTTGAACAACTGACCTCTTGGATAGTGATATCTTTTATTTCAATATTCATCAATATTCTGAGTGTTCCGAGAAGTAATATTACATGATAGCAATAACAATTTAGCTTATCTAGACGGGGTTACATTATACCAACCTTATTATAAAGTGGCCTTTTTAGCCTACGCTGTTAAGCCTAGTTCAATGATAATGACTGTAGGCGTGTCATCGCATATACATCAAGGACATTTACTGCTGTAGTAGGTTTGTATGCCGCCTAGAAGCGTAGATTACAATGCTGATAGGTAGTAATGTAATTTGAATGGTGAGGAGGATGATAAAAAATATAAAACGTCTTATATCTAAGTCAGTTTAGCTGATATGCGCTTTCAACTATTACTTATAACAGCGATTTACAATTATAAAACTAAAACGCAAAAACCTGTCATAAAGACAGGTTTTCAAATATGGCTGGGGTACCAGGATTCGAACCTGGGGATGCCGAGATCAAAACCTGGTGCCTTACCACTTGGCGATACCCCAATTATTTTTTACAGCGAAGGAATTACTTTTGACAATTTGATGGTACGGGAAGAGAGACTTGAACTCTCACACCTTGCGGCACCAGAACCTAAATCTGGCGTGTCTACCAATTTCACCATTCCCGCATCAAACTTTTACGAGTATACCCTAATTCATATTAGAGTAAACCTTTGAAAACTAACTAGCTTGGTCTAACCATTCCACATAGAAATATGGTAGCAATGGCGGGACTTGAACCTGCGACCCCAGCATTATGAATGCTGTGCTCTAACCAGCTGAGCTACATTGCCACATTTTTTATTTCTAAAAAATGGCTGGGGTACCAGGATTCGAACCTGGGGATGCCGAGATCAAAACCCGGTGCCTTACCACTTGGCGATACCCCAATAATCTGTTTAAGACTATGGTCAAACTAAAATCAATATACTTACAATAAAATGGCTGGGGTACCAGGATTCGAACCTGGGGATGCCGAGATCAAAACCTGGTGCCTTACCACTTGGCGATACCCCAACTGAAACACTTTTGAAAAACCCGCATTAAGCCAGCCTTTCTAATAAATGGTACGGGAAGAGAGACTTGAACTCTCACACCTTGCGGCACCAGAACCTAAATCTGGCGTGTCTACCAATTTCACCATTCCCGCACAACTGTTCATGTTTTACATCTTGAACTCACTAAAAGTGAAGATGGTAGCAATAGCGGGACTTGAACCTGCGACCCCAGCATTATGAATGCTGTGCTCTAACCAGCTGAGCTATATTGCCACTACATTTTTCATTGTCCTCTTAGCGAGGAACGGGGCGTATTATGCTTATTCAAGGTATCGAGGTCAACTGCTTTTTTTCGCTTATTTCATCATTCTTGCTTATTCGGCTATTACTTCACCAAACTGAATGATCTTCCAACGAATTTGTCGCCTAAATTGCTATCATTTACATCACACGCCCAAACTTCAACCTAGACTGATGCTGCTTTACTATCTTTAGGTGAAACGATATTTTTACTCAGATTGAGCATAATTACCAATTTGTGATAATTAATCCTACCAATTTCATATTAAAAACGGCAACCGTTAAACCTAAAGCTGTCAATATTACACGTTAAATAAGAAGTGCATTACATCGCCATCTTTAACGACGTATGTTTTACCTTCTACGCGTAATTTACCTGCATCTTTAGCGCCGGCTTCACCTTTGTAGGTAATAAAGTCTTCATACGCCATAACCTGAGCACGAATAAATCCACGTTCAAAATCAGTGTGAATGACGCCAGCAGCTTGTGGGGCTGATGCACCAACAGGTACTGTCCATGCGCGAACTTCCTTTACACCAGCGGTAAAGTAGGTTTGCAGATTCAGTAATTCATAACCAGCGCGAATAACACGATCCAAACCAGACTCTTCTAGACCCAGGTCGGTCATAAACTCTGCACGGTCATCGGCTTCCATTTCGGCTAATTCAGACTCAATAGCCGCACATACAGGCACAACGATTGCATTTTCTGTTGCGGCAATAGCACGAACAACATCTAAATGAGGGTTATTTTCAAACCCATCGTCTGCAACGTTAGCAATGTACATTGTTGGTTTAATGGTTAAGAAGTTAAGGTAAGCCACAGCGGCCAACTCTTCTTTAGTTAATGCCAACGAACGCAACATTTGGCCTTCATTCAACACAGGACGCATTTTTTCAAGTACTGCTACTTCAAACTTCGCATCACCGTCGCCGCCTTTAGCACGTTTGGCTTGACGAAAAATAGCACGCTCACATGCGTCTAAGTCTGCTAGAGCTAACTCAGTATTAATGACTTCAATGTCACCAGCTGGGTCAATTTTATTGGCTACGTGAACAATGTTTGGGTCTTCAAAACAGCGCACTACGTGACCAATTGCATCGGTTTCACGAATGTTCGCTAAAAACTTGTTACCTAAACCCTCACCTTTTGATGCACCAGCCACTAGGCCAGCGATATCAACGAACTCCATAGAAGTAGGCAAAATGCGTTGAGGTTTAACAATAGCCGCTAACGCGTCAAGACGTGCGTCAGGCACTGGTACCACACCCGTATTTGGCTCAATAGTACAAAATGGAAAGTTTGCCGCTTCAATACCCGCTTGTGTTAGTGCATTAAACAGCGTTGACTTACCTACGTTTGGCAAACCAACTATGCCGCATTTAAAACCCATATTCATACCTTTATATGTAGAATTATCTTAATGATAATGACGTTCGAAATAGTATCGCTAAGCTATTCAGCTTTAAACGAATGTAGTCTGTTCATGGCTTTCACCATATCTTCTTTGTATAAAATATCTGTCGCGCGTACCGCTTCATCAATAGCCGCAACAATTAATTCTTGTTCGGTTGCAGGGGCTTTACCCAATACATAACCGCTGACTTTATTCTTATCACCAGGATGACCAATACCAATCCGTAAACGATGAAAGCCTTTATCGTTAGCCAGGCTTGAAATAATGTCTTTTAAGCCATTATGACCACCGTGTCCGCCGCCTAATTTAAATTTAGCTACACCAGGAGGCATATCTAGCTCATCGTGGGCCACTAAAATTTCCTCTGGCAAAATACGAAAAAAATTTGCCAAGGCAGAAACAGATTTACCACTGAGATTCATAAAAGTTGTTGGAATTAATAAACGCACATCACGATGATTAATGGTTACTCTAGCTGATAATCCAAAATATTTACTTTCTGGTACCAGTGGCGCATTAAAAACACGTGCAAGCTCTTCGACATACCAGGCACCAGCATTGTGGCGGGTTTGCGCATACTCAGCACCAGGGTTAGCTAACCCTACAATCAGTTTAATGTGGCTCATGACAACCTAAATATTGTTTGAATTACTCACAGCACCTATTGCACTGCAGCCTTAAAACGCGGCATTTTAACACTCAATTTGGCTACCAACAAACACCGATTAACGAAAGCCATTTTGGCTTAAGATTTTTCAGCTATAGGCCAAGTGCATATTTGAGCACCTTTTGCTTAATAGGCCCGTCGATATTTGCCAGCTTTAACATGCCATTTCGCAGTACTTTTAGGGGTAAAACATCATTACTAAATCCGGCATAAAAAACATCCATAGCTGTCATCATCAACTGGTTATCTAGGTACCGGGCCTGCTGATAACGCTTTAGCACACTGTCATGCCACCATACCTCACCATTACCAATAGCACTGGCAATCTGTGTTATTAAGATATCGACATCTTTAAATCCAATATTAACACCCTGCCCCGCCAAGGGATTGATGGTGTGAGCGGCATCGCCCAGTATCACTAAGTTTGATTCATAATAGCGTTGTGCATGACGACGAGTTAACGCAAAACTGCCTTTAGCCTGCACGGTAAAGTGAGGATCTAATCGAGACGGAAAATGCACTCTGATCTGCTCTGCTAATTGGGTATCATTCAGCTGCATTAATTGTTGTATGCGTGCTGGCGAGTCATACCAAACTAATGATGCATGATTGCCTGGCAAAGGCAGCAAGCTTCTTGGTCCCTGTGGCGTAAACTGTTGCCAAGTCACATACTGCTGCGGGGTTTGAGTTTCAATATTAATTAACATAGCTGATTGCGCATAATCCCAGCCAGTTACGCCGATCCCTGCCCATTGACGGACCTGCGAGTTAGCACCATCAGCGCCCACTAATAGATGAGTCGATAATATCTCCCCACTTTCAAGCTCAATTGTTATCGCATCTTGTGCATTATCTAACGACGCTATGCCACCCAATGACTCAAGGCGTTCAAATTTAACCACCTTGTCAGGACAAAAAAGCACTACATTGGTTAAGGCTTCAATCTGTTGCCATAAACCAAGTTGAATTAATCTATTTTCAAAAAAGTAACCTAATAATGGCTCAGCCACTTGCTCTGCGGTGAACTGGGTGATGTAACCTTGCATTTCCCATGTTTCAAGCCCGGTATAAGGCACATGACGCAAAGTCAATAATTCATCCATAACCCCTAGGCGCGATAACAACTGCGCTGATGCAACACTGATGGCTGATACACGCACATCTAATGGCTGATTGACCTCAAAAGCTTGCGGAGCGCGGGCCTCTATCACAGCAACAGACAATCCGAGTTGCCCTAACCCAACCGCTACCGCAGCTCCCACCATGCCACCACCGTTAATAACAACATCAAAATGGCGAGTGTGTGACTGACTGTTTGAATGTTCAGTTACGCTAATAGGCTCTGATGTTGATTGATTCTGCGACATGCGACTTCCTTGGATGAATAAATCTGTATTCAGTAAGCGTGAACCTGTCAGCACTCACTGATTAATGAACATTTATTGTATTAAGTTATCGAAACAGGTTCGATTATGCCTTATATCCCCAAACCACGGAAATACACATCAACTGAAATCACAACCTTAAACACAAAATGTACCTTAAGCTGCACATCTGCCAAAAACACCCCCGAATATTTCCCAGTATTTTCGGATAACAGCGGCTCAAAAAACTCAACATTAGAGCACACTTAACCCACTACTCTTTACATGGATATTATCTCAGTCAGAGTAATATTCGCAAAACTCGCACAAAGACTAGCCACAAGGCGCGACAACAGGTAAAATATCGCGCTATTTTTACTATAGGTTACCGGCGAGCAGTGATGAGTAAAAAACTTCATATTAAAACCTGGGGCTGTCAAATGAATGAGTATGACTCTTCAAAGATGGCCGATTTATTAGACGAATATCAAGGCTATACCTTGACCGAAGATCCAAGTGAAGCAGATATATTATTGCTTAACACTTGTTCTATTCGCGAAAAAGCGCAGGAGAAGGTTTTCCATCAATTAGGCAGATGGAAAACCTTAAAAGATAAAAACCCGAATTTAATTATCGGCGTGGGCGGCTGTGTGGCTTCCCAAGAAGGTAAAGCCATTAAAGATCGCGCCCAATGCGTAGATATTATTTTTGGTCCGCAAACCTTGCATCGTTTGCCTGAGATGATCGATCAAATTCAACGTGGCGAGAAAGCCGTCATCGATATCAGTTTCCCTGAAATTGAAAAATTTGACCGTTTACCAGAGCCTCGCGCTGATGGTCCAACGGCTTTTGTGTCAATAATGGAAGGCTGCAGTAAGTATTGCTCTTTCTGCGTGGTGCCATACACCCGTGGGGAAGAAGTCAGTCGTCCTGTTGATGATGTGATTCTAGAAATTGCCCAATTGGCAGAGCAAGGCGTACGTGAAGTTAATCTTTTAGGTCAAAACGTTAACGCGTTTCGTGGGGCAACCCATGACGACCAAATTTGTACCTTTGCTGAGTTACTGCGCTTAGTCGCCAGTATTGATGGTATTGACCGTATTCGTTTTACTACCAGCCACCCTATTGAGTTCACACAGGATATTATTGATGTTTATCAAGATACACCTGAATTAGTTAGCTTTCTTCATTTACCGGTGCAATCTGGCTCAGATCGCATCTTAACTCAAATGAAGCGCGGTCATATGGCAATTGAATATAAATCTATTATTCGTCGCTTACGTAAAGCCCGTCCTGATATTCATATCAGTTCAGACTTTATTATTGGCTTCCCTGGTGAGACAGAGCAAGACTTTGAAGACACAATGAAGTTAATTGAAGATGTGGGGTTCGACCACAGCTTTAGCTTTATTTACAGTGCTCGTCCAGGTACACCGGCTGCAGATTTGCCAGATAACGTATCAGATGAAGAGAAAAAACAGCGCCTAGCCATTTTGCAAGACCGGATTACCCAGCAAGCCATGCGTTATAGCCGTCAAATGTTAGGTTCGGTTCAACGAGTATTAGTTGAAGGCCCGTCGGTTAAAAACCCAATGGAATTACGTGGCCGTACTGAAAACAATCGTGTGGTTAACTTTGAAGCGCCACATTCAAGCATTGGCGGCTTTGTCGATGTTGAAATTGTAGATGTTTACACTAACTCTTTACGTGGTAAATTTGTTCGCGGTGAATCTGAAATGGACTTACGCAGAAACCTACGCCCATCTGAAATTGTAGCCAAGCATAAGCTAGATGATGAAATAGGTGTGACCCTATTTAAACCTTAAGTCAGGTTTAAGCGTATCAAAATAAAATAAAAGGTGGCTAGTCCACCTTTATTTTTTGTCTCTATTTATAATGGACGCTAGAATTAATTCCAGTACCTACGTACACTGTTTTTAAATGATCAGCACAACGATTAACGGAGCCTTATTTGTCGACTAAAGTGACCACCATGAACTTGTATCTGGAACCATCAGATACACGCCGTTTAACTTCATTATGCGGCCCATTTGACGATAATATTAAGCAGTTAGAGCGCCGTTTAGGGGTCGAGATTATTCATAAAAATAATCACTTCACTATTGTAGGCCTACCGCGCAATGCCTTTAACGCCAATAATATTCTCAAGCAACTTTATATCGAAACTCAAACAGTCAAAGGTAGCACCCCTGATTTAGAACCTGACCGAGTGCATTTGGCTATTCAAGAAGCGGTAGCATTAGAGGCCGATGATGGCCTGAATGATTCTGGCATTAGCATCAAAACTAAACGCGGTGTTATTAAGCCTCGCACCCCAAATCAAAGCGTGTATATGCATAACATTACTCGCCATGATATTAGCTTTGGTGTCGGCCCTGCGGGCACAGGTAAAACTTATTTAGCCGTAGCAGCCGCTGTAGATGCATACGAACGTCAAGAAGTTCGCCGCATTTTATTAACTCGCCCCGCTGTTGAAGCTGGCGAGAAGCTCGGTTTTTTACCTGGCGATTTGAGCCAAAAAGTCGACCCTTATCTGCGTCCACTTTATGATGCTTTATTTGAAATGATGGGTTTTGAAAAAGTTGAAAAACTGATTGAACGTAGCGTGATTGAAGTCGCACCTTTAGCTTATATGCGTGGACGCACACTCAATGATGCCTTTATTATTTTGGATGAAAGCCAAAATACTACAGTAGAGCAAATGAAAATGTTCTTAACCCGTATTGGTTTTAATTCTCGAGCAGTGATAACCGGCGATATTACTCAATCAGATTTGCCCCGTGGCCAGAAATCCGGCCTGCGTCATGCTATTGAAGTATTAAGCGAAGTTCCCGAAATCAGCTTTAACTTTTTTATGGCTCAAGATGTTGTACGTCACCCTATTGTTGCCAGTATCGTTGAAGCTTATGAAGCATTCGAGCAAAAAGAACAACTTGAAAAAGCGGCTAAAGAAAAGGCTTACCAAAAGCGGGAACAAAAGCGTCAACTTACTGCCCAAGACAGTGCGAGTGAAATAACATGAGTAAGCTCAATTTAGATTTAGATCTGCAAATTGCCGTTGAAGCAGACAATTTGCCTACTCAAGCGCAATTTGAAACATGGGTGCGCATAGCAGTGGGTCAAACCATGCCTGCGGTAGAGCTCACCATTCGCCTAGTAGAAGTGAGTGAAAGTCAGCATTTAAATCATACTTACCGTGGCAAAGACAAGCCAACTAACGTATTGTCTTTCCCATTTGAAGCACCTGCTGAAATTGATTTGCCACTATTGGGCGATTTAATCATCTGTGTTGATGTGGTAAAAAAAGAAGCACAAGAGCAAGAGAAAACCCTTGAAGCCCATTGGGCTCATATGGTTATACATGGCTGCTTGCATTTGCTAGGCTATGACCATATTATCGATGAAGAAGCTGAGGAAATGGAGTCTTTAGAGACCCAACTCCTTGAACATTTAGGTTTTACTGACCCCTATAAGGAAGCATAAATAAATAGATTTTCAGGCACAAGATTACTTCAATGCCCAATTATCTATTTAGTTAAATATTATGAGTGACGATATCCCCCCGAGTACAAACGCCTATAAGAAAAGTTGGTTCGATAAATTTAACCAATTATTCCAGGGCGAACCTCAAAATCGCGAAGATTTAGTAGACGTGATAGATGGTGCAGAGTTGCGCGACTTGATCACAGAAGACACCCGCGAAATGATTAAAGGTGTGTTAGAGGTCTCTGACCTACGCGTGCGAGACATTATGATCCCACGCTCACAAATTGTTACTCTGCAAATTGACTGTACGGTAGATGAGCTTCTTGAAACCGTTATTGCATCCGCTCACTCTCGCTTCCCTGTTGTAAATGAAGATAAAGACCATATTGAAGGTATCTTGTTAGCCAAAGATTTGCTCAAATATGGTTTCAAAAATTCAGATGTACCGTTCACGTTATCCCAAGTTATCCGCCCTGCCGTAGTCGTCCCGGAAAGTAAGCGTGTTGACGTGTTACTCAAAGAGTTCCGCTCGCAACGCTACCATATGGCAATTGTTGTCGATGAATATGGCGGCGTATCCGGCCTAGTCACAATTGAAGATATTCTTGAAGAAATTGTGGGCGAAATCGAAGATGAATTCGATCACAGTTCAGTGGAAGACACTGAAGTGAAAAAAATCAGTAATACAGTATTTCTTGTTAAAGCGTTAACTGAAATCGATGATTTTAACGACGCTTGCGGCACTCATTTCAGCGATGAAGAGTTTGATACCGTTGGCGGATTAGTTTCGCACGCTTTTGGTCACTTACCAGAGCGAAATGAAACTATTATGATTGATAATATTGAATTTAAAGTTACCAATGCTGACACTCGCCGCTTGATCCAGTTGAGGGTGAAACTGCCCGACTCTGGCAGTATTAACGACGATAACTAATTCTATTGGTTGATAAAATAATATCGATAAAGCAGCTTTAATGTTAATTAAGCTGCTTTTTTATTTTATCCATTTTAAAATCTGCTGTCGTAGCAAGTTAACGACTTTATCGACTAATGGCATCATACGCATTGACATAATGCCACTTAATTCCAAACTGAATTGCTAGAATAACGCGATCAATAAGGCGAGTTGTGTTTAAAAAATTATTACCTCAAACCCAATTAAGTTTAATCACCTTAATCAGTGCGTTTGCTGCAGGTGCAAGTACTTCACTATCTTTTGCCCCCTATAATGTTTGGCTACTTATGCCGTTAGCACTCGCTTTTGCGTTATGGCAAAGTCAGCTGTTAGCCGGCAAATATGCCTTTCGCTATTGGCTTGCTTTTGGGTTTGGCACCTTTGCTATCGGAATAAGTTGGGTGCATGTCAGCATGGCCACTTTTGGTGGCTTACCATTAATAGTGTCCATTGCTTTAATGTCAGTGCTGTCACTGTATTTAGGGCTTTATCCCGCCTTAGCAGGATACTTATTAAATAAGCTTATTACGCCACAAGACAGCTTCTCATCTTTACGAGATCGCAGAATACAACTATTTAAATATCTAGGTTTATTCCCAGCATTATGGGTATTAACTGAGTGGCTTCGCGGCTGGATAATGACAGGTTTTCCTTGGCTATGGGCTGGATATAGCCAAACTAGTGGTCCTTTAAGTGAACTCGCCAGTATTATTGGTGCTTTAGGGTTAAGTTTTATATTGGCGCTAATTGCCGGTGCATTGATGCTAGCGATACAAAGACGTCTATTACCTTTGTTAGGGGTGTTAACGCTAGTTATTAGTGCTGCGATAATTACTCCTCAATTGAACCCGATTACGCCTAGCGGCAAAAGTGTCAAAGTAGCTCTAGTGCAAGGAAATATTGCTCAAAGCATGAAGTGGGAACCAGGCGCTTTATGGCCTACTATGCTAAAATTTATGGACTTAAGCCGAGAGCATTTCGACCAGCAATCTAGTATTGATATTGTTATTTGGCCGGAAGCTGCCATTCCAGCACCAGAGGCTATGGTCGAGGACTTTTTATTAAACAGTAACCAAGTGGCCAACTTAAATAACACCGCAATAATTACCGGTATTATTAGCCGCCAAGAGCAAAATTTTTATAACTCGCTTATCGTATTAGGCAACCATAATAGTAAGCAACAACCCAATGGCGACTATCAAATTGGTGGCGCAAATGAGTTTAGAAAACACCACTTATTACCCATAGGTGAATTTGTGCCATTTGCCGCTTTATTACGGCCATTAGCGCCATTGTTTAATTTGCCGATGAGTTCATTTCAGCAAGGCGACTTTGTTCAACCTAACCTGACAGCTTTAGGGTATAAAGTTGCTCCGGCAATTTGCTACGAAATCGTCTTTCCAGAACAAGTCAGAGCCAATACCCAAACCGACACAGACTTTATTCTTACTGTTTCCAATGATGCGTGGTTTGGAGCCTCTAACGGTCCATTACAGCATATGGAAATTGCGCAAATGCGCGCGATTGAAATGGGTAAACCGCTACTCAGAGCAACCAATAATGGCGTCACCGCTGTGGTTGATCCCTACGGTAAAATTGTTGATATTCTGCCGCAGTTTGTCACTGACGTACTGATTAATGATGTGGCTTTATATCAAGGTGAAACCTGGTTCAAACGTATTGGACAAACACCATTACTGACGCTTTGCTGGTTATTGTTGTTATTCGCACTGTGGATAAAGTATCAAGGGTTAACACATCGAAAAAGCTAAAGGATAGCGAGGACTGGCATATAATTTAGTAATAACAATTTATTATCGAATATTATGCGCCCTTCCCCTCTATTATTGCTGTTTTTTGATTCAAAAAATGAACCTAAAAATTTAGTGGCCCATATTATTAGCAATAACATAATGCGGGTATTAAAAATGCGGCTATCAGAAATATGATCGTGCAACAGCCATTACAACCAGCCATTATCAGTAATGTCGACTCAAATCATTATTTGTTAGGTGTACAAGACAGTAGAGGTAATTTTCGTTGTGCACGTAGTAGAAATGGTAAATGGTAAATGGTAAATAGTTAAGCTTTAACTCAATTAAACAAGCAAAAGATCTATTGACGCTGCAAGGGATCTGTTACGTCATCATACAAACCCAAACTGCATATAATGAAATGATCGGCAATAGCAGCTCCGCTCAATGTCAGTATAACGTTGATTTTTAAACGACAGCCTTCTAATCAGGCTGTCGTTTAGCGCTCAATAATTAAGGCGACAGCGGTTCACGAGAAAAGATCTCACCATCACAATTAGGGCATTCTGATATTACCCCTGGAAAATCAATTCTCATTTGATGGCTGCAATTATCACAAGTCAATACACCTTGATTGATAATTTCTCCTGTTCTATAACAACCATGATGTTTAAAATCCTGTTGTAATTCATGCCATTGCACCTGGCTTCTATCCGTTATACTGCTTAGCCACTGCCATAACGTATTCTCAAATGCGATGGCTGTCGGACTGTAGCTAATATCGTCTTCAGTTTCTTGTTTTAAAAAGCTAGCAATGTCTCGCTTTAAAAATTCTTCCACTAAAGCGAGCTCTTGTTCGTTGGCTGCGGACTTAAGCTGTAAATAGTTTTTCCCTTGGGTAATAGACTTAAATAAACTATTAGCAGTCAATGAGTTATCTTGCTCAAACTGCTGCTTAACCTGTTCAATTAACGCCTGATATAAGGCTAATAATGCTGTACTTCTTCCACTCATATTAAATACTCCTTAGACGAACCTTTTTAAAGCATCACTTCTAGTTTATTCTATGTAGTTATTCATCAGGCGAATGCGCGTTAGATCATACCATACGCGCAAATCCAACAATGGGCGGCATAGCCGGAAATAGATTGATGCAAGAACAATATAATCCTTTAGAAATTGAAGCCTTAGTGCAAAAGCACTGGCAAGACCAAAAAACCTTCGAAGTGACTGAAGATGAAACCAAAGAGAAGTTTTACTGCCTCTCAATGTTTCCTTATCCATCAGGTCGCCTTCACATGGGACACGTCCGTAACTACACAATAGGTGATGTTGTCGCTCGTTACCAACGTTTGCAAGGAAAAAATGTTCTGCAGCCTATTGGTTGGGATTCATTCGGCCTGCCTGCTGAAAACGCAGCAATTAATAATAAAACCTCTCCAGCACCATGGACTTATGAAAATATAGAGTACATGAAAAATCAGCTCAAATTGCTTGGTTTTGGCTATGACTGGAGTCGTGAAATCGCCACTTGTACCCCTGAGTACTATCGCTGGGAACAATGGTTTTTCACTAAACTTTATGAAAAAGGCTTAGTGTACAAAAAAACCTCTTCAGTAAACTGGTGTCCAAATGACGAAACAGTACTGGCGAACGAGCAAGTACAAGATGGTTGTTGCTGGCGCTGTGACACCCCAGTGGTACAAAAAGAAATTCCACAGTGGTTTATTAAAATTACTGATTACGCAGAAGAATTGTTAAACGATATCGACACCCTTGACGGCTGGCCTGAGCAAGTAAAGGCGATGCAACGTAACTGGATTGGCCGCAGTGAAGGTATTGAAATGACCTTCAAAGTGGAAAATAGCCAGCAAAGCTTCGATATTTATACCACCCGTCCTGATACGGTAATGGGTGTGACTTATGTTGCTATTGCCGCAGGTCATCCGTTAGCGATTCAAGCCGCGACCAACAATCCTGCTTTAGCAGAGTTTATTGAAGAATGTAAAAACGCTGACACCACTGAAGCCGCGATGGCATCAATGGAGAAAAAAGGTGTGGCTACAGGCTTAAATGCAGTACACCCAATCAGTGGCAAGCTAGTGCCTATTTGGGTCGCTAACTTTGTGTTAATGAACTATGGCACAGGCGCGGTTATGTCTGTACCGGCACATGACCAACGTGATTATGAGTTTGCTAAAAAGTTTGGTTTAGCGATTGAAGCAGTGATCAAGCCAGTTGATGGCGAAGTCGACATCAGTGAAGAAGCCTTTACTGACAAAGGCGTGTTATTTAACTCTGGTGAGCTAGACGGTTTAGATTTCCAAGCGGCTTTTGAAGCCATTAACGCTAAGCTAAGCGCTGAAGGTAAAGGTAAACGCCAAGTTAATTTCCGTTTACGTGATTGGGGTGTTTCTCGTCAACGTTATTGGGGGGCACCGATTCCCATGGTGACCCTAGAAGACGGTACGGTTATGCCTATGCCAGAAGATCAACTGCCAGTCATTCTGCCAGAAGATGTCGTAATGGACGGTATTCAAAGCCCAATTAAAGCAGATAAAGCTTGGGCTGAAATCACCATTAATGGTCAAACAGCATTTCGTGAAACCGATACCTTTGACACCTTTATGGAGTCATCTTGGTATTATGCGCGTTACTGTAGCCCGCATGCAGACCAAATGCTTGATCCTGCCAAAGCCAACTACTGGCTACCGGTAGATCAGTATATTGGTGGGATTGAACACGCATGTATGCACCTATTGTATTTCCGCTTCTTCCATAAGCTTTTACGCGATATGGGCTTAGTTAACTCAGACGAGCCAGCTAAGCAATTGCTGACTCAAGGTATGGTATTAGCTGACGCTTACTACTACAACAACGAAAAAGGTGCCCGCGTATGGGTGTCGCCGCTTGATGTTGCTGAGCTTGAAAAAGACGATAAAGGTCGTGTCACCAAAGCTATCGACAAAGACGGTAACGAGTTGGTTTATACCGGTATGAGCAAAATGTCGAAGTCGAAAAACAACGGCATAGACCCGCAGGTCATGGTTGAAAAGTACGGTGCTGACACAGTCCGTTTATTCATGATGTTCGCTTCACCTCCCGAATTGACTTTAGAATGGCAAGAATCAGGTGTGGAAGGTGCACATCGCTTCATTAAACGTTTTTGGAAACTGGCTAGTGATCATATCGCAGCTGGCACCACAGAGGCGTTAGATGTTAAAGCACTGAGCGGTAATCAAAAAGCACTGCGTCGTGAATTACATAAAACCATTGCTAAAGTCAGTGATGATATTGGCCGCCGCCAAATGTTCAATACCGCTGTTGCAGCAGTAATGGAATTAATGAATCACTTATTAAAAGCGCCACAAGAGTCCGCTCAAGATCGCGCATTAATGGCTGAAGCCTTATCTGCAGTAACCCGTTTATTGTATCCAATCGTGCCGCACATCAGCTTTAACCTTTGGAAAGAGCTTGGCAATAACAGCGATATCGAAGATAGCCGCTGGCCAGAAGTGGATGAAAGCGCGTTGGTTGAAGACAGTAAGTTAATTATTGTGCAAATTAACGGTAAGTTACGTGCAAAAATTACCGTTGCCGCTGACGCTAGCCAAGAGCAAGTTCAAGCACTGGCTATGGTCGATGAACATGTACAAAAACACTCTGAGGGACTGACTATCCGCAAAGTGATTTATGTACCGGGTAAATTACTTAATATTGTTGCGAACTAGTCTATTGTTGCCAGTCAAAATCTGGCTAACGATACGGTAGCGTAAAACCTACCGAACACTTGTAAGCGACAAGCCCATCTTATGTTAACCAACATAAGATGGGCATTTATTATCACCGCCATGATTTTCATGGATATAAAGGATGTCGATAACACTTATGTTGGCAAAACGTATTAGCTTAGCGTTACTCTTTTTTGTGCTAATTGCCACCGCAGGTTGTGGTTTTAAATTACAGCGCAGTTACTCTATTCCGCTTGAATTACAACAATTACATCTCAGCAGTAGTGACCAATATAGTGAACTCACTCGCCTCGTGGGCGACAGGCTCCGTATAAACCGTGTAACCTTAGTATCAGCAGCAGAAGGCACACCAACACTAAGACTTGTCAGTGATTCATTAGAGCGCGCCACCCTTTCCCTTTATCCTACGGGCAATGTAGCTGAATACGAATTGATTTATTTAGTCAACTATACCGTGATGTTACCAGAGCAAGAACCAACAGAATTCCAAGCAGAAGTGCGACGAGACTACCAGGACGATCCCCGAACAGCCTTAGCTAAAAGTCGCGAAATGGAAATATTAACCCGTGAGATGCGTGCCCAAGCGGCCGACAGCATTATTCAAACACTTGCTTCAATCGGTAATGAATAAATGCGGGTTTATCCAGACCAGCTAAAAACTCATCTGCAAAAACTTCCCCAAGTATGCTTATTATTTGGCGATGATTTATGGTTGCTCGAAGACAGTAAAAGACAAGTCGTTGTCGCCGCCAAAAAACAAGGCTTTGATGAGCGCGTACAACTTAGCCAAGAAACAGGCTTTAACTGGGGCGAGTTAATTCAAGAGTGGCAATCTATGAGCTTGTTTGCCAGCAGACGAATTATCGAACTTCATTTACCTAATGGTAAGCCTGGTACTGACGGAGCCAATGCGTTTCAACTATTATTACAACAGCCAAATCCAGATATTCTATTGATCATTCAAGGCCCCAAGGCTGGCATTGAGCAAACTAACAGTAAGTGGTTTAAATCACTTGATAGCCAAGGATTATATATTCCTTGTGCCACGCCTGAAGGTAAACAATTTGAGCGCTGGTTAGACAATCGCATTTCGCAGCATAAGTTAACTATTCATCATGATGCTAAAGCAATGATGTTCAATTTATTTGAAGGTAATTTACTTGCCGCAGAACAAGCGATGCAAATTTTGCAGCTGGTCAGCCCAAATGACAATATTACCCCTGAGCAACTGACAGACTATTTTGAAGACCAATCACGTTTTAGTGTGTTCCAGCTTACCGACGCCATTTTGAGTAATCATCAAAAACAAGCCCAACATATGTTGGCGCAGTTGCAAGGTGAAGGTACTGCTATGCCTATTTTAATGTGGGCAATTTTTAAAGAGATCACCCTATTACTCAATTTAAAATTAGCCCAACTACAAGGCGAACAGCTCAGCAAGTTATGGGGACAGTATCGCATTTGGGATAAGCGCAAACCCCTTTATCAAGCAGCGTTAACGCGTTTAGAGTTACATCATATTGAACATATGCTTGGTTTCGCATCCACATTAGAGCTTAACCTTAAGCAACATGGTATTGAAGATTGGGTAGGGATGAGTCATTTGTGCATTCTGTTTGACCCGCGCGCGCACAACCGTTTAGCCCATATTGAATTAAACTAGTCCTAGGATTAAATATGCGAATAGGTATTTTAGGTGGCACTTTCGACCCTATCCATTTCGGCCATATTCGCCCAGCGTTAGAAGTGAAGCAGCTATTACATTTGGATAAAGTGTGGTTGATGCCAAATCATATTCCGCCCCATAAGCAAATGACCAACGTTAGCAGCCAACACAGGCTTGCCATGGTAGAAGATGTTTGCCAACAGTTCACTGATCTTGAAGTCTGTGACATTGAAATTAACCGCGATAGCCCTTCATATACAGTGGTAAGCCTGCAAAACTTACAGCACACTTACCCGCAGCATCAGTTTTATTTTATTATGGGAATGGATTCATTTTTGCACTTACCTAGCTGGCATCTTTGGCAAACATTGTTTAGTCATTGCCATATTGTATTATGCCAACGTTCAGGCTGGCAGCTTGATGCTGAACATTCAATGCAACAAGTGCTTGATGAAAAATCAATTAACCATGTCGATTATGTACAGCAGTTAGCATCTCATCAGGCACCACTGACACACGGTGCTATCATCCCTGTGCCTATCGCTTTGCAGAATATTTCTTCAACCGCTGTGCGTCATAAACTGCTAAACAATGAGTCGGTAGATGAACTTATTGCCCCTACCACCCTCAATTATATTCAGCAGCATAAATTATATCTTGCCTAGTTATCCAAAGCTCAAGCCAGATCAAAACCAATTTAAATCGTATCAAAGCCGTTTTTTATTGCCTTCATTGCAATATGGATCAGCATAAACACCTTTGCTTAATTGCTTCCGTGGGATGAAATTGAGTATAATGCCCCGTTAATTTTGACTAGTGAGGTAATTCGCGTGCAAAGCACCGAACTGAAAGATTTCGTTGTCGATAAAATCGGTGACTTAAAAGCAAAAAATATTGTTGTATTAGATGTTCAAAAACAATCGACTATCACTGATACCATGGTGATTTGTACGGGTACATCTAAAACACACGTTCGCTCTATTGGTGAACATCTTGTGGTTGAAGCCAAAAAAGCTGGCATGCAACCTCTTGGTGTTGAAGGCCGAGACAGCAGCGAATGGGTCTTAGTAGACTTAGGTGAAGTGATTGTTCATGTGATGCAAGAACAAACTCGTGAATACTACGAGCTTGAAAAATTGTGGTCGAACAATAACGCCTAATGAAGTTACAACTGATTGCCGTAGGCACGAAAATGCCCGACTGGGTTACCCGAGGTTTTGAAGAATACCAGCGCCGATTCCCTCGGGATATGCCGCTAGAATTAGTCGAAATCACTGCGGGTAAACGGGGTAAGAATGCTGATATCGCTCGAATTTTGCAAAAAGAAGGTGAGGCTATGCTCGCCGCTGTTGCAAAAGGCAATCATATTGTGAGCTTAGATTTGCCCGGTAAAAATTGGACCACGCCCGATTTAGCTGAACAAATGACCAAGTGGCAATTAGATGGGCGAGATGTAAGTTTATTGATTGGTGGGCCAGAAGGACTTGCCCCAGCCTGCAAAGCTGCTGCAGATCAAAGCTGGTGTTTGTCAGCCCTAACATTACCGCATCCACTTGTGCGTATCTTAATTGGTGAAAGCCTTTATCGCGCCTGGAGCATCAATAATAACCACCCTTATCACCGCGAGTAATAAGGCGTGAGTTCATTAAAAGACATTCATGGTTGTTGACACCACAACACCATAAAAGCGACGCTAACCTTTTCGCTATTTACACGCTGGAGACTTAAGTGCCGCCAAAGAAGCGCATCACAATGCATGACCATGCCGCCGAGGCTTCGTTATTCAAACGCCGTGCATTATTCACTTTTTTTGCGTGTTCATATTACTGAGTATAATATTTTTTAATCTGTACCAATTGCAGGTGGTTTCTTACAAAGATTATGAAACCCGCTCCAACGACAACCGTATTAGAGTCGTCCCCACCGCACCCAGTCGCGGACTTATTTTTGACCGACACGGTCAGTTACTCGCAGAAAACCAACCTTATCACTCTTTAGAAATGATCCCAGAGCGAATTGACGATCTTGATGCCACTTTTGATCAACTCAATACTGTTATTGAAATATCCCAAGATGAGCGAGAACAAATTAAAGAAACCCTTAAGTTTCATCGTCGTTTTAAGCCATTAACGATTAAAGGAAAATTAACTGAAGAACAAGTGGCGACCTTTTCAGTTAACCAACACAGGTTTCCTGGTATTTATGTTGAAGCCAGTTAAAACGCAACTACCCCTACAATAGTCTAATGACACATGTACTTGGCTATGTTGGTAGAATTAATACCAGTGATAAAGCACTATTAGAGAAAAGTAATAGCTGGAAAAATTATGCGGCTACAAAAGATATCGGTAAACAAGGTATCGAAAAATTCTATGAGAGTTTACTCCATGGACTACCAGGGCATTTAGAAGAAGAAGTGAATAATCGCGGCCGTGTTATTCGCACTTTACGAGTCACGCCACCTACTCCTGGGGCAAGATATTTATCTTACTCTTGATTTAAAGCTGCAACAAAAAGCCATGGAGCTACTCGCCGGTAGACGCGGTTCTGTGGTCGCCATCGACCCTCAAAATGGTGGAATTTTAGCCATGGTGTCTAGTCCAAGTTATGATGCAAATCTATTTGTCCATGGCATTAGTAGTAAAGCCTACAGTGACTTACTGAATGACAAATCTAGGCCATTAATTAACCGTTCCACCCAGGGACAATATTCTCCAGCCTCTACCATAAAGCCATTAGTTGCCCTACTGGGCCTAGAAGAACGTGCTATTAATGACAAAACACGCGTGTGGGATCCAGGCTTTTGGCAAATTCCAGGGGTTGAACGCAAATGGCGAGATTGGAAAAAATGGGGTCATGGGTGGGTTGATGTTTATCATGCAATTGTTGACTCATGCGATATCTTTTTCTACGACCTGGTTTATAAAGTCGGCATAGATAAAATGGCTTCGTTCATGGCGCAATTTGGTTTCGGTGAACGAACCAATATCGACATATATGAAGAAGTCGGTGGCATTATGCCATCCCGTGATTGGAAACGCTTACGATACAACCAAGCTTGGTATATTGGCGACACTATTTCAGTTGGCATTGGTCAAGGATATTGGACCAGCACCCCATTACAACTCGCGAGTTCTACTGCAATTTTGGCCAACAAAGGCCGTCGCTTTACCCCGCATTTATTGAAAACGTTTAAGGATGACAAGGTCACAATTGATGCACCAATTGATGAGCTACCACCGATTGAACTTAAAAACCCGAGAAACTGGGATATTATTAACGAAGCCATGCGTCAAACCGCCGATAAATCCCGTTTCACCGATGCGACCTATACCGCTGCAATGAAAACAGGCACAGCTCAAGTGTTCTCGGTCGGCAAAGATGAAAAATATAATGCTGACACTATTGCAGAACATTTACGCGACAACGCCTTAATTGTTGCCTATGCCCCCTATGAGAATCCGCGCATCGCCTTAGCCGTTGTGCTAGAAAATGCCGGTTGGGGTGGCGCGAATGCAGGACCACTAGCACGCGCCTTACTGGACGAATATATTCTTAGGGATGAATGGACAGTAACCAATGGCAAACTCACAGATAAGGTCACACCGCCTATAACAGAGCAACCACATGAATAGCCATCGTAGTCACGGTCACCACCATAAAAAAATATTTGGCAAAAGCTGCATATTGATTTGCCGCTATTATCAGGATTAATGATATTAATGGCTTTTGGATTATTCATCATTTACTCAGCCAGCGGTGAAAGTATGGCAATGATGGAACGCCAGTTACTGCGAATGGGGTTATCTTTAATCATCATGCTTACTATGGCCCAAATTAATCCCGAAGCATTAAAACGCTGGGCATTACCTATTTATGTTGCGGGTATTATTTTATTGTTAGGGGTGGAGTTTTTTGGCACCATTAACAAAGGTGCGCAGCGCTGGTTAAATCTCGGTTTTGTAGAGTTTCAACCTTCAGAATTGATTAAACTCGCCTTCCCCATCACCATGGCGTGGTATATCAGTAAATTTCCATTACCGCCTAAAAAACGCCACCTTGCTGGTGGTGCAATAATCCTATTAATTCCAACGTTACTTATCGCTAAACAACCGGATCTAGGCACTTCAATTTTAGTGGCCGCATCTGGAGTGTTTGTGCTGTTTTTATCGGGTATGAGTTGGTTAATTGTTGGCGCAATTGTACTAGCTGGACTCATATTTTTGCCTATTTTATGGTTCTTTTTAATGCACGATTACCAGCGTACCCGAGTATTAACCTTATTCGACCTGGAGAAAGATCCTTTAGGTGCAGGCTATCATATTATTCAATCTAAAATTGCCATTGGCTCAGGTGGTTTTTGGGGTAAAGGTTGGCTAAATGGCTCTCAGTCTCAGTTGGAGTTTTTACCTGAACGGCACACCGACTTTATCTTTGGTGTCATAGGTGAAGAATTTGGCTTAATGGGCAGTTTATTGCTATTAACTATTTATCTGTTCATTATTGGCCGAGGTTTAGTCATCGCCTCGCGAGCACAAACCAGTTTCGCACGTTTATTGGCCGGCAGTATTACACTCACCTTCTTTGTATACATCTTTGTTAACATCGGCATGGTTTCAGGTATTCTACCTGTCGTTGGCGTGCCTTTACCGCTAGTTAGCTATGGCGGTACATCAATGATGACACTCATGACAGGCTTTGGCATTTTAATGAGTATTCAAACTCATAGACGATTTATTGATCGATAGGAAGGTGTTATGAAATTATCTACCCGTTTGTTTAGTGCGATTACCTTGATGGTATCGGCTCATATTGGTATAGCCTCTGCGGCGACAGATGTCGATGCCTTAAAAAAACAGTTTATGGCACAACAAATTAAACAAGGTTTTAGCCAGCAAGAAGTTGAAGCATTTTTAAAGGAATCGACTTATACCCAGGAAGTAATTGATGCCATAACCAAACCTTGGGAAGCCAAACCTTGGCACCAGTATTACCCTATTTTTCTTACCGAAAAACGCTTGGCCAAAGGCCTAGAGTTTTGGCATGAAAATGCCACAACCATAGCAAAAGCGGCGGATAAATTTAATGTTGACCCGCAAATCATTGTCGCCATCATAGGTATTGAAACATTTTACGGTGGTTACATGGGTAACTATCGTGTGCAAGATGCGCTGTACACCTTAGGTTTTTACTATCCTCCAAGAGCCACTTTTTTTAGAAGTGAATACGGTAACTTGATGTCACTCATCAAGGAAGAAAAACTCGATAATGCCAGCTTAAAAGGCTCATATGCAGGCGCTATGGGGTTTGGTCAATTTATTCCATCAAGCTATCGTCATTACTCAGTCGACTTCAGTGGTGATGGCCGTCGAGACTTACTGACCAGTAAAGCCGACGCTATTGGTAGCGTAGCAAATTATTTTCATCAGCACGGCTGGCAACGAGGCGAGCCTGTAGCATTGCCGCTAAATCATACCTCTGATAAAGCCCCCAAAGCTAAAGTATGGACCGCAGAGAAATTACATTACCAAGCATCAGATATTTTAGATCCGACATTAAGTTTAGCAACGCCGCAGGATATTGATGTGTCTCAGCAGGCGCTATTAGTAAAATTAGAACAACCTGAAGCTGATGAATACTGGTTGGGGCTTAAAAACTTTTATGTTATCACCCGATATAATCGCAGCCCGCTATATGCTATGGCGGTTTACCAATTCAGCGAACAATTAAAAGCTCAATACAATGCAAAATAATCTTTATTTACCCTTCACCAGCATGATGTTGTTATTACTTATGACAGCATGTACATCAAGTTCAGATGGTAATAAAAAAGCCAGCTCAGGAAGTAGTCAATCAGGTCGCTATCAGATGGCCGATGACCGTTATCCTGATGATGCGCCAGATGTCAGTAAAGTTAAAAATGCGGTGCCAAAATACGAAGCCTATACTCGCCAAGGCAATCGTAATTACACTGTTTTAGGCAAAAGCTATAAGGTGCTACCAACAGGTAAAGGCTTTTCCGAAACAGGTCATGCATCATGGTATGGGGCTAAGTTTCATGGCCACTTAACCTCAAATGGTGAAACCTATGATATGTATACCATGTCAGCCGCGCATAAAAATTTACCGCTGCCAAGTTACGTGAAAGTGACTAACCTTGAAAATAATAAACAAATTATTGTGAGGGTTAATGATCGCGGACCATTCCATAATGGGCGCGTGATTGATTTGTCCTATGCTGGAGCTTATCACCTAGATATGTTGGCAAAAGGCACCGCCAAAGTAAAAATCGAAGTGATTTACATAGAATCAAACGATCAGCGAGGCATCTCTGAGGCTACCAGTAACGAAGTTCATTATATTCAAGTTGCCGCATCTCAAGATAAGCTACGTGTGAATGCCCTAGCAAAAGAGCTCGAAAATAAATACGGTGTTTCGTCTCGGATAGTGTCAAGTAATGGCTTACATCGAGTTCAATTAGGCCCAATTGGTAAAATTTACTTAACCAATAAATTATTAGATAGCTTACATAACCAAGGTTACCCACAAAGCTTTATTGTTCCTTAAATTTGCTCGATTAAGGAACCTTAATGCAATTTGGTTGACTAATAGTGGCACGACTAATGTTATAATCTTTTTTATTGTCTTTTCTTCGAATTAATAGAGACCAGCTAATTTCATGATAAATATTGCCAAAGCCCCAATTGCAACTGCACTGCTACTTTCTTTTGTGTCGTTTACTTCTTCTGCCAACACACCGCAGCCAGATGCACGCCCAACACCGAATCGTGCTCCAATGGTAACGCCTGACGCACCTAGTGTTGCGGCAAAAGCTTATGTATTGATGGATTATTATTCAGGCCGAGTGATCGCGGAACAAAATGCTTACGACAGCTTAAATCCTGCAAGTTTAACCAAAATGTTGACCAGCTATGTGATTGGCCATGAAGTAAAAGTGGGCAACATTTCAATGGATGATGATGTGCTTATCACCAAGAATGCCTGGTCAAAAAACTTCCCTGATTCATCAAAAATGTTTATTGAAGTCGGTAAAACCGTAAAGGTGGCTGATTTAAATCGCGGTATTGTTATTCAATCAGGTAATGATGCATGTGTGGCCATGGCTGAACATATTGCTGGCACAGAAGGTGCCTTTGTTGATTTAATGAACTCATGGGCAAAGCAGTTAGGCATGAATGACAGCTACTTTGAAAACTCTCACGGTTTAGACTCAGACAACCATAAAACGACCGCATACGATATGGCCATTTTAGGGGCGGCACTTATTCGTGATGTGCCTGAAGAATATCGTGTCTATTCAGAAAAATCTTTTACCTTTAATGGTATCAAACAGTACAACCGTAATGGGCTGCTGTGGGATAACAGTTTAAAAGTAGATGGCATTAAAACAGGGCATACATCTGGTGCGGGTTATAACTTAGTCTCATCAGCTACCAGTGACGATGGCATGCGTTTAATCACTGTCGTGTTAGGTACTAGCAGTGAGTCAGCCCGTAAAGCTGAAAGCAAAAAGTTACTTAACTATGGTTTCCGCTTTTTTGAAACCATCACACCGTATAAAGCGGGTGACACCTTTGTTAGCCAAAAAATCTGGTATGGTGATGTCGATAATGTTGACCTAGGTGTAATGACAGACACCCCTATCACTATCAATCGTGGTAAAGCCAAAGACTTACAAGCTAACTTTGAGCTAACTAAGCCATTAAGTGCACCACTTGCAAAAGGTGAAACTGTTGGTCGAGTATTCTTTCAACTAGATGGAAAAGACATTGCTCAATATCCTTTAGTGACATTAAATACCGTTGAAGAAGGTAGCTGGATCAGTAAATTGATGGACTACTTCAAACAAATGTTTGCTAGCTGGTTTGAATAATCAATAATAATTATACTGAAATCAATTAATTAAAGCCGCTTTAACAGCGGCTTTATTTTTTCAAGTTATCTAAGCCTTGAATCAGGTATAATCACCACCATATTTAGTGTAACAATCACCAATGAGTAATCCGATGCTAAACACCACTTTTGATGAAGTAATGACGTTCCCTAATGCATGTCCATTTAAAGTTATTGGCGATGCTGATGACACCTTGGCCGATCGCGTCGTCGCTGTAGCCCAACAACTCGCCCCTGGTGATTATGTGCCAACCGTTAAAGCATCAAGCAAAGGCAGTTATTATTCGATTACGATCCGCATTACCGTCACCAGCAAAGAGCATATTGAAAAAGCGTATATTGATCTTGCCGCTATTGAGGGCGTAAAACGCGTACTCTAATTGTTAAATGAGTTCTTTATACGTGTAAAACTTGAGTATAATACTCAGGATTGTTTTTAAGCACGTTGAACATACGCGTGACCGGTCCAACTTTTGGGGAGACGTTGCCCTTGCCAGCATCAACATTGCACATTCGCCATCTTGGTATGCAAGACTATCAATCCGTATGGCACGCCATGCAGGAATACACTGACACCCGTGACAGTGATAGCCAAGATGAACTATGGGTTGTCGAGCATCAACCTGTTTTTACCCAAGGTCAAGCGGGTAAAAGTGAGCATATTCTAAATCCTGGCGATATCCTGGTAATCCAAGTAGACCGTGGTGGTCAAGTCACCTATCATGGCCCTGGGCAGCTAGTGGTTTATCCGCTTATCGACATAAAACGTAATAAAATGGGCGTCAGGCAACTGGTTAACAACATAGAGCAAAGCATAGTGGATATGTTAGCGCCCTATGGTGTACAAGCTTACGCAAAAGCCGATGCCCCTGGCGTATATGTACAAGAACGCAAACTAGCCTCATTAGGCTTACGCATTCGAAAAGGCTGTTCATTCCACGGCTTAGCGTTAAACGTCGACATGGACTTAGGTCCATTTCAGCGTATTAACCCCTGTGGTTATGCCGGTCTTGAAATGGTGCAATGCAAAGCGCTCGGCGGCCCACAAACCGTACTTGAAGCTGGCGATAAACTCATTCAAACATTTAGCCAAGTTATGGGCTACCAACAACTTGTGCATCATCAAGGATTAGCAGAATAATGAATAGGCCTGAAAGATTACAACCGGGAGTTAAATTACGTGACGCCGATAAAGTTGCACGCATTCCTATTAAAATTGTACCCTCAGAGCGCGAAACCATGCTGCGCAAGCCAGATTGGTTGCGGGTAAAGCTACCTTCATCTAATACGCGTATTTTAGAAATTAAAGCGGCGCTGCGTAAGAATGGCTTACATTCTGTTTGTGAAGAGGCATCGTGCCCTAACCTAGCGGAATGTTTTAACCACGGTACAGCCACCTTTATGATCCTTGGCGCAATCTGTACTCGCCGTTGCCCGTTTTGTGACGTTGCCCATGGTCGTCCATTAGCCGCTGATGCTGAAGAGCCTAAAAAGCTGGCACAAACCATTGCCGATATGAAGCTTAAATATGTGGTTATCACCTCGGTGGATCGTGATGACTTACGTGATGGCGGCGCCCAACATTTTGCTGACTGTATACGTGAAATTCGTGTTCTAAATCCTGAAATTAAGATCGAAATTTTAGTGCCAGATTTCCGTGGTCGTATTGATGCGGCATTAGAAATTTTAGCCACAGAGCCACCTGATGTGTTCAACCACAATTTAGAAACAGCGCCTAAGCATTATCGTAAAGCGCGTCCAGGTGCTAACTATCAATGGTCATTAGATCTATTGAGAAAATTTAAAGAACGTCACCCTGATGTACCAACAAAGTCAGGTTTGATGATGGGCTTAGGTGAAACTAACGAAGAGATCGCAGAAGTACTGCATGACTTACGTGCCCACAAGGTTGAAATGCTGACTTTAGGCCAATACTTACAACCAAGTAAGTTCCACTTACCGGTTGAACGTTACGTGCCACCAGCAGAGTTTGACGAGCTTAAGGCATTAGCTGACAAACTTGGCTTTACCCATGCAGCATGTGGCCCGCTTGTTCGTTCAAGCTACCATGCAGACTTACAAGCTCAGGGTAAAGAAGTGAAGTAACTTCTTAATTTTAAAGTTTGAACAGAAACGGCGCTTATCGCGCCGTTTTTTTATGCGTAAATCATCTATTACTTGAGTTTGGTTACAGCTCAATCACAATTTATATCATCCTACATTCACTATGTAGATGATTTTTCTTCGATTTAATCTCAAATAACAGAATGAATTAACACAAAATATCACATGCGAAGAATATAAGAAATTCAATATCGGGTATTAACCCGAATGTGGCTATCGATATCTAGGTTAATTAACCCAAGGCTAAATCCATCAAAATCGCATCTTCATGCCCATCATCGGTTGAGTAATATCCCTTGCGGCGACCGCTTTCAACAAAACCTGCTTTTTCATATAACCCAATCGCGCCCATGTTAGATTGACGAACTTCTAGCATAACCACCACTGCATTTAATGCCTTTGCCTGTGCAACTAATGAGGTTAATAAGCGCTTACCTAGCCCTTTACCTTGCACGGCTGGATTAACGCAAATATCTATTAAAGTCACTTCATCAATCACCTGCTGGACAATACTAAACCCCAGTAATTGATCGCCGTCAAACAGCCCTTCGACTCGATATAAATAACCAAAGCAATCTTGCAAGTTAGCTAGACTCAAGGGATGACTATAGGCGCTAGATTCAATAACAAACATGGCTTGAGCATCACTCAAAGATAGTGCGCGTAATTGGAATGAAGTAGCAGATGACATGATTAAGCCTAAATTGAAAATAATAATAAAATGGAAGTAAGCAGGAAGTAGAAATACTGGATAAATATAAGCACGATTACATTAAGCGGTTTTCTCACGCTGTAAACAAATTTGCTGCCACAACTGACGTTTTTCAGCCACACTTTGAACCACATCTTCCAATGGTGCAGTGACTAACCATGCTACCCGTGGACGTCTTTTTACTTTGCGCATATCCCAAACAACCTGCGGACCTTTAATCACTTCGCAATCAAAATCACATTGGTCTGGGGTGATACCTAATTGCGCCAGCACGTTTTCAATAAACTGTTGTTCAGATAAATCTGCATCTACATCGTGTAATACCAAGAAAGGTTTACCGGGTTTGTCAGCGCTACGCCAACGGGTGATGTTCATTGCATCGAGAAAAGCCGATTTGTCCATGTTCACTGTCTATCAATCAATAATGAAATAAGAATATCAGGTTAGCCTAGATGAGGGAAAGCGAATGGATAAAATGCAGCATAAATATAGCAAACTGGCGAAATATGATCTTTTTTGTAACAAAATTCGCAATCCACCTTTGACATGGTTGTTAAATACTTGTTAAATTAGAGCCGCTACTCAATTATTAGTCAATACATACTACTAAAGTACGGATGAGCAAGCGCTAGTAATGCCAATTAAACAGAGCATAATTTAACAATAATTAGCATAAATTCAAGCAAAACCAAAAGGATGTGTCAGACAATGAACAAACTGTTAGTATTAATGCTGCTTATGTTAAGCCTACCTGTTTCAGCTAAATCACTTCCTCCGATCCTTAATTTTTTACCTTCATGTGCGCCTATCATTGTTGATGGTATATATGTTGAAAAAAAACTCACTGGCAGCGCAAATAACAAACTCATAGCAAGTAGTTTTCAACTGATCAGAGAAAAAGCAAAAGAAAAGCGAGTCGATGCCATTATTATTACTAACCTTATTCAAACCAATAAGTTGATCATTACCGCTGATCTAATCGACTTTTGTGATGATAATGACAGTTTGTCATCAATGAGCACCGCATATAACCAACTGAGTCGCAGACCCATTACTTTTGAGCGCTCTGTCACCCCATCGCAAAAAAAAGCCGTTACATCAATTACAATCCCTGAACCTGAAATTGCCATTGCGAGTGCGAGTGTCGAGCCTGTACAAGCTGTGCCAGTAGTAACACGAACAGCCAATACCGCCAGAGCGGGTACGTCAGCAAAAAACTTTACCCCAGCACTGATGACACAATTAGAACTGGCAAAACTTGCCGCCAAAGCAAATAAAGCGGGTAAGATTTCAACAAATATAACCTTATCGGGCGCTTATGGCATTAACATTAATAACTCAACTGAATATGTACTGAATATTCTTGGACCAGCAAGTGCTGTGTTTACTCTTAGCGAAGATACCACAGCATGGTTATATGGCCGTGATTTATGGCTTATTATTGAAAATGACAAAGTACAAAAAATTACTTATAAAGAACATTCATTGCTTAATTACACTGGTAAGAATTTTATTTTATATAATGAAGACTTTGATAATAATTGGCTGATTGATGATAAAGCCGGTTTCCGAGACGATGTGCCTAATGTCCGTGCAAAGCTCAATTATCTGAAGCAGAAATCGAAGGCAGAGTATACTGTTTCAAACCAAAACAATTTATTGAAGTTAGATTTCTCAGAGTTTTCCTCATACAACGGTAATGAACCAGATTTGCTGTTAAGTGGCTTCACCTTTTATTCGCGCCAGTACGATAGAGATGAAAATCAAATTCAGTATTCTGATATTGATAGCAACTTGTTAAATAATTTACTTGTCCCAGTATCTAAACCTAAACCATTAAAAATACAAGACTTAGTGACTCACTATGTACCTAACGTGATCAATTACTCAGATGATGGCAGCTGGGAAGTGTTATCTAAACACATCCAGGTAAAACACGTAGACAATATGATCAAGCAGGTAAAATTATCAGAAAGTATTAATTATCCGGTTGAGTCGGATGAAGACTTTATGCATTTTTTAAAGCAAATGAATATACCTGAAACCAAACAAGCCATGATGGACAAGTATGCAAGCAGTGCGACATTCTGGTTAGAAAAAATGACAGTGACCAACAATGATTATGAGATTAGAGCTGAGTTCACCACTGAGGATAACGATGCCATGCTTATTTCGCTGGAGGTTGAATATTTATAATCGCTCAATGTTAACCTGAGATATTAATCGCTCAATGTTAACGTGAGTTTGAATGTAAAAGATTAATAAAAAATACCGTCACACTTCAAATGCAATAAAAACAAGGGCTGCAAACGCAGCTCTTGTTTTCTAATGCTAACACAACATGATTGATAGACTGATAAAATCAGTCATGAGCTAAAAGGTTACGTGCCTTATCTAAGGTGTCACATACCAACTTAACACCTTCAATCGCTCGCGGTGATGCCCGATGTAAAACATCAGCATCCAATTGATAAATATGCTTGTTTTTAACCGCTGGTAATTCTGGCCACTGTGACCAATTGACCCCCATGACATTTCCTTCATCCAGGCTTTGTAAAATCACTTCAGCATCGGTTAATAATACATTCTCAATACTAATTTGCGGATACTCACTGGCAGCATTATAAAATACATTGGTCCCATTACATGCCTCAATAATATGTTGAATCCAACTTCCCTTAGACACTGTCATTAACGGAGTCGACCACAACTGATAAAAAACCTTAACCTCAGTTTTAAGTTTATGTTGTTGACGAATGTCAGCTAACTGCTGGCGGTAATCAGCTGCCACTTGTTGAGCTTGTTGTGTTTGACCAGTGACTAGCCCTAATTGCTCAATCTCTGTCGCTACATCATCTAAAGATTTAGGATCACTATTAAACACTGTAAAACCCAGCTGCTTAATTTGATTAATATCCTCTAGTTTATTACCACTTGCCCAAACGACCACCAAATCAGGATTAAGCTCAATAATTCGCTCTATTTGAATACCATAATAGCCACCAATACGCGGGATAAACTTTGCTGATTCAGGGTAGTCGGCATAATCTGTCGTCGCAACAATTCTGTCACCAGCACCTATGGCATACAGCATTTCAACGCCGTGGGGAGACAAAGCTACAATACGTTTTGCACTAGTAGCGTGGGCATTTATTTGAGCATTAGCTTGAGTATCTGCCTCCGCTGTTTGTACAAGCGTAGTAAATGATACGGTCACTAAGGCTGCTGCAATCATAGTGAACGAAAAAAAGCGATTAAGTATAAAGTTTGGCAAACGTGTGTCCTTTCCAGTGAAATGCTCATTGTTAATTAATTTTGCTTAGGCGACAGTGGCTAGTCATCGTTATTAGTATTGATGGTTATTAATCACAGTTATTAATCACAGTTATTAATCATAGTTATTAAGCTTTATTACCAAGCATGCAACTTGGCATATTCAAGCAGGTTTTCAGGACGATAACTGTCATCTTGTTGCCAGCGCTCCTTAACTGATGGATGAATTTGTGTTGCACCAACACCTTGAATCACCCGCAATGCTTTTGTCTTTAATCGATAAAACTTGCGTCTGGAATTAACCAACTTGGCCAGCGGGTTAAGCACGACACCATTGAGTAAATGATTTTCAATACTCAGCCCATTTTGCTGTGCTTGTTGCATCATCCATTGCAATGGAATATCTGATAGTCGAGTGCCATCGTCATCGGCAGGATAACTGCCCCCCACATTACTGTGCGCCCCCGCAAACCAAACCTGCTCAATATCAACACTGTCCTTTGATGACCAAATCGTTGGGGTAAAATCTTCTCGATGTTCATCGATTGCTAATGCATGTCGAGCCACTTTGACATTGCCACCAATTTTGGTGTCATAAAATTCATCTTTATCTTCAAAGAGCCCCAAAAATGAAAAAGGGATCCCCATAGCACCAACAGTATCCCAAACTCCCACAAAAGCGACATCACGTGTTGGGTAAGAATACTGATGTCTAAACTCGACAGACTTAATACCGTCTGGCGCATATTTATCATCTTGGGTTTTATAATGATCAAACGCTTTTTGAATATACTTAGCATCTGGCCGTTTGATTATGCCGCAATTATTGATCAACCCCGATAAACAGCGAACCGTGTAAGCACCACGACTAAAACCAAATAACCAAATCTCATCTCCTGGAGAGTAGTTTTGGACAATATACCGATAACCATCGACAATGTTTTTATGTAACCCTCGGCCAGTAGCGCCGCCAATTAACACGTCATGGTAAGAGCCAATGCCCCAATCATAAAATACCTGTTGTGGCTTGCCGTCACTGGCTATCGGGTCAATGGCACGGGAAAATTTAAGCACATTAGTGGCATGATCTTGTTCAACATCAAGCTCAGGCCGATTCCAGGTACCGTCGGCGCACACTACAATCCTTTTGCTCATAGATTCACATCCTTTAATATTTCAACCACTATAGACTAAGGCCCTATTGGAAACTGGTGTAAAAAACAATCTACTATCATAATAAAATATCGTGCTTAGGTACCTATCTTATCGTTATCTTACTCTTATCACTTACACTTAATTGGGCTAAATTATGATAAATCCAACTGATTGCGTACTCATGGTCGTTGATGTTCAAGGAAAACTTGCGCAAGTGATGCAAGACTCGGAACTATTACATCATCGCTTAAGCACATTAATTAAAGGCACTATTCTTTTTGATATGCCTATTATTTGGTTAGAACAACTACCCGATAAACTCGGCACTACCTCACCGGAATTAGCTGAATTGTTATCTCCCCTATGCCAACCTATTGCAAAGCAACATTTCAGTGGCTGGCAATCAAAACAAGTACAAACTTTACTTACCCAAACAGGCCGTAAACAGGTTATTTTATGCGGTATTGAAGCCCATGTTTGTGTTTATCAAACTTGCAAAGATTTACTGCTAAATGACTTTGATGTCCATGTTGTCGCCGATGCAATGTCTTCACGCTCAACGGATAACAAAGTGCTGGGTATTCAAATGATGCTTAATCTGGGTGCGCAGCTAACCAATGTAGAGTCATTACTGTTTGAATTACAACATCAAGCTGAAGGCGATAGATTTAGAGCTTTATTAAAATTGATTAAATGATCTTAACCACTTTATTGACGTATCATTTAATTATCTTTGATTACTGGTCGTCGATTTAAGCCTAATATGAACAAGCCATCTGATACTCAAAAAGCCACTAAAGTGCCAAGCAGCAGAGTCGCACGTTTTTCAGCATTTGGAGGGTTAGCCACCCGGTTAGCTGGCAACATGATTAAAGAAGGGGTTAAACAGTACAGCCAGGGCCAATCGCCGCAGCTGAAAAAACTGATTATGACCCCAACTAATATTGGTCATATTGCAGATAAACTTGCCCAATTACGTGGCGCGGCCATGAAAGTGGGCCAAATGCTGTCAATGGATGCGGGTGAACTACTGCCGTCCGAGTTAACTGACGTGCTGGCCAAGTTACGTTCTGACGCCAATTACATGCCCCATAAACAGCTTCTCGGCGTATTAAAATCCCACTGGGGAGAGAATTGGCTAGATGCTTTTGGTCAATTTGAATTACGCCCTTTTGCGGCAGCATCAATCGGCCAAGTTCATCTTGCTTATCTAGCCACAGGAGAAAAGCTGGCGGTAAAAATTCAATATCCTGGTATTAAAGACAGCATTGATAGCGACATTGATAATGTGGCTTCATTATTAAAAATGTCAGGCTTAGTGCCAAACAACGTCAAACTTGACGAGCTACTGTCGCACGCTAAACAGCAACTACATCATGAAGCAGATTACCTTCACGAAGCAGCCTTGTTAACGCAATATCAGCAATGGGTTAAACACCAAAACTATTTTATTGTGCCAAAAATTTATCCCGCACTGAGCAACGATAGTATTTTATGTATGGAGTTTATTGAAGGCCTACCTATAGAATCTATCGCCTCGTTAGATCAACACACACGGGACAGTGTGGCCAGCAGATTATTGCAGTTATTTCTTGATGAGTTATTTACCTTTAAGCTTATTCAAACCGATGCTAATTTTGGTAATTTTCAGTATCAAGCAGACACAGACTGCATAATATTACTTGATTTTGGTGCCACCCGACCAATATCAAACGCCTTATCAGAGGGTTATAAATTACTGATGCAGGGCGCCATGACCAGTGATTTAGAATTAATCACCACCGCAGCATCACAAATCGGTTTCTTCCAAGACAACATTTCAGCTGAGCAACAAGCACTTATTGTCGATATTTTTCATCAGGCGTGCGAACCGTTAAGATGCAATGGCGAATATGATTTTGCCCAAAGCCAATTAGCAAAAAAAATTACCGATGCAGCTAAAGTAATGAGCACCCAACAAGATGAATGGCACACACCACCAATGGATGCTATTTTTATACACCGTAAATTGGCTGGCATTTATTTGTTGGCTGCTAAAATTAAAGCCAAGGTCAATGTACAGGCATTATTTTCTGTTCATCAAGCCATTGATGTCAAAAAACCGTTGTAACATGCCATAACCACCTCTTTAAGAGCAGACAGTTGTGCACTATATGATGCTCAACCAACATCAGATATTATCTTGGAAAATGTATGAATAACGGCTTAAAAATCAGTTTGACCAGTTTGTGTTTAATGAGTTTATTAATATCTCCCCAAAACCAGGCTCATACGGAAACGGTGACCCAAACTAGATCGGGCAGCACCAGCCAACAAGGTGAGTTTGTCATTGCAAAAATAGCTGATGGCGTTTATCTGCATCATTCATATTTAACAGTCACAGACTTTGGCTTAGTTGAAGCCAATGGGCTTGTGGTCGTGCAAGATAAACAAGCTTACATCATAGATACACCATGGACAGACAGCGATACAGCGCTGTTACTTCAATGGATAACACAGCAAGGTTTCACTCCAGTCTCTAGTATTTCGACCCATTCACATCAAGATCGCGCCGGTGGCATAGGTTATTTAAATAATCATGGGGTACAAACCATTGTATCTGACCGTACCCAAGATATTTTAGCCGTTAATAATAAACCTCAAGCAAGCATGGCCTTTAAAGGTAGTCGTTATACTATAAAGTCTGATCTTATTGAGATATATGATCTCGGTGCAGGGCATACCAAAGATAACTTGGTTGTTTGGTTGCCCAAACAGCAAATGCTATTCGGCGGTTGTTTAATCAAATCACTCGATTCAAAAACCATGGGCTATATTGGCGAGGCCGATATGCAGGCATGGCCGACAACGATCAATAAAATAAGTCAACAGTTCCCTAACATTAACCTGGTTATTCCGGTCATGGTGCCAGTGGTGACACGGCATTACTCAGCCACACCATTCAACTAGTTGAGCAATATAATCGTACACAGTAATATTACTAAAATCAGGCAACCCAGCTCCAAAAATAAGTCTACTAATCGAACTCAATGAGTTCATATACGGAGAGTCACCATGTTTAGTCACATCATGATCGGCGTTAATGATATTGAAAAATCAAAAAAGTTTTACGATGCCATTTTAGGCACTTTAGGCCATGCACCAGGCGTGATAGATGATAAAGGCCGCTGCTTTTACTTTACTCCTACAGGTATTTTTGCATTAACTAAACCGATTAACGGTGAGCCTGCTTGTCACGGTAACGGCACCACTATTGGTTTTGCCGCTGAAACCCCAGCCATTGCCGATGCATGGGAAGCGATGGGCGTGAAAAGTGGCGGTACCGCCTGCGAAGGAGCACCAGGTTTACGCCAAGGCCCTGAATTTGAATTGTATCTGGCCTATTTACGCGATCCAGATGGTAATAAACTGTGTGCACTGCATAGAGTGGCTAAAGACTAATCTACGTCTGCAATAACAAGGTGGGCGAAGCGTTGATACTGCGCCCATTTTTATTATAAAACACACTTTTAAATATAATATCCTCTAGATCACACTAAGGTCTATTGAGCCTTCGAGCTTGGAACACAGCTTAAAGTAATAACACTTATAGATGCATCACAATCCACTACAGGGTAAAATAATCGCCCTTTTGTGTAGTAAGAGTGTGTAATGGCTGTTAATGACCCCTGTTTTATTCTTTTCAATGACAGTATTGCCGAGCACATCTTACCGGAGTCGTTTACTTTTCCGTTTTATTACCAACCCCACCCCATGTGCATACAGGCTGCAGAGCAATTACAGCAAGACTTGTTAAATACAAATCCCTGGCAACATAACTTTGGCTTAGATCCTAAAAATGATCGTGGCATGGTCATAGGTAAAATGTTTGGTGTACTGGTTGTTAAAGACCAACAGGACAAGCTAGGATTTTTAGCGGCATTCTCAGGCAAACTAGCAGATCAAAATATTTTGCCTCCCTTTGTGCCACCTGTGTTTGACATGTTAACTAAAGACAGCTTTTTTAGTGTTGAAAACAAACAAATCAATGATATCACTCAACTCATAACTCAGTATGAAGCGGATCCTGAATTAGCCAGACTCGTTGAGCTTTTAGCGGTTCAACAGCAGCAAGCAGAAAATGACCTCACACAGCTGCGATCATTCATTATTGAAAATCGTAAACACAGAAAAGATCAGCGTGAGCAGGCTGATTTAGCCTTAGCCCAAAATAATATCACCGCGGAGGCATTTACATCATTGTCGATTGAACTGAGCCGCCAGAGTGTGCAACAAAAATTTCAACTTGCTGAGTTAAAACAGCATTGGGCAACCAAGGTCGACGATACCCAGCAACAGCTTGATACACGACAACAGCAAATAAGCCAATTAAAAAAGCAGCGCAAACAGCTTTCTAATCAACTGCAAAAGAAGTTATTTAATCAGTACCAATTTTTAAATGTGTTAGCAGAAAGCAAAGACTTAAACACAATATTTCACGATGCCCCTAATCATCTTTCTCCTGCAGGTGCCGGCGAATGCGCGGCGCCTAAACTATTACAATATGCGTTTCAGCATCAGTTAACCCCTATTGCCATGGCTGAGTTTTGGTGGGGTTCATCACCTAAATCAGAAATAAAGCAGCATAAAAACTTCTATCCGGCCTGCCACAGTAAATGCCGTCCTATATTGGCACACATGCTTAAAGGCATGACAGTCGACCCAGACCCATTACTTGTCAATACTGCAGTCGATAAGCACATTGAAATAGTCTATCAAGATAAAGATTTAGCGATTATCAATAAACCCGCTGAAATGCTCTCTGTGGCAGGTAAAAATGTTACCGACTCAGTGCAAACCAGAATGAAACAGTTATTTCCCCAAGCAAGTGGCCCGCTTATTGTCCATCGGCTTGATATGTCGACTTCAGGGCTAATGGTAATAGCATTAACTAAAGACGCTAATAAAGCATTACAACAACAGTTTATTAACCGCACAGTCATTAAACGCTATATTGCCTTAGTTGACGGTAAACCTAAGAGCCCAAATGGCACAATCAACTTACCGCTTAGAGTCGATTTAAATGATCGCCCCAAGCAACTAGTTTGTTATGAACACGGTAAACAAGCAGAAACCTACTGGGAAGTGTATAAACACAAAGGCGCCCGCACCCTTTTACACTTATATCCCAAAACAGGACGTACTCATCAACTTAGAATGCATTGCGCCCACCATTTAGGTTTAGGGCTACCCATTGTGGGGGATGATTTATATGGCATACAAGAAGATAGGTTGCATCTGCACGCTGCATTTATCGGTTTTAACCATCCAACCAGCAATGCCTGGATCGAATTTAATACTTTTGCTGATTTTGAGTGATCAATATCAAAGAACCGCAGGTTAAAGTTAATTAGACTATTTTATCAGCATTAAAAAAGGCCAATAACCGCAACAATGTGAAGTTTGCGTCAAATAGACATTACACACTTAACAAGATCAATCCTTGATAAATAGTGGCGATGTTAAAAAATATAGGTTAATGTAACAAATTATATCTGTGCTAATTGTCACTTCTACTTGTCGCTTTAGACTGCTAGCACCTAAAACATGACAAACAAAGTAACGTTTACACCAAACGTTGCTGCAGTTGTAATCTACCCCCTGATTAACTATAAATATAATTATAAGCTCAAGCACTATTAAGGATAAAAGTGGAACTATGAAAGAATGGTATTTCTCACATAATGGTGAAGTTAGCGGGCCGCTAGGCTTGACGGACTCAAACAAGTTTATCGAAAAAAAACCAGACTCCTATGCCTGGCATCCTTCTTATGCACAATGGATACCTGTCAGTCATGTTGATGAATTTGATATCGTCATCACACCACCACCTCCGCCTCAAGCAATCCCTAAAAAGTTGATTGAGCGTTTTATAGCTAAAGAACAAGAGCTTAATACCGCACTTAGTCGAATTGAAACCACGATAAAATCTCTTGGCACTTCACTGGCTGATTTTGATCGTGATACCAATAAGACTAAAACGGTAACCCAGAATTTAAATCAAGAAGTTAAAACAACAATCCGAAGTGTTAATGAGCAGTATGAGGCTTTACAAAGAACTCTTGCTGGCGTCGCAACAAAGTAATGATTCCAAATCATATTTGCGATAACTCTTAATCACTGTTGATAACGACTAAATAAGAATAATGACTATGAAAAAATGGTTTTTTTCACATGATGGCGACGTAACAGGGCCATTAACCGAAGTTGAGGCTATTACGTTTGTACAAAACCAGCCTAACTGTTATGGCTGGCACCCAGCATTTTCACAATGGCTGCCTGTTAGCCATATTAGTGAGTTTTCTGGTTTAGTGTCACAGCCTGAATCACCTGCTCAGATTCCAAAAGAGCTGATTAATGAGTTTACTTCTAAGCGACGTGAGTTGACTGAAAAGCTCGTTGAAATGGATGAGTCGATTAAATACTCTAAAACTTATCTATATGAATTAGAACAAGAAATAAACATATACAAGCGACTTACCAGTAAGTTAAGCGATGAAGTTAGAAATAATATCAGCACCATTGAAAGTCGATATGAAGGTTACCAAACCCTTTTTGAAGAACTTATTCACGCTGTCAGTATTGCTAAATCTGAAATAGCTGAAGTGACTGCCGAGTTTGATAAGCGCCTAGAAGCAAGAGAAAAAGATCAAGCTTCAGTGCCAACACCGCCACAAGTAACATTAGATGCTTCTATTACTTCAAGTGCTGCCTCAAGCGCATCATTTGAACCATTAGCGACGAAACCAACATCTATCGATCCTGTCGCCACTCAAGCATTATCTCTTGATCCTGTAGCAACTAAGTCAGCCTCATTAGACCCTATTGCCAGCACAGGATTATCATTAGATCCTGTAGCCACCAAAACAGTGCCTGTCGATCCTATTATCAGTAAAACAATCACCTTAGATAACGTTGCTGAAATTAGACCCAGAACAGCATCGTTAGACCCTCAGCCTATCCGACCATCGGCCAGCATGGACAATGTTGCTGTACGCTTGAAGCCAGGGGAATCCATTGATGATATTACGCCAAAAAAGTCGCAAGAGAAAATTGACAACATTCAATTTTCTGAAGAACTGAAAAACAATATAGAACAAAAGCTCGAGAAAGTTTTTGAAGCAAGCCCTGCTGTACCTGATGAAAAGTCTAGTTCAAAAACTGAACCAGAAAAATCAAAAGCTGAACCGTCTGCGAAATTGCAAGGCGTGACCAGTATTTTAAAATCAGTATTCAGAGGCGATAAAAAAGTTGAGCCAAAGCAAGAAGTCAAAATGGAATCACCGGTATCTTTAGCCCACAGCAATGATGATCTAGATGATGATCTAGATGATGATTTTCTTGATAATGAAGAAAGAAATGGTACTGACGGAGAACCTACTACAGCAGACAAAGAAGGCCGAATGCGCCGCCGCAGTAGAAGGCGTCGTTAGTATTTAGCACCTTATAGTACAAGTAAAATAAGCACTCATAAAAAATGGTCAACTTAATTAAGTTGGCCATTTTTATTTATTCCAATACTATTATTTTAACCATTGTAGATATCTCATCAGCAAGGCTGTAACACGATTTAGTTGGCTCAGAATCGAGGTGGGTAAGATCAACTTTTATAACAATAGTTAACACTTTATCAGAGGTAAAGCTCTCCAGCCTGTGCTGTACTATGGTGTTAAAAAGTCCCTACGTATCGCTCATTACAACTCTATCCCCCTGAGCAACAAAAATAGTATCGCCTCGATAACATTGATTAAATGTAGCTAACACGGTCATCATCACAGGGTTCGCCATCGGCGTATTAAATAAATCAATTTGGGTATATTACTCAATCAATCTCACCCTGTAATATCGTACCTCGTCACGAGTTAACCTACGCCCCACTTCTGTCATTACTTTGGTTAATTCTACCGTGCAATTGGTTGAGCAAGGAAAATGAACAATAGCTTTGTAACTTATGGGATGCTCATCATGGGAAGAATGACTGGCCAATAAAATCATAATAGTTTTACAGTTTAAAACTTAGCTGACGGGCTTTTGCTGCAACAATACCTAAGTGTCCTATTAGCTTTTAAAAAAAGTCATCGACTTCTACGTGTTAAAAATACTATCTCTCCTCCATAAAAATATCCCCAAAAAGCTTATTCACACTTCAATAAAAACACTAATCAACTGAATTAAAACATTTTATATAAAAAATAAATGAGTTTAAGAAAATTAACAGCCTGAAGGTTACAAAAGTGTAAATCACAAGTGCGTATTGTGAGTGATTTATGTTGCCGAGCCCATACTGGTATGATAGGTTAACTGCATGACACAAAAACAAGCATTGTCTACTCAATAATTAAACAGGTTAGTTACACCAAAATAGATGAACATGACATTAAAACTATAAAACTCAAAGAGGGAAGCTATGAACACCAATCAAAGAAAATTTAGCCGCACAGCATTGTCGTTATGTATTGCAGCTTTATTCAGTCCAGTAGCATTGGCCGCTGAAGCAACGATAGAAACTGAACAAGCACCAAAAAATGTTGAACGTATCGCTGTCACTGGTTCAAACATTTTTAAAGGTAGCGCTAACGTTTCATCATCTGCACCTATTACCGAAGTAGGTAAAGAGATGATAGAGGGCGTTGCGGCAATCTCTATTGGGGATGTGCTAAATAATATCCCTTCTGTCACCTCTGCGATTAATGGTTCAAGTGATAACGTTTCTCTTGGTGGCGCAGGCAGTAACGTCGGCGTTTCTACAACCTCACTTCGTAATTTGGGTTCTGCACGTACTTTAGTTTTGGTTAATGGTCGTCGTTATGTCTCGGGTGTTTCTGCCAACACTGGGTATGGTGTTGATTTAAACTCAATTCCTACAGCCATTATTGAACGTGTAGATGTATTAACAGGTGGTCAATCTGCGATTTACGGTTCAGATGCCATTGCTGGTGTGATTAACATCATTACAAAGAGAAATTTTGATGGTGCTGAAATCAATGCTTTCGCTGCGGATTCATCTGACGGTGGTGCTGAGCGACAAAATATTGATTTTACCTATGGTAAAAACTTTGATTCCGGCAATGCTTGGGTTTCTGCTGGTTATGCTAATCAAGAAGTATTGAATTCTTCAGCAAGAGACTTTTCGCGATATGAAATGCGCTTTGTTGATACTAATGGCGACGGCATTAGAGATACCATAGCAAGACGAGATGGCCCTGGGCACGTCGATGGCGCTTTACTTGGGTATGGCGATTTAAAAATATTTGGTAATGGCGACCCATTTAACGCCAACCAACCTTTACTGGACAGTAATTACCAGCCTACCAGTGACTCAGACTGGGATAATCAACACTCTAACCGTACATTAGTCTTACCCTATCAACGCTTCAATATCGCTTCGGGAATTTCTTTTGACTTATCTGATAAATCATCGTTGGAAGTTGAATTAAACTACGCACAAACCCAAGCTAGCGTTAATTTAGAAGAAGCACCAATAGATGTTGTCAATGATGTCTTCAGAAAAAACAAAGGTGGGACTACCGGTATCGACGTAGCATCCAGTCCGTACTTTGTTGGCAGTAGTGCTGGACAACAACTTTTAGCGGCAATGGGTTCCAATACCTCCCTGGATGGAGTCACAACGAATAGACGTACCTTTGAATTTGGCAATCGTATAACAGAAAACCAACGCGATACATTCCGAGTGGCCGGTAACTATACTTACTATTTAGATAATGGTATGGATTGGAAAACAGGGGCAACTTACGGCATAACCTCACAAACACAACAGAACAGTGGTGATTTTAGCATCCCTAATATGCAACAAGCACTGACTATAGAAGAGGACGGTAACGGCGGATACCAATGTGCTGATGTTATCGCCAGAACTTATGGCTGTGTGCCAGTAAACCCATTTGGGACAACGGATAGTTTAGTTGGTCAAGCGGGTATTACAGGCTTTTCTGATGAAGCAATGAAATACCTTGCGGTAAACACAGGACAAACCGGAAAAGTTGAACAGTTTGTAGTAAACAGTGTTGTTTCCGGTGAATTAGATTTTTCGTTAGGACATGACAATTTAGGTTTTGCTGCGGGTGTTGAATACCGTAAAGAATCTGCTGTTGAAAATCCTGATAGTTTCCGCCAATTAGGCATCACCCGCGAAGGCCCTGTTCAGCCGATCGATGGAAGCTTTGATGTTGCAGAAGTATTTGGTGAGCTATATGTCCCAGTTGCTGATTGGCTTAACCTCAGTCTAGCTGCAAGGTTCGGTGATTATTCTACTATTGGTACAACCTCAACTTACCGCCTAGGTATTGATGCTCCGATCCATGAAATGTTCCGTATCCGTGCAAGCCAGTCAAGCTCTGTGCGCGCTCCGAATATCAATGATATTTTCTCAACGGGTACTACCAGCGTCGCAAACCCAACAATCGATGTCTGTAATGGTACCTCGAATAATGGCACCACAAATACCGATCGGAATTGTACTTCTATCTCAGCAATTTCAAACCGCATGGATACTGATGCAAACGGTCAATACATATTAGTGGGTTCAGAGACAAATAATACCTTAGTGTCTAAAAGTGGATCACCTGATTTAAAAGCAGAAACTGCCGATTCATTAACGCTAGGTTTTGTGCTAACCCCGCTAGATAACTTATCTGTTTCAGTGGATTACTACGGTATCGAGATTGAAGATGGCATTACAACTATCACCCCTGACACTATGGTGAAACGTTGTTACGATGTAGACCCATCACAATTTGATCCAACCTGTGGTGGTCGAGTCCTTAGAGATGTGCAAGATGGCCCGATCCTAAATATTTATTCAACATCAATTAATGCCAATACTATTTCAACTAGTGGCGTTGACTTAGAATTGGCATATTATCTCGATAATCTGACAGTGAATTTTATTGCTAACTACCTAGCAGAATATGAAATTGACACGCTTTCTGGCCCAATCGATAACTTAGGGACGACATTATTCCCTGAATATCGCTATACGATAAACGCGTCGTATGACATCACTGAAGACTTTAACCTGTTCGCTCAGATGACATATCGCGCTGAAACAGAAGGAGTGCTAGGGGAAACGACTTTATCGAATGATCTGAACACCATGGATGCAGTTTACTATGCAGATGTGAGAGCAAGTTATCAAATAAATGACGCTCTTAATGTGTATATTGGTTCAAATAACTTATTCGATCAGCAACCGGATATTCAGGCAACCAGTGCTGCGGTGGGAACCAATACAACACCTCAAGCTTATGATGTTATTGGTCGTCAACTCTTTGCTGGTGTTAAAATGAAATTCTGATGACCCAAAAGCATGCTGTGCATCAGTCAAAGCATGCTTTGCACGTCAATATGAAAGCCTTAAAACCTAATCAGTATTGATTAGGTTTTATTTTAGTTACTACGGAGAAGAAAGCATTGAAACTTATTCGCTTACTACTTTTGTTAATCTCAGCGGTATTGTTGGTCTTTAACGCCAACGCTACTGATAAAGTTGAGCATGATCTCCAACATGATCCATCGCTAGACAAAATATCGGCCATTTCCTGGATAAAGGCTGGTCAACTCCCAAATCCGGATAGTTTTGTTGAATCTATCGGTATTTCAGGTGCATATAGTGGCTTTATTGGTGATTACCTCATTGTTGCGGGCGGTGCAAACTTTCCTAATGGACATCCATTTTTTGAACAGGGGAAAAAACAATTTTATACCGATATTTTTGTCTTCAATACCCAAAATAACAGCATAAATTTAGTGACACACGGGCACTTACCTATTAAAGCCGGACATGGGGCAACTTTGGTTGTCGATAACAGCCTTTATCTCATCGGAGGCAAGAATAATGAGCAAGCCCTCGACTCAATCATAAAATTAACTTTAGATGTAGACAATACTCCCAACACCGAAGTGATAGAACATTTACCTTTTACATGGCATTCAGGCGCCGCGGCTTGGCAAGGTGGCGACATCTATATCTTTGCCGGTGAGCAAAATGGCAAAGTGAATAACCGTGTCTGTCAGTATTCGCTAACCCGTAAATCGTGTATTCAGAGTGAAATGATACCTTCCTTGCCTGGTGCTAACCGTACGGATTTCCCAGCCATTCATCATCAAGATAAGTTTTACATTTTCGGCGGCTTAAATTTGTTAGCCGATAAAGAAAACTATGTACTTACCGATGCCTATGCTTTTGATTTTAAAAAATTGGATTGGACAACATTGGCACCTATAACGCTGCACAAAAAGCCTTTTTCGGTCACAGGTGGCGGTGCCGCAGTGATTAATAATGACCAATTAGTCTTATTGGGCGGTGTCAATCGCGACACTTTTAATGATGCTATCTTTCAGTTAACCACACAAAAAAATGACACTTTAACGGCGTTTAAGCAGCAATATTTCAGCCTAAGCGAACAAGACATTAATTTTAGCCGTCAGCAGATGATTTATCATATTCACCAAAACAAATGGTCTGTGCTCAGTAATAAAGTGCCATTTCCTGGCGGGGCGGGGCCACTGACTATCACTCAGCAAGGAAATAAAATCTATTGGGTTTCAGGAGAGACTAAACCCGTGATTCGTACGCCCAACATATATCAAGGTACAGTGCTTTCAAACCAGTAAGACACAGTAACTATGGGCTAATATACATAGATGAGTACACTTCTAGTTATTGTATGCTGATAACCGCGGGATACTGTCGCGTTCCCACTGACGCTACCCAGCTCCAAGCTAACATAGGCAGGTCATTATCTGCCGCCCTCGCCTTAATCAAAGTAAAACCACACGCCAATAAAAAATAACATCTGACTATCAAACACTTAATTGATTAGTGGCATTTAGGTACAACGCCACTAATCAATTAAGTGAATGAATGTCACAACACTCCACCCAATCATACTGTTATACCAGAAATAACTTGTGAATTATTTGTTAACATGCTCTTATTGATTGGTGTAATAGGTGAATGCATGACAGCTTGATAGGATTAAGAAGACTTTAGTTAAGCTAGATTAAGCAATCGCTGCAACACGCTAAATTGAAGGTGTCAGGGATGTCAGTAACGTGGATCATTCTCTATCCGAAAGAGAGCAGTTAATTAACGTAAATAAACAGCACCTTTTTATTTAAAAACCAACATTGTTGATATTGAAACAAAGAACATTAATTCTAATAAAATGGTGAAATTTATTATGCAAAGAATAAGTCAACTATTTTTCATGTTGGTTACTTCATGCACCTTAGCATTAAGTAGCGGATATGAAAATTATGCAGAGGCAAATACCCTCGTTACGAGTTTCGACGCCAGTAATTCGACCAGCCCCAGCGCACAAGGTTGGAACAATTTTACTAACGGCCAAGCAACAGGCTCAATAGCGCAAGACCTTGGTACGCCAAGCTGGAAAGCTAACGGTATTTCTGGTCGTGCCCAGTGGAACGTAGTGCCAAGCGCTGCAGTCAATAGCCAAGCTAACACCCATGGCTGGTCAATGACGTGGCGAAGTCGTGTAGAGTCAGGGACTTATATTACTGATTACTACTCAAATGGATCGAAACGTTTTCTGCCCATATTAAGTATTAATGCAAGTGGGGATTTAGTGGTATCCCTTGTTGGTGCTGGCACGCATACACTTATTACAAGTACAGGAGCGGCCTCATATCACGACTATGCCATTGAGTTTAATGCTAGCACTCAATTAGCAACCTTTAGTTTTGATGGCGTAGTTATTGAATCTGATTGGGTGGGTGAAAGCAGTAATCAAAATATGATTACATGGGGTAATGGCTCATCAAACATTAATAGCGTGGCCTATTATAAAAAAGTGGCATTCTCCACCTTAAAGTTGAGTTCACCTGCCGAAGCACAATTGGTTGCTCAATGGGATACATCAGCTTTAGTATTTGATGGCGCTAGTCAATTTTCGTTGATTGATAGCGACTTAACTGCAGTACAAAACTTATCTCAAGGAAGTATCTTTACTCAGTTTAAAGCAACTGGAACCACTGCAACACTCTTCAGCGCATCAAGTTCTGTCGATGATTCGAGTGAATTTGCTGTACTCATCAATAGTGATGGCACATTGCGAGTTCATGCTCGAGAAAATGGCAGCTTTATTAATGACTCTAAAACCACGACCACATATAACAATAATCAAGAGCATAAAGCCTTGATCATGGTGAACAATGAGGGAACCAAAATCTATGTGGATGGTCATTTAGCATTCAGTGGCAGTGCAACTCATTTTTTAAGTGCCGTCACAGAACTCGATAGTATGAATATTGGACGGAACTACGACAGCAGCGGTGGCCAATGGTATTTCGGGGGCAGTATCTATGAGACCCGCATTTATGACAACGTAATGACGGCAAAACAAGCTGAAGATCTAACAAGACTATCGACGATTGTCGCTAGCTTTAATAACAAACTGCATACAGACCTGGTTTCTGCAGGCTGGATCGATGATAGCGTAGGTTCAGCCAGCGGCAGCTTAATCACAGAACAAGACCAAGCAGCTTGGCAGGCAAATGGCACAGGCGGACGAGCTGAGTGGGAAATTATACCTAGCCCTCAAATCAATAATGACGCTAATGCCCTCGGCTGGAAAATGACTATAGTCAGCCGCGTGGTATCCGGAGGTGCTATCTCTGATTACTATGCAAATGGTACCAAAAGATTTCTAGCTTTATTAAGTATTAATGCTAATGGCGATTTAGTGGCAAATCTGGAAGGCGGTGGCAGCCATATCTTAGTGACTACCACAGGTGCTCAGCAATATCATACCTATAAAACGGTATACGATGCACAATCTGGCTTAGCAACATTTAGTTTTGATGGCATCGCCATTGAAACATGGGCGGGTACGGCTAGCAGTCAAAATGTGATAGCGTGGGGCAATGGCTCATCGGGCACCAATGGTATTGTCAACTATCGCCACGTTAGCTTTGAAACCTTTGGTAATACTCCTCCTATCTTTGAAAGCATTGTGTTTCAAGGTGGCCAAGAAGGTGTTGATGGTATGAGTAACTACCGGATCCCTTCCATACTTCAGTCTGAAGATGGTACCTTATTAGCATTTATAGAAGGCCGTCCAAGTGGTGCCGATCCTGGCCAAGCAGGACAAATTAATATTTCGTTAAAACGTTCTATTGATATGGGCCGTACTTGGCTACCCGTACAAATTATTCATCAAAATCCCTTATATGACTATTCAGATCCTCGCCCATTTGTTGATAAAGCAACAAATACTGTATATGTATTTTATGTTCAATGGCCTGATTTATGTGCCCAAAACGGTAACTGTGTGGGTCCAAACGATGCCAACTACCTACTTTATCGTAAGAGTTCAGACAATGGCTTAACATGGTCAGCTGCAGTAGATGTAACATCTCAAGTCAAAGATTCCACTTGGCGATCCATTAACCCAGGACCAGGGCAAGGTATTCAGTTGCAATGGCAAACCCAAGCACAAGGGAACCACAATGGCAGACTGATTTTTCCAGCCATTATCCGTGCTGGAAATAGTAATTTCTATGTGGCAACCGTATTCAGCGATGATAGTGGTACAAGCTGGCAAAAAGGACAATTTACGCCAATATCAGGTCCAACCGAGGCAGATATGGTAGAGCTCACTGATGGTACACTCTTGTTGTCTGCTCGAAACGATGGCGGCGCAGCTGGTACTCGGTATCACTTTTTAAGCAGCGACGCGGGGGTTACATGGACTCAAATCAACCACGACTTAGTTATCTCGAAGGTTGATATCGGTTTAACCCGCTATTCAGCAGTTCGTTCTGGCGATATTGAAGACCGAATCATTGTGTCGGCACCGATAGGCACATCATCAGGTCCCAGCCGCAATAACCTAGGGATCTGGTCGAGTATCAACGAAGGGCAGACGTTTGGCACACCCTATCAACTAGTGTATGGCGTAAGCGCCTACTCAGATATAGTACGCCTACATGATGGTTCAATCGGAATTATCTATGAAGCGACAGGCAGTACTTTATTGAAGTATATAAATTTCGAACTGGCTATCACTCAACCGAAATAGCACAGCTTTAACGCCATAAAAAAAGACGTGCTGGCTATTAAAAAACCAACACGTCTTTTATCTAAAACACAAAAATACAATCCTATCGAATCAAGTCAAGTTATTGTGTTCGCTATAATCCCCTAGCCTAAAGCCTGTATCTCATCTGTAATTAATTGTTGGATTTTCTGCCACTGCGCCGCACTCCAATCACCATTATGAGGTAGCATCGAAAAATGATCGGCGGTAGGTAAAATAATTTGCCTTAACTTAGTCTGGGGTTGTTCGCAGAATTGCTTTACTTGTGAAATGTTAACGCAAGTATCTCGCTCACCGTGCACCACAGTTAGCGCCATTTGGGAGTGATATAAAAGGCTTGGATTACACGCAAGGTAGCGCCCTGGCTGAGTATATGGCGTTCCCCCCATCAATCGATATATTTGCTCTGGTTGGTCAACATCATTCACTGACGCCAGATCTAAAATACCCGCTATAGAGATTGCCCTATGTATTTTCAAAGGCGCCTGATAATAAAGCTCGCTATCAGCGGCTATCTTTTCTCTTGAGGCAACCCAAGTCGCTAAATGCCCTCCAGCAGAGTGACCGATGATCAAAACTCGGCTTAAATCTAAGCTTTCACTATGTTGAATACGACGCAGATGGTCAATGGCATCAGCAACATCTTTAAAGGTAGTTGGCCAGGGTGCGTTGCTATTTTCACCTTCGGTGTTCATACGCCGATATTCTATATTCCATATTGCAACCTCAAATGATTGTAAGTAATCAACAATGGCGTAAGTTGCATAAGTTTCAAGGCTATGATTATCTTTCCAATAGCCACCATGAACCACGATAACCACAGGCGTATTTGAAGAGTGGCTAGGAGTATAAAGATGTCCGAACTGCTGACTCTCAACCCCATAATAAATCATTTTTTTCTGATGACATTTCATATATACACAGGGTTAATAGATTAGATGCCAACAATGGTATGATAGGTATGCCATCAACTCAACGTTTTTAGGCTTAAACCTGACCTCGCTTTCATGACTAAAAGTTAATCAATACTGATAATTTCGTATACTTTCTGTCACTCATTGGTACAATAGCTCAATAGGTGATACATAACTAATCGCGTACCCAAGGAATTCATTATGCCAATTACGATTAAACGTCCTGTTGAACGAAAAAAACTATCGGAAACAGTTGAAGAAGAATTGGAACTGATGATACGTCAAGGTGAAATAGCCGAAGGAGATGCTCTTCCTTCAGAAAGAGAGCTTATGGCTGCATTTGGTGTAGGCAGACCTTCTATTCGTGATGCATTATCTGCGCTAGCGCGCAAAGGTTTAGTTAAAATTAGTAGTGGTGAAAGAACTCGGGTTACCAGACCATCACCAGAAGCTATCATTTCTGAATTATCAGGGATGTCAAAAGACTTTTTATCTCAGCCAAACGGTTTGCAGTACTTTGATCAATTAAGAAGTTTTTTTGAATCAAGCTTAGTTCGTCACGCCGCTGAATTTGCCACACCTGAACAAATTCAGGAGTTAGAAAAAGCGGTTGAGCTAAACGGCAAAGCAATAAATAATGAAAGCCAATTTAAAAAGACAGATATTTACTTTCATCGAGTCATAGCATCTATCCCAGGTAATCCGATTTTTTTAGCAATACATCAGGCACTTGTTGATTGGGTCATTGACGCTCGTCCAGCAAAAACTAATGCTCAAGAACTTAATGCCAAAAGCCACCAAGATCATGTAGAAATTTTGGCTTGTATTAAAAATCATGATGTAGAAGGTGCAGATAAAAAACTGACTCAACACATCCAATACGTATTCGACAAATATTATGCTGAAAAATAATATCGCATAAAATGTGACACTTATAAGAAAAGGCTATCGAGAGATAGCCTTTTTGTTAATAGCAACATAATCGCATTAACCGCAGTATTATCTTCGGTATTACCAGACTAAGAATTCTCTAGTTGACTCAATATTTTCATAGTATTACCGCAACACAAGTGGTATAACAGGTATACAGCAAAACAACACTATTTGGGTACATATGATTAACAAGATATTAAAGTCAGCATTTCTATTGACGTTGATGATGCCATTGCTCACCCATGCTCAAACATCTATCCAATGGCAGGAAGTCAATACCACTTCAGCAGACAAGATTAATATTGGTTACGGTGCATTCATCAGCCATCAAAGTACTCGCTTACTTATATCCTCTGGAATAACAGATTTAACGGTTAAACAAAATCCTTTTATCGCAGAACAGATCACTGATAGCAGCATTCAACCAGAGGTGGTTTACATCGTCGATGGCAGTAATGTTATTGCCACAAGCTTATCAGCAGAGCAAGGTAATCGAGCTTTTGCCGCAGCAACCGATTTCCATGGTGCCACCCTTGTTAGTGGAGGGCTAGCAAAGCTGAAAGCGACAAATTTAGTTAACCTGATCATGTGGCATTCTGGGTCAAAAACACTTTATAGCTATCCACTGCCTGCGCTACCTAACACAGCAACATCGCCATCTTCTGTCATAATGGACAATGTGCTCTATGTTCTAACTGGCGCGGATACTAATCATAAATTCTATGCGTTGGATCTCAATGGACTTATCAACACCGAGGGAAAATTGTTTGACAGTAAAAGTGATCTCGACAATTTCACCCATCAAAACTCATGGAAGATACTGCCGTCACTGCCTTTAGCTAGCCCAAAAAAATCCTATCAAAATGGAATTAAACTAGCCGTACAAAACGATGGTGCGGGGGAAAAAATCTTTGCCATTGGTGGTTATCAACTTCCGCTTAATAAGCTTGATTCAGCAGGCCGCATTTATTCAAAAGAAGCGGTTTTAGCGTTAACTGGTCATTGGAAGTTTGATCCAAAGGACACTATCAACGCAAACCAATGGCAAAGCATTGGTACCGTCACATTAGCTAACCAAAAACTGAATCAACGAATAAACAACCTCAGTTCATTTGGCCAATCACATATATTAGCATTTACAGAACAAGGTAATACTCTGTCATTTAATGCCATTACCAACAGTTGGACAGATTACTTAACCAGCAATACTGACGATATCCAGATAAACGAAAACACTAAAACAGCTCAATATATTAGTGAAAACATCACCTCTTCTAATGGCGTCATCTACTCATTAAATCGTGGTACTGATAACACGAGCTCGTTGCGCCTCTGGCAAGCATCGCTCAAACAACCGGAAAAGAATTTTGGTTGGATCAATATGACTGTTTTAGTGGTGTATTTAATTTGCGTGGTATTGCTCGGGCTATTTTTTGTCTTCAAAAATAGAAATACCGATGATTACTTCCGTGGCGGCCAATCTATCCCTTGGTGGGCTGCAGCCTGCTCGATATATGCCACCATGTTAAGCTCGTTAACATATGTCGCTCTGCCAGCTGTGGTTTACCAAAGTAATTGGGTCTTACTGATTGGTATATGGATGATAGTGGCTGTTGCCCCACTGGCAATCTATGTGGCTATGCCTTTTTTTCGCCAAATTGATGCCACCAGCGCTTACGAATACTTATCAAAACGTTTCAACATGAGTGTGAGGCTATTTGCCAGTAGTTTATTTACCCTATTTCACGTTGGCAGAATGGGGATAGTCATGGCATTAACAGCATTATCCCTATCAGCGGTAACCCCACTATCGGCTAGCGATAGTGTATTGATTATGGGCGGGCTATGTTTGATTTATTGCACCATGGGGGGTATCGAAGCCGTTATTTGGACTGATACCTTACAAACCTTTGTACTCATTCTCGGTGCAATAGCCTGTTTCGTAATTATAGTAGCTGGCTTAGATGGCGGATTAACTGAATTTATTAGCATTGGATTGCGTGATGATAAATTTACTATGGTAAATGTTGATTTCAGCTTAGATAGCATCACAACACTGTCTATATGGGTGATTGTAATTGGGGGGATTGGTCAGAATTTATCAAGCTACACCGCCGACCAGGCGGTAGTGCAGCGCTATATGGTGACCAAAAACCCGAGCGACGCTAGAAAATCTATCTGGGCCAACGCCGTAATTGCAGCACCAAGTGCATTACTATTCTTTTGTATTGGTACAGCGCTATACGCCTTTTATCAAACACACCCAGAAAAATTAGACCCTAGCATTCAAATTGATCAAATATTTCCAACCTTTATCGCTACTGAACTGCCTATCGGGGTTGCGGGGCTGATTGTTGCCGGTATTTTTGCTGCTGCGCAATCAACTGTCTCAACCAGCATGAACTCAATCGCCACCACATTAGTCACAGACTTTATTCGACCTTTTAACCTAGTGAATACCGAAAAAGGCTATATGAATGCTGCGCGTTGGCTCACTTTTATCATGGGCATCCTTGGCACTCTTGCAGGACTTATCTTTATCGACCCTGAAATTCGCTCACTGATGGAAGCGTATTTCAAAGTCATCGGTATGTTTATGGGCGCATTGGGTGGCTTATTTGTGCTAGGTGCATTAACTAAAAAAGCCAACTCTTTTGGGGCTATTACAGGTATTTTGGCCGGTGTAGCAGCAATGGTATCTGCATGGCAGTTGGGCTGGGCCGATGGTTATCTATTTGCCACCATAGGAATTGTGTCGTGTTTAGTGGTGGGCTATATTGCCAGCCTTTTAACGCAAACAGCCAATAGTGCGAACAAAGATCTAACCGGACTCACCTTATATACCATGCGATCTACCTCAATTAAATCGACACCAGTATCAATCTAGAAATTAGGAAATCTGTATGACACCTGTAAATAAAGAAAAAGAGAAACAACTACTAACATTATTAAAACAGTCGTTAATTGTTTCTTGCCAACCGGTTGATCACGGCCCTATGGATAAGGTCGAGCATATTGTTGCTATGGCATTGGCTGCTGTTGATGGCGGTGCAAAAGGGTTAAGAATTGAAGGCGTTGAAAATGTTAAAGCGGTCGCCAAGGTCACTAACACGCCGATAGTGGGTATTGTTAAAAGGGATTTAGTCGATAGTCCAATACGTATTACTCCATTTATTGACGATGTAAAAGCCTTAGCGCAAGCTGGCGCGAGTATTGTAGCGTTTGACGGCACACAAAGACAAAGACCCGTGGCCATGTTAACGCTACTTGAAGCGATTCATAGTGCAGGTTGTATCGCCATGGCTGATTGCGCTGACTATGAAACGGGTCTGATGTTGGCACAGCAAGGCTGTACTTTTATTGGTAGCACTATGTCTGGTTATACCGATTTGAATCCTCCCCCCCATGATCCCGATTATGCCCTTGTCACTCGTTGGGTTAGCCAAGGATTACATGTGATTGCAGAAGGCCGTTATCACTCTCCAGACAGAGCAGCTAAAGCGATTGAACTTGGGGCTTTCTCTGTCACGGTCGGCTCGGCAATCACCCGTGTAGAACATATCACTCAATGGTTTGCGACAAGTATCGCAGGTGCTGTACTTACAGAGGAGATCCCCCGATGATCATTGCAATCGATATTGGTGGCACAAAAATATCTGCCGCATTAATGGATGACAATAAAATTATTGAATCAAGAAAGACTGATTCAATAATTCATAAAGATCTCAATAACCTAGCTAATTATGTGATTCACTTATGCCAAGACTGGAGTGAAAAAGCACATTTAGTTGCTGTCGCTTGCACTGGACAAGTGGGTAAAAATCACGTGCAGTTCCTGTCGGCAAAGCAAACCTTACCCTTACAGCAGCAGCTCAAAACCGGATTTAACTTACCTGTGGTCATACTTAATGATGCCGCAGCAGCCGCATGGGCAGAATATTGTTTGGGGCCCAAAAGGCAAGACAACACCTTAGTTTATATTACAGTATCAACCGGAATTGGCGGTGGCATTATCCAGAATGGCAAGCTAATCACAGCGACTGACGGCTTTTGTGCACACATAGGTCATATGTCGGTGACTTGCCCCACGGCGCTCAATATTCAGTGCCATTGCGGCCGAATTAATTGCATCGAAGCTATTTCATCTGGCACATCAATCGCTAAACGAGCATCTCAAATATTAAAAACCGAGGTTAGCTGTAAAACCGTGTTTGAACAGTATCTTGACCACCCAGACATAGATACTTTGCTTGACCAATGCACCGATGCGCTCGTTGACTTAATTGCTAACATTAAAGCCCTGACTGGCACCACTGTGATTGTGCTAGGAGGAAGCGTCGGTACTGCATCACCTTTTAAAGAAAGAGTGATCGCTAAAATAGCTAAGTTACCGAGCATATATCAAGTTAGCTTGGTCTCACCAATGACAGGAGAGCATGCAGATCTTACCGGCGCTGCTATGTATGCTCAAGCGCTCAATGGCTCCAATCACGACACGCAATAACAACGACTAAAACGCGATTTTATTGGAACAAACATGCAAATTATTATTTTGGATAATCCCGACCAAGTTGCTACTCATGCTGAACAGTGGATTGTTGAAGTTATTAAACATAAATCAAATCCGGTTCTAGGCCTAGCCACAGGCAGTACCCCTATTCAACTCTATAAACGGCTGGTACAACGCCATCAAAAAGCAGAATTAAGCTTTGCTAATGTCACTACATTTAACCTTGATGAGTACCATAATATTGCCGCAGATAATGCACAAAGCTATCGCACATTTATGAAAGATAATTTATTTGATCATATAGACATAGATCAAAATAAGACATTTTTACCCATTTGCCAGCAAGATCAAAACCCACGTATTCAAGGCTTTGCTTACGAAAAAAAATTCGTAATGCTGGTGGTATTGATTTGCAAGTATTAGGGATAGGTGCAAACGGGCATATTGGCTTTAATGAACCGACTTCGAGCTTAGCGTCCCGCACCAGAATTAAAACCTTAACCAAGCAAACCTTACAAGACAACAGCCGCTTATTTGATAAAAACGAATATCAACCTACAATGGCAATGACAATGGGCATCGCCACCATTCTTGACGCTAGTTATGTGTTATTGATGGCAACCGGAAAAAACAAAGCGGCCGCAGTAAAACAAATGATCATGGGACCGATAACGGCCATGTGTCCAGCATCCGCTTTACAGATGCATGAAAATGCGATCATTTTGCTCGATAAAGACGCTGCGAGTGAGTTGAACGACCAAGAGTATTTCATCTGGGCCAACCAAGAACACCAGAAGATTAACCAAGCCTACGGACTGTTTATCTAACTAAGCAAAAAAGTTATCTAAAGCCTACACTCTATTATTTGGCATAAAAAAACCATCAACATTTTGTTGATGGTTGAATAAATGGTGCACTAACAGATATCTCAGTGTAACAAGGTGAGTAAATCACTCACCAACAAGTACACCAGTATTGCTTTAAGGCAACATGTGTTCCATAAAACCTGCCGCAGTCATTTTCGCAACCACATCCGCTTTCTCTTCGCTCGATAGTGCCTTAATTGGCTGGCGTGGATCACCAACATCAATACCATGTAACAGCATTGCGGCTTTACCTGCTGCAACACCTCCATATTGTACAAGTGGACGAATAAGTGCAATAACCTTATCCATAAGAGCTGTCACAGTCTGCAGATCTCCCTTATTAAAAGCAGTAATAATATCCAAATAGAGAGGCGCTGCGTAATTATAAGTACTTCCTACTGCCCCTATAGCACCAACGGCCAGGCCACCAGGAAGAAACTCATCAACCCCAAATGGAATATCAAACTTACCATCACAAACTCGTACACATCGTTGATACTCATAAAGATCAACATGGTTAAACTTAATGCCAGCGAGGTTTGGGATTACCTTATTAGCTTTGATAAGGAACTGTTCCATATCAAACATCACTCCAGACATACCTGAATGGTAATAATAAAACGCCTTAGTTGGTGCCTGTGCAGCAATGGTGGCACAGTAATCGACAAGACAATCGACTGAACTCGGTTTGAAAAAACAAGGCGCAATAATCGAAGTAGCAAAAATATCGAGAGTTTCTGCATGCCTGGTTAGTTCAAGTGTATCAACAATCGATAAAGCACCAGTATGTACCGTAATACTTAGCTTTCCTTGAGAGGCTGCAACCCAACGTTCGGCTACCGCTTTTCGTTCTACCACAGAACAATTAAGGCCTTCACCCGTGGTGCCACAAATATAAACTCCTTTAACACCCTGTCGAATAAGGAGTTCAGCAATGCGGTCGATGACAGGAAGATTGACTTCACCGTTACTATCAAATGGGGTATGAGGGGCTGAAATTAATCCAGTCAATTTTTGCATTTTATATCTCCATAAATTTAAAATATTTTTTTGCCGCCAATCCATGTGTGACTAACATGCAAAGCAGAATTATTACCACATTCAAGGACGGTAAAATCAGCATTCGCACCTATGGCAAGTTGGGGTGAGTTGTTATTTATTCCAAGAAAATTAGCAGGGTATAAACTCGCCATTCTTAACGCCTCCTCAAGTGAGACGCCAAGCATAAGTTGAGCATTATTCACTGCGCTGATCATATCTAATGCTGAACCGGCTAACTGCCCAGTTTGGCTCATCAACTTATCGCCTTCGAGTACTATGCAATGTTCATCAAATTCAAAAGCGGTTTGACTACTGCCAATGGTTGACATAGCGTCGGTGACTAACATCATTTTTCCGGTGGATTTTATCTTATTAGCCAGCATCGCCGTTGCAGGATGAACATGGTGACCATCAAGTATCAATCCACACCAACTGTGTTCATCGAGCAATGCGGCACCGACCATATTAGGTTCGCGAGATGTCAAAGGGGACATAGCATTAAATAAATGCGTAAAACCTAACGCCCCAGCAGCCAATGCAGCTTGAGTCAACTCAAAACTGGCATTGGAGTGCCCCAGACACACCTTGACGTTGTGCTGAGTTAATCGCTGGATCTGCTCAATGGTCACATGTTCTGGTGCCAAAGTGACCACTTTTACCCCCAAATCCTCGCGAAAATAAATAGCCAGCTCCTGCTCACTTAAGGGTCTGATGTATTGACTACTATGTATGCCTTTCTTAGGTTTACTGATATGAGGCCCTTCAAAATGGACACCTATCACACCAGGCAGCTTCTGTTTAATTGCCAGCGCAATCGTATCGGCGGCAGCACTGAGAGTAGCAAGATCACTGGTGATCAATGTCGGTAATAATCCAGTTGTCCCATATTTACTATGTGCTTGCACCATTGCGGTAAGAGTCGACAAACTCACATCATGGTTAAACAAATAACCACCACCGCCATTAACCTGTACGTCAATAAAACCCGGCACAAGCAGCCCGGACACCTTTATTGTCGTCGCATGTTCAACAAAATCAAAAGCGATGATCTTGCCATCTTTAAAACTGATGGCTTGATGATGAATGATGTTTTTGCCATCAAATATTTGATCGGCTATTACGGTTGTGATCATGACATCTCGACTTCGTATGGCTTCATAAAAGTGTTTCGCAAACTCAACTACTACAGGTACACTGTCAACCTGTCATACCAATATACCTTATGATTTATTTTTGTCAAAGTAAAAAATGACAATAAGATTGATGTAAAAAGGAATGACATAATCATCTGAAATAGTGATATTTTTAAGGCTTAATTTCTTAAGCATAATGTTTGATATGTGACAGTGATATCGTCTATTGATTCTTCACTTTTTTAATATAGATTACGCTCAGCCAACATTATTGAGCTCTCTCTTATCCTACTTATCAATAAAAATAACAAAGCTGGATTGCATTACCTTAGTCCGCGTGGTGTAATAGGTATACCAAAATGGACTTAACCGATTATTGAGGCTGATATTTGATGGAATATATGATTGGTGCTTATGCTACAGCACCTTCTACCCAACTATGGGATCAAGAATTAGAGACTAACTACTACCAAGAGCTCAAATCACTGAGCAATATCGTTGGCTTAGAGCATCCTTTTGTGGGACGGCTACATCCTTATGATGATGAGTGGTTTCTTCAGAATATTGATAACAGGTGGCAATTTATTTTCACGTCAATTCCTGGTGTAATGGGACAACTTGCGCACAATCCGCACTTTGGTATAGCCTCCACCAATGAAGCAGGCAGACAAGCCGCCCTGGCCTTTTATCAACAAGCTCAGCAAGCCATATTAAAATTAAATAATCACTTAAAAAGAGAAGCTGTTAGCTATTTAAAAATACATACGGCGCCAAAGATAACTGAACACACCCAATCATCAATTCAAGCTTTAAAAACATCGCTTGAAACTATGCAATCTTGGAATTGGTATGGTGCAAAACTCATCATCGAACATTGCGATGCTTATATTGTAGGACAAGAAGCTGAAAAAGGTTTCATGCGCTTAGAAGATGAAATAACGGCGGTTAAACAGGTTAACAGTAAACTGAATAGTGACATAGGGATCAGTATAAATTGGGGGCGTTCAGCTATTGAAACTCGTGACACTAATGGCCCCATACAACATATTAAGCAAGCCTATCTAAATGGCTTGTTAAAAGGCATTATTTTTTCCGGCACCTCAGATATAGACGGCCCCTACGGGCAATGGAAAGATACCCACATGCCACCAGCGCAAGCCTTGTTTCTTCCTTGCTATGCGGAAAATTCGTTGTTAACAATGGAGCAAATGAAAAAATCCATACAACAATGTAATTATCAACAACTAGACTTTATTGGCGCAAAAATCTCATTAAGCCCAAATAAGGCAAGTGTTGCTCAACGGATTGGATATATTAAAAGCATAACAGCATTGCTCGATCATGTACTTGAAGTTCAATAATGAGCAAAATGGACTAAAATTGTTGGTTATAATGTGGCGTGAATTTCAACATAACCAACTGCTTTAGTTGAGCTTTAATGTCTTACTATAGCGCTTCAGCTTCGAAGCACACATTGCCAAGCTAAGGACGCCAACGGTTAAAAGTCCTGATTGAATGACTTGTATATGTAAATTAGTCGAGTGGCTCTCATTCAAAATCGACGAATTCATCCCACTTTGAAACCACTCATAAAACAGCTCTATATTATTCAGCGCCTTGTTAAACTTTATTGTTTATGACTTTGCTATGGTATTGCTCTAATTCAGAGCCAACTACCCGTAACTTAGAGTCTACATCTGCATACTTCTGTCTACCTGTTTGCATACCATTATCTACCTGCTTACATACCACTATCAGTATTTTTAAGTACTGCCACCATTTTTTGTTGGTGCAGCATTAATTCAAAGTAGTGATTTCGAAAAGAAAGCAGTGCCAACGTGGCAGCCGCTTTGCCAGCATCGATTCAGGCAAAGGTAGCAAAGCCCACAAGGGCGTGCTGGTGGCGTGTCGCAGAAGTCTTTGCACGTTAAGCCTAACGCTGATTAATCTCAATTAACTCTGCAGTACTGGGAACCATACTTTGACCGTTAAGCCCCCTTTCGAGCGGTTTTGCATGCTAATTCGGCCACCGTGCGCTTCGATAATTTCGCGGCACAAAGGCAAACCAATCCCAGTGCCAGATTGCTTGGTCGAATAAAAAGGCAACAAAGCTTGTGATAACACCTCACTAGACATGCCACTCCCATCATCTTCAACTTTGATCAATAAACCAATCACTGGGTGGGTTATTTCCTCAAAAATTAGTGCGATGCTTTCAGCACTTGCACCAGACTCATGGGCATTTTTAAGTAAGTTAATCAGCACTTGCTCTAACTGAACCGCATCAAGCTTAATAGGATTTTGCGGTAAAGGTGATAACACCTTAAAGGGATATTGCTGCGCTAACTGCTGGGTCATCCTAGGCCAATCAATCAGCTGTTTTTGCGGCAGCGGCAGTTTAGCAAACTCGGCATAATGAGAGATAAACTGACTTAAATGAGTGGTACGATTTTCGATGGTATCATGCTGGCTTAGGAACTTCGATACCGTAACCTTGAGCAAAATCAACGCCTATATCAGCTAGTGCGGCCATAACGGCATCGCTTTCGACAAACTCCGCAATGGTCTTAATTCCCATCACGTGCCCAATATGGTTTATCGAAACCACCATGGCGTGATCTATCGGATCATCAAGCATGTCTTTGACAAATTCACCATCAATTTTTAAATAATCAACGTGAAGATGTTTTAAATATGCAAAAGATGACATACCACTACCAAAATCATCCAAAGAGAAGCGGCAACCTATGGCTTTTAAATCACGGATTAATATGGCGGCTTGATTTAAATTAGCTATCGCTGCGGTTTCTGTTAATTCAAAACAAATGCATTCTGGCGGTATGTTATGTTGCTCAAATTGTTCAAGCACGAATGATAAAAAGCTATCATCACAAATGGTTTTTCCCGATATATTAATCGAACATGTCACTTTACTACCAAGCGCATGTCGAGTTTCGTACTGGGAAAATGCAGTTCGAATAACCCAACGATCCAATAACGGCATCATACCATAGCGTTCTGCGGCAGGAATAAACGCCATAGGGGGAATAATAGTATTATTCCCATCACTCATACGAAGCAATAATTCATAATGCTCGCCCTTATCGGCGTCATCTCCCAGTGGAGCGATGCGCTGTGAATAAAGCACAAATCTATTTTCATCCAGTGCCTGCTTAATGCGCACAATCCAGCTCATTTCACCATTACGGCGCGCAAGCTCCTCATCATCGGCCATATATACTTGAATTCGATTACGACCTTTCTCTTTCGCGGCATAACATGCTACATCGGCCATTCGTAAAATATCAGATAAAAGGCGTATATCATTACTGAAGGTAACCAGTCCAATACTCACCCCGACTGGAAACGCTTTATCAAGCCAAACAAAACGAAAATCAGCAACCGTTTGGCGTAATTGCTCAGCCACAACTTTAGCGGGTTCGGTGACACAATCTTCCAGTAACACACCAAATTCATCGCCGCCTAGTCGGGCAAAAGTGTCTCTTTTACGCAGTTTTTGCTGCATTAATGTAGTTAACTGTCGTAATAACTCATCGCCAGCAACATGCCCACAGGTATCATTAACAATCTTAAATTGGTCAAGATCCAGATATAACAAGGTATGTGTTTTATCTTGTAGCTGGCTTGTTTGTAATGCTCGCTCAACACGACGTTCAAATTCACGACGATTAATTAGCCCTGTCAATGAATCGTGCTTGGCTTGAAAACGCAGCTCAGCAGCCATTGCACGTGCTTGGGTAACATCGTGGAACACGAGCACAACCCCTAAAATATTGCCTTGCAGGTCACGGATTGGAGCGGCGGAATCTTCGATAGAAAACTGAGTCCCACCACGTTGAATAAGTACGGTATTTTCAGCAAGCTCTACTACCTGTTGGGTAAGTAGTGCTTCCTCAACCGGATTAGGTGCCGCTTCGCCGGTTATTTCATTGATTATCTGAAATACTGTGACTAAGGGTAAACCCATTGCCTGCTCGGTACTCCAGCCTGTCATCATTTCTGCTACTGGGTTCAAAAACGTCACATTACCGCTTGTATCTGTGGTGATTACACCATCGCCAATAGAACTCAGTGTCACGCGTAACCATTCTTTCTCTGCAAGTAATGCTACTTCACTTCTTTTACGATCAGAAATATCATGTAAAAAAGCCGTGAAACTATAGTGACCGTTAGATTTAAGTGCGCTAATAGTGATCTCAACCACAAATTCAATACCATTACGATCAACCGCTGTCAATTCCGTACGCTTGCCGACCATAGGGCCTTGACCTGTGCTAAGGAATTTTTCCAAACCGTGTTGATGGCTGTGTGCTAGTGACGACGGAATAATCAATTCAGCAAGCTTTCGTCCTATTGCCTCTTGACTAGACCAGCCAAAGGTTTTTTCAGCTTCTATATTCCAATCAGTTACGAGTCCACGATGATCCATCTCAATAAACGCTTCATGTGAGCTATCAATAATAATTCGCATACGTTGCTGATCTTGGTGTAAGCGGCGTGCTAATGGCTGAACTTGAGATCGTAATATCAAAGTTGCAATCACAATAATTATAAAAAGCAGACCAGCAAACATATTAAATCGTTCGCGGATGGGTGCATAAAACTCAACAGAGTCAGCCTTTAATACTAAACCAAGTCCAAAATGACTAATTGGCGTATAGGCCGCTAAAACCGGTATACCCCGTAAATCATTGACCTTAATTACACCTTGTTCGTTAATTAATGCCCGCGGTATAGCTAAATTAAGCTGGCCATCTTTGTACATTGGAAAGCGCAAATTAGCCGGATAAAAGCGACTAGCAAAGCACAATGCATCGTTTTTATCGCGACCACAAATCAAGGTATCAATCGATTTACTGCCTTGCTGTGCCTCATATAACATCTCTGTTAAGGCATCCATTTTTTGCTCGGTGATAAATTTACCTATTACCTGACCATCACGAACTATGAACTTTTCAACCCACAGAACAAAGCCATTGTGCCAAAGAAGCACTGCGTGATCTTCAGTCCCTTGTAGTGGTATAGCCATAACAGCGTCTTTTCGCACCATAGTACCGGCTGTTAATAAATATTCCCCTTTTGCATTAAAAAACTGGATCCCGCTTAATCCTCTGACCAGAAAACTTTTTGCTACAGTGTCAATCAAGTTCATAACTTCAGTATCCTGTGGCGTAGCGTTAATTCGCAGCAGGTGTTTTTGTAGTGCAGGACGAGTTGCAATAATATTAGCAAATTCAACTTGTTGGTTAATAGACACTGCAAATGTCGTTGCGTAGTTTTTAGTTGTACGTAATAGCGAATCAGACATCGACTGTTCTAGTCCTTGCCTTAAAACGCTGAACCCAATCAAACCCGTTAAAATAGTAACAATTGTCAGTACAACGGCAGCAACTCGGATAATATGCTTATCTGGGCTCTCAACATCCTTTACATGCGATAGTGAAGCTGGCGGTAAACGTAGCCATAACCCAATACCAATCCCTGTGATAGCAAAAGCTGAAGTAGCAGCCATTTTGTTATACATAGCGACTCGATACATACCTTCCAGATCCAATGCATAACCCAGTAATGCTGTTACTCCAATCAAAAATACAGTACCAATCAGTAGCATTAAACTGATATGAATAGACCTGCTAAGTTGAGACCGTGCGACCAGAATGAAAGCGATACCGGCTAAAAGAAGTGCAAAACAAGTATTGGGGGCTACGCGACCTGGGTGTGGATTGCCATCTTTAACTGCTACATGGATACTATCCCAGTCAATACCAAGGCTATAGTCAAACAGGTGTTGACTCAGGATCACACAGGGTAATAACACCAGAAACCAAGGCAGAATACTTTGTATACGTAACAGCAAATAATTACCGTTAGCGGGGAATAAACATAATCCAGCAATAATAAACATGCTAGCGGCATTAATACTCATAACGACAGAACCAGACAGAATGCGTACCATTACTTCCGAGCCTAATGACCAACCGCATAATACATATAATCCCAACAGTATCAGGGATAATGAAAGAGTCATTTGTAGGCTAAAGTGGTGTAATTTCATTTTGTCTCTAGTGAGTGTGTAGTTCCGTCAACCATGAACAACATTATAGGCAATTGATTATAAATAATAATTTTAGATTCAACCCCATAGTTGGGATTGCTATTAATATTGTCACATCGAATATCAGTACTATGGCATAGAACCTATAAAAAGAACCTATAAAAAGTATCTGAACGACTTTAAATCATATCTAATGTATAACTTTAGACCAAGCTTAATCAAAAATCGATTATTGGAAAAACTTGTCATTCAATAGCGATTAACTGCCTTGAAACCAGCAAATTATGGCAAGTTTAAACTATGTCATATTCCTGCGTATCATTTTCATTTCAATAGCCTATCTGTCCCCCCCACTATTGTAAGTCGGCCTCAAACATCTAAAATTTATCATTTGAATGACGGCAGTTAACATCACCAAATTAATAAGAGGAATTAGGCGTACTTTCAGGGTTAATGTCACCATAAACCTCTTCAGGATCAACATCATTGATCAATAATATTTCTCTTACTGTTTCAATGTGTTCTAAGATTTTTTTGTAATCATCACCATACTCATATTTAGTGACTTCAATTGACTTTGGCATATAGGTAAAGGCAATTTTTAATGCATTTAACGCTGATGGGTTAATTTTATCGCTCATGTAAAAATCCCTTATATCGTTGTTTAAATTAAAAACACGTTAACTTGTAGCATTTTTTAAGGCTTTAAAGTGATATTGCTGCAAGTAAACGCCCTATTCACTAACGTGTATATTCACCCGTTTTGAGCGGTTAAGTGTGCATGAATAGTCGGTGTTAAGTCATTAATTAGCTTTATAGTCATATCATTTAATTGATGTAACAACACCCAACCGTCAGTTCCCATAATTTCTATCATTGTCACATCTACGCTTGAAGTATCTATGCTTTCACCCTGCCAAATACCTGAAAGACGAAAGATACCAAAATCAGTATTAATACGGCTTATATTAAAATGATGCATACACCCTCAAATCGCAGAACAAGCATATTAGTATGACTCGCGTGGTGGTATATAAAATAAACACTAACTGACTTTATACAGAGGTTCAAATAAAACCACTGTTTTTGTTGGTAATATTGCCAGCTTAATGGCATTTCGTTACAAGCTGATTTGTGTAGTCGATACTTAATGTTGTGTGTTTATACTAACGTTTGATAAGCCTTCATAAAGTCTGCTCATTTAGAATATCGTTTGATCATTTTTAGCAGCATTTTAAAAAGAGAAAATGAAGTCTTAAAATGTTTGTGCCCAAAGTTTGTTTACCATTTTAAAAAAATCAACGTTTTGGCGCTTCGCCCACACCTGACCAAAAGGGTATCAGCAGCAATACCCTCTTTACTTTCCATGTGAGAATTAGGCCCTGCCGCCCCAGACGAAAAATGCTGAAAGCGCATAATTCGATGGGGTCGATCCAGCTTTTAATTTCGCTTGTAGTCTGCTTCGGCCATTGTCAAAAGCCCTAACGCTTCCGATGGGTCATCCCAGGCCTTGTGTTTATCGTTTGCCACAGCTATCAATAAAGCTAAATCGAAGAGGCAAAGATTCAGGTGCAGATGAGCCAGCGAGTATCCAAAACAGGGATGTTTTGGTTAAGCCTACATGGAGGTGCTTGCGGCGTCTCGCGGGATCATTTGCACTTGAAGTCAATCTGACATCTATGAGGTTTTAATTGGATCTGGTTACACTGTTATAAAATGAAACCTGCCAACCCGCTTTTGTCCAACTGTAAGGCTGAGCAAGCCTATAGATAGAGTTTCAGTCTTACTCAGTTTTTGTCCATCAATGAAGCTAAATCGAAGAGACAATAATTCGGGTGTAGATGAGCCAGCGAGTATCCAAAACAGGACAAAGCTTCACTAAGTGAAACATTGATACTAAACCTTCTCGTTACTGGCCGCTATTTGCTTAATCTAGTACCATTTCAATTTAGTTATGATCGATTGAGCTACCATTCCAATGGTAGCTCATCGGTCTTTATTAATACTTTCAAAGAACGACTTTCTCTCGGAGTTCGGCTGATCAATTTGTCTGTTTCTAACTTCAAAATTGTCTGATGAACTGTTGGGGCTGAAACACCAAAGTACTTCTGGATATCAGCCTGAGCTGGCGGATACCCATTCACTTTGCTGTAATAATAAATGAAAGCAAGGTATTGGCCTTGCTTCACACTAAATGCGGAATTAATTTTTTTCTCTGTGGGGATCGACATTTTTAAGGCTTTGTGATCAATTATCGTCTTTGATAGATGAGAGTATCATGCCATGAATATCACTTACCTTGTAGAGTTGACCCAAGAAGAACTGCACACCTTAAAGACTTTATTAAGCAAGGGCCTACACAATGCTCGCTTGTTAAAACGAGCCAACATACTGTTGCTTGCAAACCAACATCAACACAGTGATAAAGATATCAGCCAGTTACTCAATACCAGTACCTCTACTATTTACCGAACCAAAAAACGCTTCGTAGAAGAAGGACTGAAGGTCGCACTCGCCGAAGGAAAACGAACAGGGCAACCCAAATTACTCTCAGCTAATGATGATGCAACATTAGTTAGCATTGCTTGTAGCGAGCCACCAGATGGCCGCGCTCGCTGGACATTATCACTCATCGCAGACAGATTAATTACGCTGACAGAGCTTGAAAGCGTATCGCTGGAAACCGTCCGTCAACGGCTTAAAAACAATGAATTAAAACCATGGCAAAAGAAGATGTGGTGTATTGGCGAGTTAGATAGCGACTTCATTGCGCAGATGGAAGAGGTACTTGATATTTATGCAATGCCTGCGGATGAAAAACATCCTGTGGTTAATTTTGATGAAGCAATGAAACAACTGGTGTCACATGTGAAACCGCCCAAATTAGCTTCGCCAGGACACTTAGCTAAAGAAGATTACGAGTACCGGCGTGAAGATGTGGCCAATATCTATCTGATGTACGATAGGCATAGAGGCTGGCGACATGCTAAAGCAACAGCAACCAAGAAACGAGAAGACTTTGCAGCGTGTATGCGGGATTTGGTTGATGTTCATTATCCTGATGCCGATAAAATCCACTTGGTTTTAGACAACTACACAACGCACTCCCCAGGCTCTTTATACAAAGCTTATCCAGCAGCAGAAGCTCGGCGTATCTTGAAGAAAATTGAATTTCACTACACCCCAAAACATGCCAGTTGGTTAAATATGGTAGAAATTGAGATAGGCGTGATGAACAGACAATGTTTGGATAGACGAATTGGCACGTGGAATGATCTGCGGCTTTCTCTTAAGGCTTGGGAAACAACCAGGAATAACGAGAAGGCTAGTATTAATTGGATGTTTGATGTAGATAACGCCTGGTCGAAACTCAACCGAGCTTATAAGTTTTTAAACAGTCAGAATTAAATGGAATTAGTACTAGCAGGTATTAATCAAGCACCATTTCAGGTACAACACTGGGTACAACAAGTTCGCCAGCAGTCAGTTTGATAATTTGCTCAACACTGACGCCTGGTGCCCGTTCAAGTAAGTGAAATTTGCCATTCTTTATTTCAATAAATGCCAGATCAGTTATCACTTTCTTAATACATGCCTTACCCGTTAACGGTAATGTACATTCTGTCAGCAACTTAGATTCACCACTTTTAGAAGCATGTGTCATGGTCACGATAATATTCTCAGCGCCTGCAACCAAATCCATCGCACCGCCCATGCCTTTTATCAGTTTACCAGGATCATATAAGACGCTATATTTCCTTGAGTATCGACTTCAAAAGCGCCTAAAACGGTTAAATCTACATGCCCGCCTCTTATCATGGCAAAAGACTCTGCTGAATCAAACACAACGGCGCCTGTCGCCATAGTTACCGTTTGTTTGCCTGCATTAATAAGATCGGCATCAACCTCATCCTCCGTTGGGAATTGCCCCATACCCAACAAGCCATTTTCTGATTGCAGCATCACTTCAATACCATCAGGAATATAATTTGCGACTAATGTAGGAATGCCAATACCTAGGTTAACGTAGTAGCCGTCTTTAAGTTCTTGGGCGACACGTTTAGCGAGTTGCTCTCTTGTTAGTGCCATAATTTACACCTCTACTTTTATTGCTGCTGGTCGGGTGGTCACTTGCTCGATACGTTTTTCAAACGTGCCTTGAATAAGGCGATCAACGTAGATGCCTGGGGTATGAATTTCATCTGGATGTAACTCTCCAGGTTGAACAATAATTTCAACTTCAACGACGGTTATTTTTCCTGCAGTGGCTGCTAGTGGGTTAAAGTTACGGGCAGTTTTACGAAAAACCAGGTTACCAAACGTATCTGCTTTCCACGCTTTAACTATTGAAAAGTCACCTTTTATCGACTCCTCAAGTATATAGCTTTTACCCTTAAACTCTTTGACGTCTTTACCTATCGCCACATCAGTTCCAAACCCTGTAGCAGTATAAAACGCCGGTATGCCAGCGCCTGCTGCTCTCATTTTTTCCGCTAAGGTACCTTGAGGTGTTAGTTCAACTTCAAGCTCACCCGACAACATTTGAGCTTCAAAATTGGCGTTTTCTCCCACATAGGAGGCAATCATTTTCTTTATTTGTTTATCAAACAATAATAGGCCCAAGCCGTAATCTGTGGTGCCGCAATTATTGGATACTACGGTCAGATTTTTGGTGCCCATTCTTTTAATTTCTTTAATGAGGTTTTCAGGAATGCCACATAATCCAAACCCACCAGCAATAACCGTCATACCATCTTCAAGACCTGATAATGCCTCAGTATAGCTGTTAACGACTTTATTAAATCCAGACATAAAGCTCTCTCTTTTGAAGGTTAACTCATAAGTTATGTTAGCTACTATTACCGAAAACCAGCCGTGTTCCTATGGTACTAAGGTGCCAATTCAATATGGTTATTATTGCTTTATGCTACCTGTAATAAATTGGATTATTGTGGTCATTTTTTATTAAAAATGCCCACAATAAAATTAACACCGACTGCGATTGTGGTGACTGAATGAAGGAAAGCAAGATTATGTCGACGTTACAAACAGGACTAAAAGGCAAAGTAGCACTTATTACCGGCTCAACCAGTGGTATTGGCCTAGCTACTGCTCGCGTACTGGCCGAGCAAGGCTGTCATATTGTATTACATGGTCTGATGGACCAAGCTGAAGGACTGTCTTTAGCTGCTGAGTTTCAGGCGCAATACCAAATAAACAGCTTTTTTAGCAATGCCGATTTAAGAGACGCTGATTGCATACATGAATTTATCGACCTTGCGGTTAATGCCTTAGGCAGTATTGATATTTTAGTCAATAACGCCGGATTCAACACACACAAGATGTAGCAAATTTTCCGATAGAAAAGTGGAATGACATCATAGCAATTAACTTATCTTCTGCTTTTCATACCATTCAAAAAGTGGTGCCAGCAATGGCACAAAAAAACTGGGGACGGATTATTAATATTGCGTCGGTGCATGGTTTAGTCGCCTCAGCCAATAAAGTAGCCTATTGCGCTGCGAAGCATGGCATTGTTGGTTTAACCAAAGTAGTTGCTATTGAATGTGCTGAACAGGGTATTACCGTCAATGCTATTTGTCCTGGGTGGGTTGATACCCCGCTTATCAGTAAACAAATTGACACCATAGCAACCAATAAAAGCTTGAGCTATGACGATGCTAAATATCAACTGGTGACCGCGAAGCAGCCGTTACCTGAAATGTTAGCCCCCAGAGAAATCGGTGAGTTTGTGTTATTTCTTTGTGGCAATGGAGCAAGAGGCATTACAGGCTCTGCATTGCCTATGGATGGTGCCTGGACGGCACAATAAACGCTTAGACTGACGCCAAACGAGTTAAGCCAACATTATTGAATTAAGCCTACATTTAAGCATCATTAAAAAAACCAAAAGCCCTATATTCATTACCTGAATGCGGGGCTTTTTAGCTTTGGGTCGAAAGCTTTACCAATGGATCTACTCACAAGATGTGGTACTTAGAATATGAGAGTGGATTAAGACTTTGCCATAAACTCAGCAATGTGCTGATAGGTTGTTATACATTCTTCTTTAACCAAATCATGCAGTAACATGTAAGCATGGATCATACCGTCAAATGAATGATGCTCAACCTCCACCCCAGCTGTACTTAAGGCATTTGCATAGGCAAAACCTTCATATCTCAACGGATCGCACCCTGCTGTAAAAATCAGGGTTTTTGGCAAGTTAGCGTTAATGGCGCCATATAAAGGTGAAGCCTGTTTAAGTATATCGCTATCCGTTGATTGAAAATACTGTTCGAAATACCATTTAATCCGACTCGTTTCGAGTAAAAAACCACTGCCGTTACTGTCAAGCGATGGACTTGTTAAGGTGTAATCGACACTGGGATAAATCAGAATTTGTTGGTCAATATGAAGCCGTTTATCGGTTAAGCTTTTCATGCTTAAACTGGTACAAATAGCCCCACCAGCACTGTCACCGATAATAGTCACAGAATCTTGGTGGTTAACATCATCAAGCAGCTGGGCGTAATGGATTAGTGCATGTTCGCAGTCATTAAGCCCAGCAGGATAAGGATATTCAGGCGCAAGTCGATACTCGACCGAGATCACCACGCAGTGGGCAATACTGGCAAGGTGACGGCAAATAGGATCGTACAATGCCACACTGCCGCACATATGACCGCCACCATGAAAGTGCACTAATACAGGTAAAGGCTTATCGGGTGCAGGGCTGTAAACTCTAGCAGCAATCGTTCGATCGATTAACGTAAACACTTTGTCAGCCACATAGTTCACCGAGGGTGAATCACTCATTAACCCGCCAAGTTTATTTAAGTTTTCACGCAATATGCTTGGGGTAAATTGGACATTATTTTGCTTAGCCAGGGCAATATTATTGTTCGCTACGGCTAAAAAATCGGTGAGCTTAGGGGAAACGATGCCGCGCATTATATTAACTCCTTTGGTTTGCCTGTTTCGGGTAAAAAATAACTGCCCACAAACACTGTACCACTGAGTATAGTGATCATTACAAATGAGCTAAAATAACTGCCATCGCTTAAATCAACTAACTTACCAAACACCCACAACACTAGGGTAGAAACCAAGTAACTGATTGACCAAAATAGACTAAACACGACAGTTATTTTTTGGCCAGTCATCTTAGGCAGCTCGTGTGGAATAGACACCAAAGCCGTCACCAGGAAAAAGATAAAAAAGCCCAATACGATAGCGCATACAATTTGCAATTCGGGTTGGGTACTAAAGGATAATCCTAAAACTGTGATAACAATGATCAAGCCGCTCCAGCGAATAATAGGCAGACGCAGTGGATTTTTTCGGCTATACAAGATCCCCGCAATGGTGCCGACAATCCCAAAACCAATCACCCATTTACTTTGACTGATCCCTGCTTGAGGATAAAAAGTGAATAAACAGATATAAAAAGACAGTAGTCCTGAATATGTAAATGCATAAGCCCAATTAAACTTATCTTTTAAGCCCTCAAGATAGCCGTATATTGCCGGCTCAACACCTAATGTACTGGCAGCGTTTGGTGATTCAAACTTAACCAGCAGCCACACGATAGCCAGCACTAAGCTCGCGGCAGAAAACAACACTAAGCTGTTTTGCCAACTGCCAGTCAGCGCGTTAATACTACTCATGCCCCATAAAATAATCGCTGTACCGACGTTAAAAGCCACCGCATTAAGGCCATTAATGACAGGGCGCTCTTCAGGCGCAAACCACAACATCACAATAGGATTAAAATACACAATCATAAAGGCGCCGCCTAAGCCCATTAAAAAGCGGCTTATCAGTAGTAATTCATAATTGCTCGCAAAAGGGGTCACTATGCCGACCGCGATTAATAGTGCGGCAAGGAAAAATGCATACTTGACCCCGAATTTCACCGCCACATAAGCTGCGCTAAACGTGCCGACAATTTTAGCCAGAGTCACTGCGCCACTGATAAAGCTTGCTGAGGCTAAGCTATCAATATGCATCGATGCCATAATGCTGCCCATACTGGCAGTGCCTCCTACCCATGCCATAGCAAAGAGAACATAACTGGTAAAAACCAGACCTTCGATTAAATATCTATGGGTTATTTTCATAGGCGTAATGAGTACCTTCAATGACACTAATATAATATTAATCATGTTATCTGATGGGTATCGATAAATAAGTACTACCTTAGTTCACCGCGATATTAAAAATCTTTATCAAACTGGACGTCTAGTGTAGTTTCAAGAGGATAAAATAAAAATATTGGGGAATAAACTTGCAAGCTTGGTTATCTATTGACACTTGGTTGATCAGTTCAATTTCGATTGCCTATCTTGCGATGCTGTTTGTGGTTGCACAGTGGGGACAAAATCGTGCCATCAAAAAGCTTAGCCAAAAGCCATGGGTTTATAGTCTTTCGTTAGGGGTTTGCTGCACCTCATGGGCCTTTTATGGCACAGTGGGTCAAGCCGCAACCACTGGGGCATGGCTGGCTCCGATTTATATTGGTTCGATCATTTGTTTAGTGCTTGCCTGGCCGATGCTGATGCGGACTTTACAAATAATAAAAAGCCAAAACCTAACCTCGATTGCCGATTTTATTGCCTGCCGTTTTGATCGTTCACCTAAAATTGCCGCCACAGTGGCTATAGTGTCACTACTAGGCACTATTCCTTATATCGCTTTACAGTTAAGAGCTATCAGTACTAGTTTCGACTTACTGACCGGTTCGTTCCAATCAGGCATGAGTACCGCATTTGTGGTCACTATTGTATTAATTATTTTTAGTATTTTATTCGGCGCGCGCCAACTGTCGGCCAGTAAACACAACCAAGGCTTAGTGCTGGCTATTGCATTTAGTTCTATCGTTAAGTTATTTGCCCTAACTGCCGTGGGTATATTTGCCACTTTTTATGTGTTTGATGGCTTTAGTGACTTACTTCATCAAAGTGAAAATATCAAAGAAACCAGTACAGCAGACTCGACATACCTTGTCATATCTCAAGTTATTCTGGGAGCGATTACTATGTATGCGTTACCGCAAGAATTCCACATGATGATGATTGAGAATAATCATGACAAGGAGCTAAAATCAGCTCGCTGGATGGTGCCGTTGTACTTGTTACTGATCAATATTTTTGTACTACCTATCGCATTAGCCGGACAACTTAGCTTCCCAGGTGGCAGTGTTGGCGCAGATACCTATGTGCTGACACTGCCACTATTTTATCAACAAGCATGGCTAGGAATATTAGTTTATGTTGGTGGACTGGCCGCCGCAACGGCAATGGTTATCGTAGCAGCAATTGTACTTAGCACCATGATTTCAACAGAAGTATTAACCCCTATACTGTTGCGATTGCCCAAATTCAATTCGCAAAAAAACCTTCAGTTATCAGGTACTCTATTAAATTTAAGGCGGATTTCTATTGCGGTAATCTTGTTATCAGCTTTCGCATTTGAACGCTTTATTAACCAGCAAAATCACTTGGCCAGTATCGGTTTACTCTCATTTGTACTGTTATCGCAATTTGCCCCCGCTGCGATAGGCGCATTATATTGGCGAAGAGCAACGACTCAAGGGGCGTTTATTGGCTTAATCATGGGCAGCATTGTCTGGCTTTATACCTTACTGTTGCCCGTTACGTTTCCTGATGCCCATTGGGTAAACTTTGGTGTATTGGATATTACCTGGCTAACACCGACAGCCTTATTCGGGTTAACCGAACTAGACAACATTAGCCACGGGGTATTTTACAGTTTAGTGGCTAACATAGGCTGTTTTGTGATTATCTCACTGTTTAAAGAGCAAAGCGTTGGTGAGGTTTTACAAGCTGACTTATTTGTTAACAAAAAACAAGTTCAGTCAGAGCGTCACTTATCGGTAGATGATTTAGCCAGTTTATTACATCGCTTTATTAATAAAGATGAAGCCGATGCGCTCATTGCAAAATCCAAAAAACTCAGCGGTAACCATCAACATCAACATCTGCAACAGCAGCTTGTTGATTATACTCGTTTAAAGCTTTCTGGCGTACTTGGATCAGCTTCGACTAGAATGGTGATGAGCGCAGCCTCACGCAGCCAACAATTTCCTTTAGAAGATGTGGTGAGTATTGTCGATGAAGCCAGCCAGATATTTGAATTTAACCGCGAACTACTGCAATCTGGCGTTGAAAACATTGAGCAAGGTATTAGCGTGGTCGACGCAGATATGCGTCTTGTAGCTTGGAATCAGCGTTATATTGAACTGCTTAATTACCCTAAAGATTTTGTCAAAGCTGGACTTCATGTTGCACAGCTTATTAGGTTTAACATCGACCGCGGCGTTATCGTAGGAAATGAAGACCAAGAGCTGGTAGAAAAACGTTTAGACCATATGCGCGGGGGGAGCCCGCATCATTTTCAACGCACTATGTTGGACGGTAAAGTATTAGAAATTCGCGGCCAAGCTATGCCTGGCGGTGGCTTTGTCAGTACATTTACCGATATTACTGCGCATATTGAAGCGGAAAAGGCCTTACAACAAGCTAATGAAACCCTCGAAAAGCGCGTAGAAAGCCGCACCCAAGAACTGGAAAAGGCCAAGGCCGAAGCCGAAGCGGCTAATAGCAGTAAAACTCGATTTTTAGCCGCGGCAAGTCATGACTTAATGCAGCCTTTTAATGCATTAACCTTATTTACTGAAATGCTGAAACAAAAAGTTAAATCAACAGAGCTACATGATTTAGCAACTAATATTGAAGACTCATTAAACGTGGTTGAAAGTTTACTATCAGATCTAGTTGAAATATCACGCCTGGACAGCAACTCGTTAAAAACTGAAAAAAGCCAATTTGCGATTGATGATTTACTGTCAACATTGGTCAATGAATTTAAGGCATTATCAGTTCAACAACACATTAATTTTAACTACCAGGTTTCGTCCTGTTTTGTACACAGTGACCAAAGACTATTGCGGCGGATTATTCAAAACTTTTTGTCTAATGCGTTTCATTATTCGCCGTCAGGTAACACTAACCACCCGCCAACGCCTAATAAGGCTAAATCACTCGATGAGACAACCGGTGCGATTGGGAACACTGAGTTTATTCCTAAGGTTTTATTAGGTGTAAGACGACTTGAAAATGCAATATTGATACAGGTTTGGGACAATGGCCCTGGTATTCCACTTGATAAACGCCAGGCGATTTTTGGTGAGTTTGAGCGCTTACAGCTCACACGAGAAATACCCGGATTGGGTTTAGGTTTGGCAATATGTGATCGTATAGCTAAGTTACTGGATATTAAAATATCATTGCATTCAGAGGTTGGAAAAGGCACCTGCTTCAGTGTGGAAATACCACGGGTATCACAGCAGAAAAGGCCAATGTGCTCAGTTGAAATAGTCGAAGATGAAATTAGCCGTGACAACGTTAATATTAGCGTACTGGTTATTGATAATGATGACCTGATGTTAAAAGCCATCTCTTCATTACTCAGTGGCTGGGGATGCCATGTTATCACCGCAAAAGATCAACCCAGTGCAGTACAACAGCTGGCGAATAACCCACTGCCAAAGTTAATTATTGCCGATTATCATTTAGAAGATGATAAAAATGGCGTTGATTTAGTGCAATATTTATTAGCTCAGCACACTAATAACATTGATAAGCAAATTACATGCGTTATTTGCTCTGCTGACCCGTCAGAAGCCGTTAGACAGCATACTAGCAGTGCCCAGTTTAGTTTTGTACGCAAACCCCTTAAGGCTATCGCACTAAAACGGATCATTAAACAACTGACGCCCTAATCTCAACAATATAATATTTAGATATGGCATAGAAACAGCTCGTTATAGACATGGTTATTGTTGGTATCATCAGTATTGCTAGACGCTGCTTAAGCAAAAAACGCCTCAACTGGAGGCGTTTATGGTTAATATTTTAACATTACATCATAATGCTAAGCATTTATCTGCTGGTTTTCGGTGGACGTTATCATCAACTGTTGAAACACCAGTCCTGCCTGCGTGCGATTGTACACTTCAAGCTTTAGCAAAATAGCTGAGACATGCTTTTTAACTGTGGTTTCTTTAATGTTTAAGTCATAGGCAATTTGCTTATTTAAACGGCCATTAGCAATATTGGCTAGCACTGTGTATTGCTGTGGGGTTAATTGAGCAAGTTGTTTAGCAAGCCGTTGATGTTCAACTGCTGTATGCTGATCGGCGGTGATATTAGTGTGTTCTGGTAACCAAATATCGCCTTCTAGCACTGTGGCTATCGCGGTTGATATTTGGGTCAAATTCGCCGACTTAGGAATAAAAGCACTGGCGCCAAAATGTATAGCCTTGCGAATGATTTCAGGCTGGTCGTCTGAGGACACCATAATAACGACGATATCGGGAAAGTGGTTTTGTAATAAGGTTAATCCGGTAAAACCATCATTGCCAGGCATATGCAAATCAATGAAGATAATTTCAATATCAGGATGCTGTTCCACTATGGTGATTAACTCTGCAAAGTTCTCAGCCTCTAATACTTCAGCATCATTGAAGTTTTTAAGCACCGCTTGGGTTAAGGCTGCACGAAATAACGGATGATCGTCTGCAATAGCCACTTTTATTTGGGACATAGCCGGCTCCTTAAAAATTGTACTGGGTTTGGTTAGTTATTATTTTTCTATTTTTAAGCATTGTTTTACTGACTCTGCACCTCGTGTATAGGATAAAAACAATAACCGGCTCTATGGGAACCGGCTATTTTTAACAAGTAAACAATTGATTGATAACTAGAACTGATAGCCAACCGTTAGCGAAATCGTCGCTGGATCGCCATAATAACCAATTAAAGTGTTATCCCCGCCTAAACCAGGGGTAAAGCCGCCATCATCGGTTGGTGTAACAAACGCATAGTTACCTACTAAGTACTCTTCATCGGTAATGTTTTTCCAATGCAAACCAGCATTCCAATGGCCATCATTGCTATACCAGTTCACCCCTAAATTAAGTAAACCATAAGCATCTTGACTGAGTAAATTATCCACTACCGCTAAGTCGTAATCGCCACGATAATAGTAATTACCATTAATGATAAAGCTACCGATATCAGCTTCAATGTTATAGCTAAACCCTAGATTTGCTGTGGTGTCAGGAGTATTAGTAATAGTATAAGTATCACTTATATCGATTTTATTGCCAAATTCATCATAAGAAATAACTTCATCAAATGTGGCGTCAATTAAGCCTAAGTTAGCAAATAGATTAAGTGACTCAGTAGCAGCATATTCCACTTCAAGCTCTAATCCACTGGCGGTAGACTTACCTATGTTACCTAAACGCTGATTCAGATCTGAGCTGTTTTCACCTGGTAATACGGTAACAAACTGCCTGTCTTTATGGTCAAGATAGAAGGCTGTCGCGTTGATACGAAGATTATCATTCCACTCACTCTTAACACCAATTTCATATGAGTCAACAATTTCAGGATCTACAGCAGGTTCAGCACCTGTAGCACGTGGGTTGAATGTCCCTGACTTGAACCCTTGTGAATAACTGGTAAACAGCATCATATCATCGTTTACTTGATACTCGAGTCCTACTCGCGGGTTGAACCTAGACCATGTTTCCTCATCATCAAGTACTTTAGGAATGCTAGCCTCAATTAACGCTTCATCACGCACAAAACCAGGATACCAACCTGTTTCAGGGTATATACTATCGAATATCACACCATTATAAACTGTGGCTTCTTTAGATTCCTCTGTATAACGGCCACCTAAAGTCATCGATAATTGATCCGTAAAATCATATGAGCCTTGCACATAAGCAGCATAACTTTCGCTATTATTACAGCCACTGACTTCACGAGTTAACCCACCAAATGCTTTAAAAGCTTCTTCTAAAATAGCATCAAACACACCACAGGAATCACCTTTAAAATAGTACAAACCTGAAACTAAAGTGAGATCATCACCAACATAGTTCGCTTGAAACTCTTGGCTAAACTGCTCGTCTTCATAAATCGCCAGGACGTCAAAAATACGTAAGCTGGTGTTATCAAAATCAATGTTTGTCGGCGAGTAACCTTCACGTGAAGCGGTCACTGATTTTACGCTCCAATTTTCATTAAGGTTATACTCAGCTGTCGCGCTCCACCCCTCGTTTTCAACTTTATTCCAGGTAGGTAAGCTTGTGTAAGAATCATACTTACTGTCTGGCACTGGCGCATCGGTCAATAAACTAGGCAGTAAGCGGTATCCACCTTTTGAATTTGATTCATCTACTGTTTTATCATAGGTAAAACGCATAAATAAATCGTCAGTAGGAGTAAATTCCACACTTAAACGGCCAGCCATAACATCCTTGTTATAGTTTTCGGTATTTTGTCCTGGCAATGCTGAGGTTTTAAATTCACCATAGCCATCACGATTTAAGCTCGCCATGGCAAAGCCGACATACAGTTTGTCATCAATAAGCGGTAATTGTCCTGCGACTTTAAGGTCTTTCTGACCATAGCTACCGACAGTCCCTTTGAGACTTAGCTCGCCATCGCCACTCATTTTTTTAGTGACGTATTTAATCGCACCACCGATAGTATTTTTGCCGTATAACGTACCTTGCGGTCCACGAAGTACTTCAATACGTTGCACATCTAGAATATCGAGTACAGCACCTTGCGGCCAGGCAATATACACATCATCAATGTATATACCAACACCAGGCTCATAACCCCAAAGTGGATCCTCTTGTCCCACGCCACGAATAAATGCGGTAAGTGTTGAGTTAGTGCCGCGGCTAGATTGCAATGTTGTGTTAGGCGAAAATTGTTGAATTTCAGTCATCACACTGATGCCGTTTTCTGACAGCTCTTTGTCACTAATAGATGTCACTGCAACGGGAACATTTTGTAAACTTTCAACCGTTTTTCGTGCTGTGACTTCAATACGTTCTAGTACGACTTGTTTATCAGCATTATTTATTGCTTCATCAGCGGCAACAGCATATTGCGCTGTCAGCACAGAAGAAATAGCCAAAGCAATACAGCTAATTTTAATAGTATTCTGTTTCATACAGATCCCCGTTGTAATATTTATTATTAATGTTTTGATTTACTACTCTTATTGATTACTACTAACTGTTCACATATTGACTGTATAGCATTTTCAATAGCATTGATTTGGTACTATAGTAGTATGTCTTTTCGCCTGATATATTTAATCTAACTACAATAAAATCATGCAATTAACTTAAACTAAATTCCCCACAATTTAATTATCTCCATAATGCTACTGATGGGAGCTTTCAGTAAAAAGTCGTCTTGCTCACCGCCATTTTTTATCTCAGGATTAACCGCAATTCCATGGCCAAAATCTTTAAGGGTAACAAGTTCAACGACCAGGTTATGTTGAGTATTACTCCAGCGTGAAATACTATAACCAGATTGATTCTTTAACTCTGGTTGAGCACTAGATTGAGTCAATATTTGCCATTGCGCCGCTAACATACGCGCATTGTTAGCATCGACCACAGTGTCACTATCCCCTGTCCAAATGGTTAATGCAGGCCAATGAGTTTGTTGCGGGTGTATGGCTTGAGCAAATTGAGCTAATTCATCTACAGACTGTGCAGGACCTCGCTTCATGCACGATATCGCTTTAATTAAATTGTCAGCACACGGATATGGCAAACCCGCAATAACAGCACCACCTTGAAATAGATCTGGATAATTGACCAATGCGGCACTGGTCATGGCGCCGCCGGCAGAGAGTCCAATAATATAAACATGTTTAACTCTTAGCTTTTTTTGCGTGGCTAGAATCATGTTTTTTATGGATAGCATTTCACCGCTATCAAGTTGCGTATCTTGTTCTGAAAACCAGTTAAAGCAGCGCTTTACGTTGTTGTCATAACTTTGCTGTGGTATTAGCACTGCAAAATTATTGTCCAAGGCTAAAGTGGTTAAACCGGATTTATTAGCCAGTTCAACACCATCTTGAATACAGCCATGAAGTAACACCACCAATGAAGAATTACCTGTATTTAAGGCATTCAAGTCATCATTTAGTGGCAAATAAAAACTGGTTAAGGCTCCAGGATTATCACCGAAGTTTGTCAGCGGAATATAAGCGCTGTCAGTCGCTTGAACTGGGGGTATCAAAGTAATCCAACACAGTACAAAAAATGAATGAGTTAAGCGGTAGTATTTATTTCTCATTATCTGCAGATTCCAAATTTATCATTATCATAATTTGCGCAATTTCATCACAAACTACAATGGCACTTTAGATCCACATAGGAGAGAACGGTATTAAGCTAATTGCAAAGTTATAGCCACCAACTTTAATAAGACAAAACCTAATAATTAGATTTAATCGCATTTAATTTTTTTAGCGCTAACCTTTAATCTACCTTGAACCACTCTGTTTATCGAATGCTATTCCTAGCGGCTCAAAATAAGCCATTAAAGCTTGATAGATATCAGCACAGTGCAGTGCATCAGGATAAGCACCGTGCTTGGCTAATGGAGAGTTAATCGTGCTATTCACTAAATATGGATTGCTTATGCCGGCATTAATTTGAGAATACATTTCGATACTTGCCTCAAATGCCCGCGCCATCATTTCAGTTGGTTTAGAAAAGTATTGGCTATTTTGCAGTTTGTCTAATGCTATTGAGCGTCGAACATAATCATGGGGTAAAGCGGTTTTAGGATCTGAGCTGATATTGGTTAAAAAAATGATTTCAAATAACTTAGAAAGTTGCTGATTTAGCGGATGCGCAACTAAAGCGCTGTTGGCTAACCAGAGGTCGCTGGCACAATAAAATGGAGGGGGTAGGCTAGTATTAGCTCGCATGTTAGATAAAGAGTCATTTGAAAGGTAAGGGTCTAATAGCTGCTCATCGATAAACATTTTGTCTGCAATGTAGTGATCAAACGCATGCCAAAACTCATGAGCAAGCGCACCAGCACCAGCGTTTTTAGCTAAAGCAAGTTCACGGTATGCAGGAGAGTAATGCGCCTGAACGCCCTTTTCTCCGCCATAACCAAAAGAAAAACGTAAGCTCCCACGTAAACCTATAAGTTCTGGTGGCACCCGCAATATATTGGCTAAATCTGCTAAAGAATCGAATATTAAATTAGCCGCCAGTGCTGATTCTGCTCGGTTAACCCACTTACCTACTCTAATATGGTTTAAACCAAAGGTATGTTTAATGTCCAAAAAACTCACCGAGTCACCATTACGGTAATCAGGGCCTGTACGTTCAAAGTGGCTATGATGGTTTAATAATGAATAATATGAAGCCAAATTAGCCCTCTTAGGAAATGACACCAAGCTTAAGAAGATAAAAAGGATTACCGTCGTAGCATAACATGTAAAACCTCCCCCTGGAGTGAGGCGGTAATCCCCTTAAAACAACTGATTAACCAGCTAGATCCCTTCCGACAGTATTCATTAAGCTAAAAATGAGGTAAGTACACCAATACTCACTCAACTTAGCTACCCTCACTTTATTAATTTGGCAATAACAAGTATTAGATCAACAATACAAACTAGCACTCACGATTTGAATATAAAGAGGTTTTTGGATAATACGTAATGGTTTTCAGAACAACAGAATTAATAACTAAGAAAGAGTTGAAACCTAAGAAAAGACAAAGGCCTAGCATTTCTGCTAGGCCTTCTAAATTTGGCAGGGGTGGCAAGACTCGAACTCGCAACCATCGGTTTTGGAGACCGCTGTTCTACCAATTGGAACTACACCCCTGTTGACGAGTGGCATTATGCAAAAAACACTGTAAAAGGTAAAGCGTTTTTTCAACAAAAATAGTCAACTGGAGTATTTTCAAACAAGTGTGGATATATTTACAACACTATTTGCAAACTTACCTACACTCAATTAAATCACAACGGTGTACTTCAAGAGCGATATATTTTAATTGGCTAAAATGCTCACTAAGCTGTGACTTAATACTAGACAATTAATGCCATCATAAACAACAATCGAAGCTAGTAACATAAAGTCTGGTTAACCTGCATTAAACCTAGATCCATAACAGATTAGTTATCTTGCTATAGAAACCTTTATATCGATTAGCAAAGGATTTACTTAATTAACCTCAGTTCGAGATAATTAATACTTACCAAATAGCTCCTTGTCTTGCTAACTTCGTTTCACTAACGTTAAATAGGCCAGCTATTGGCGTATTAATGAGCCTGGAAATGACCTATTCCCACATGGGCATGTCGGCACACTACTTTTATGCTCAAATGTTATCCTTAAATCGCAGACGTAAAAAAGCCCGTTACATTGGTAACGGGCTTATCACTACTCTTTCGAGTTAATTTGGCGCCTGGAAATGACCTACTTTCACATGGGCATATCGGCCACACCACTTTTATGCTCAAATGCTATCCTCAAATCGCAGACGTAAAAAAGCCCGTTGCGTTAGCAACGGGCTTATCACTATTCTTTCGAGTTAATTTGGCGCCTGGAAATGACCTACTTTCACATGGGCATATCGGCCACACCACTTTTATGCTCAAATGCTATCCTTAAATCGCAGACGTAAAAAAGCCCGTTGCGTTAACAACGGGCTTATCACTCTCTTTTCAGAGAAATTTGGCGCCTAGAAAGACCTACTTTCACATGGGCATATCGGCCACACTACGTTTATGCTCAAATGTTATCCTCAAATCGCAGACGTAAAAAAGCCCGTTACATTAGTAACGGGCTTATCACTACTCTTTCGAGTCAATTTGGCGCCTGGAAATGACCTACTCTCACATGGGGAGACCCCACACTACCATCGGCGATACTGTGTTTCACTTCTGAGTTCGGAATGGGATCAGGTGGTGCCACAGCTCTATGGTTTCCAGACAAATTTGGTTTATCTAACACACTCATTATGCATTAAATAATAATTAGGAAAGCTGATTTGCTTAGGCCCTTATCAGAGCTTCGCTTATTTGAGTTCTCGCACTGCTTAAGTGTCCCATCCTAATACTAAGTCGTATCAGTAAAACCCATCTGGGTTGTATGGTTAAGCCTCACGGGTCATTAGTACAAGTTAGCTCAACGCCTCACAACGCTTACACACCTTGCCTATCAACGTAGTAGTCTCCTACGGCCCTTTAGAGAGCTTAAAGCTCTAGGGATGACTCATCTTGGGGCTCGCTTCCCGCTTAGATGCTTTCAGCGGTTATCGATTCCGAACGTAGCTACTGGGCAATGCCATTGGCATGACAACCCAAACACCAGCGGTTCGTCCACTCCGGTCCTCTCGTACTAGGAGCAGCTCCCCTCAATCATCCAACGCCCACGGCAGATAGGGACCGAACTGTCTCACGACGTTCTGAACCCAGCTCGCGTACCACTTTAAATGGCGAACAGCCATACCCTTGGGACCGACTTCAGCCCCAGGATGTGATGAGCCGACATCGAGGTGCCAAACACCGCCGTCGATATGAACTCTTGGGCGGTATCAGCCTGTTATCCCCGGAGTACCTTTTATCCGTTGAGCGATGGCCCTTCCATTCAGAACCACCGGATCACTATGACCTACTTTCGTACCTGCTCGACGTGTATGTCTCGCAGTTAAGCTGGCTTATGCCATTGCACTAACCGTACGATGTCCGACCGTACTTAGCCAACCTTCGTGCTCCTCCGTTACTCTTTGGGAGGAGACCGCCCCAGTCAAACTACCCACCAGGCACTGTCCTCAACCCCGATAAGGGGCCAGAGTTAGAACATCAAAACTACAAGGGTGGTATTTCAAGATTGACTCCACTCCATCTAGCGACGAAGCTTCAAAGTCTCCCACCTATCCTACACATGTAGGTTCAATGTTCAGTGCCAAGCTATAGTAAAGGTTCACGGGGTCTTTCCGTCTAGCCGCGGGTATACGGCATCTTCACCGCAATTTCAACTTCACTGAGTCTCGGCTGGAGACAGCGTGGCCATCATTACGCCATTCGTGCAGGTCGGAACTTACCCGACAAGGAATTTCGCTACCTTAGGACCGTTATAGTTACGGCCGCCGTTTACTTGGGCTTCGATCATGAGCTTCTCTTGCGATAACCCAATCAATTAACCTTCAAGCACCGGCAGGCGTCACACCGTATACGTCATCTTGCGATTTTGCACAGTGCTGTGTTTTTGATAAACAGTTGCAGCCACCTGGTATCTGCGACTGCCGTCAGCTTAGGGAGCAAGTCCCATCACCAACAGCAGCGTACCTTCTCCCGAAGTTACGGTACCATTTTGCCTAGTTCCTTCAGCCGAGTTCTCTCAAGCGCCTTGGTATTCTCTACCCGACCACCTGTGTCGGTTTGGGGTACGATCCCTACTAACCTGAAGCTTAGAAGATTTTCCTGGAAGCATGGCATCAACTACTTCATCACCTTAGTGACTCGTCATCAGCTCTCAACGTGTACATTTAAGTACGTGTTCCCGGATTTGCCTAAGAACACCGCCTACTACCTTAAACGCGGACTACCAACGCCGCGCTAGCCTAGCCTTCTCCGTCTCTCCATCGCAGTTAGCAGAGGTACAGAAATATTAATCTGTTTTCCATCGATTACGCCTTTCGGCCTCACCTTAGGGGTCGACTCACCCTGCCCCGATTAACGTTGGACAGGAACCCTTGGTCTTTCGGCGAGGGAGTTTTTCACTCCCTTTATCGTTACTCATGTCAGCATTCGCACTTCTGATACGTCCAGTGTGGGTTACCCCTTCACCTTCAACCGCTTACAGAACGCTCCTCTACCGCTTGCAGTAAACTGCAAACCCGTAGCTTCGGTGGTATGTTTAGCCCCGTTAAATCTTCCGCGCAGGCCGACTCGACTAGTGAGCTATTACGCTTTCTTTAAATGATGGCTGCTTCTAAGCCAACATCCTAGCTGTCTAAGCCTTCCCACATCGTTTCCCACTTAACATACACTTTGGGACCTTAGCTGACGGTCTGGGTTGTTTCCCTTTTGACAACGGACGTTAGCACCCGCTGTCTGTCTCCCGAGTAGTACTCATTGGTATTCGGAGTTTGCAAAGGGTTGGTAAGTCGGGATGACCCCCTAGCCTTAACAGTGCTCTACCCCCAATGGTATTCGCTCGAGGCGCTACCTAAATAGCTTTCGAGGAGAACCAGATATCTCCGAGTTTGATTGGCCTTTCACCCCCAGCCACAAGTCATCCGCTCATTTTTCAACATAAGTCGGTTCGGTCCTCCAGTTGATGTTACTCAACCTTCAACCTGCCCATGGCTAGATCACTCGGTTTCGGGTCTACGCCTTGCAACTAAACGCGCAGTTAACACTCGGTTTCCCTACGGCTCCGCTATTCGCTTAACCTCGCTACAAAACGTAAGTCGCTGACCCATTATACAAAAGGTACGCAGTCACGGTCTCAAGAACCGCTCCCACTGCTTGTACGTATACGGTTTCAGGTTCTATTTCACTCCCCTCACAGGGGTTCTTTTCGCCTTTCCCTCACGGTACTGGTTCACTATCGGTCAGTCAGGAGTATTTAGCCTTGGAGGATGGTCCCCCCATATTCAAACAGGATGTCACGTGTCCCGCCTTACTCGTTTTCATCTATGGTTAGTTTTCATGTACGGGGCTATCACCCTGTGCCGCTGTGCTTTCCAACACATTCCACTAACACCCCATAGACTTAAGGGCTAATCCCCGTTCGCTCGCCGCTACTAGGGGAATCTCGGTTGATTTCTTTTCCTCTGGGTACTTAGATGTTTCAGTTCCCCAGGTTCGCCTCATGCAGCTATGTATTCACTGCATGATGACCACTTATGTGGCGGGTTTCCCCATTCGGATATCGTTAGCTCAAATGCTTATTACTAGCTCGCCAACGCTTTTCGCAAGTTATTACGTCCTTCATCGCCTCTGACTGCCAAGGCATCCACCGTATACGCTTAGTCACTTAACCATACAACCCAAATGAGTTTCACTTGCGTGAACTAATTAGACTGTATCGCAACTAGCTGGTTTTTACTTGTCTCACTCCCGACCAGGAAGTGTGACTCGCCTTAGTTTTTAGAATATTCAAGACACTTAAACAGTGTTTTGAGAACTCAAGTGTTAATACTTTCGTATTAACGTTTTTCGCACTAACATAATCACACAAACGACAACGAATCATCATCTATGCGCCTTTAGTTAGTACTATCAGCTTTCCAAATTGTTAAAGAACAACACTGACCGGCTTGCGGCGTGTTTCACTCTACTTCCGAAGAAGTTAACAAGTAATCTGTGTGAACACTCACATGCATTGCTGCACTTTAGGTATTGAGTTAGTCGTATAGGTAAGGAGGTGATCCAGCCCCAGGTTCCCCTAGGGCTACCTTGTTACGACTTCACCCCAGTCATGAACCACAAAGTGGTGAGCGTTCTCCCGAAGGTTAAACTACCCACTTCTTTTGCAGCCCACTCCCATGGTGTGACGGGCGGTGTGTACAAGGCCCAGGAACGTATTCACCGTGACATTCTGATTCACGATTACTAGCGATTCCGACTTCATGGAGTCGAGTTGCAGACTCCAATCCGGACTACGACGTACTTTGTGAGATTAGCTCCACCTCGCGGCTTTGCAACCCTCTGTATACGCCATTGTAGCACGTGTGTAGCCCTACTCGTAAGGGCCATGATGACTTGACGTCGTCCCCACCTTCCTCCGGTTTATCACCGGCAGTCTCCCTAAAGTTCCCGACATAACTCGCTGGCAAATAAGGATAGGGGTTGCGCTCGTTGCGGGACTTAACCCAACATTTCACAACACGAGCTGACGACAGCCATGCAGCACCTGTCTCACAGTTCCCGAAGGCACAATCGCATCTCTGCAATCTTCTGTGGATGTCAAGAGTAGGTAAGGTTCTTCGCGTTGCATCGAATTAAACCACATGCTCCACCGCTTGTGCGGGCCCCCGTCAATTCATTTGAGTTTTAACCTTGCGGCCGTACTCCCCAGGCGGTCTACTTAATGCGTTAGCTTGGGAGCCCAGTGACTAAGTCACCAAACTCCGAGTAGACATCGTTTACGGCGTGGACTACCAGGGTATCTAATCCTGTTTGCTCCCCACGCTTTCGTGCATGAGCGTCAGTCTTTGTCCAGGAGGCCGCCTTCGCCACCGGTATTCCTTCAGATATCTACGCATTTCACCGCTACACCTGAAATTCTACCTCCCTCTACAAGACTCTAGTTCCCCAGTTCCAAATGCTATTCCTAGGTTGAGCCCAGGGCTTTCACATCTGGCTTAAAAAACCGCCTGCGCACGCTTTACGCCCAGTAATTCCGATTAACGCTCGGACCCTCCGTATTACCGCGGCTGCTGGCACGGAGTTAGCCGGTCCTTCTTCTGTAGGTAACGTCACAGTAACCGTTTATTAAACGTCTACCTTTCCTCCCTACTGAAAGTGCTTTACAACCCGAAGGCCTTCTTCACACACGCGGCATGGCTGCATCAGGCTTTCGCCCATTGTGCAATATTCCCCACTGCTGCCTCCCGTAGGAGTCTGGGCCGTGTCTCAGTCCCAGTGTGGCTGATCATCCTCTCAGAACAGCTAGGGATCGTCGCCTTGGTGAGCCATTACCTCACCAACTAGCTAATCCCACCTAGGTTCATCCAATCGCGAAAGGCCCGAAGGTCCCCTCCTTTCCCCCGTAGGGCGTATGCGGTATTAGCAGTCGTTTCCAACTGTTATCCCCCTCGACTGGGCAGATCCCTAGGCATTACTCACCCGTCCGCCGCTCGCCGGCAAAGATAGCAAGCTATCTTCCCGCTGCCGCTCGACTTGCATGTGTTAGGCCTGCCGCCAGCGTTCAATCTGAGCCATGATCAAACTCTTCAATTAAAGTTTTTTTGAATCTTGCGATTCGGCTCAATGAATTCTGATTGCTTTATCAACCGAAGTTAACAAAGTCTTTTTGTACATATTGCTATGAACATTCATCGTTGCATTGAGTTTAAATTTTTTGATTGCCAACATTCCGAAGAACAGAAGACAATTTCGAATAACTCAATACCTGTGAATGTCCACACAGATTTCTTGTTTAAGTTGTTAAAGAGCGTTGATGTTAATTTTTCAAACATCGCCGTTAGACGCTAGGTCGTTGGCTTGGGCTGCGTATTCTACAGACCCTGTTGTCAGCGTCAAGTGTTTTTTCAAACTTTCTTTTCGCTGTTGATTTGATGATGAAACCGAAGTTTTTATCCTTTCAAATCAACCTAACTCGCCGCGTTGCTTTCGCGCTGTGCCGTGTCAGTGGATGCGCATTATAGGGAGATTCTGAGGTAGTGCAAGAGCTTTTAAGAAGTTTTTTACCAAAATAGCATCAAGGGGGCATTTTTTGGACGAAACGCACAAAAAAGGGACTATTAAAGCGTATTTAGCACCAACAAAGGTCGATAAAGTAATATTAACGGCAAACTAATACTTATCTAAAAATGAGCATATGTCCTTATAGATAACAAAGAAGGTATAATTTACGCGATAACTGCCATTATTTAGTTTGTCCAGCGTTACGCCATCGCTATTTTGTTTCAATTAGCTGTAGATGCTTAGTTACAGGTGTAGGCATTAACTAGCTACCCTGAACAGGCTAGTTAATGAGTAAATCCCTTTACTTCTTATTGCATAATCCGATGAGTTCTTTATACATTCATTATTAATAGTAAATATAAGTTGGATTTTACCTTCAGATAACATATTTTTGTTCTATTAAAGATACTTGTATATTTCAGCTTTAACCTTTGGATGCTTACATGAAACAATTACTTTTATTAGTCGCCTGTCTACTTACATTGTCAACAAGTATGGCGGCGACTATTTATACTTGGACCGATAGTAGCGGTGTAGTACATTACAGTCAGCAAGCACCAAAGGGAGTCGACGCCCAACGTATAACCACTGATGACCTTGAACCTCAGAAAATTGGCACCGCCACCCCAATACGAAAGGCCGTCGAAGCAGAGCCAGAGTCTGATTTAGCCAAATCGGCCAAATTAATTAAAGAGAAAGATGCTAAGCAAGCCGAATCAATCTGTGAAACGGCTAAGCACAGTATGGTTTTGCTTGGTTCATATAATCGACTCACGAAGAAAGATCCTAAAACGGGTGAAGTTATTGCAATGACAGAAGAAGATAAACAAGCGGCTAGAGCTGAGAATGAACAAAGAGTGAAGCTTTTTTGCAATTAACGACTTTTAGCAGCTAAATTTATTCTAGATTTAAAAAGGGAGCTAAATGCTCCCTTTCTTTATATAGCTAATCAAAGATGGTGTTACTGCACAAACACTAACTTCCCCTGCTCTACATTAGCTTGAATCACTTTGCCCGGAATTAAATCTCCGCGGAGCAGCTTTTGCGCTAAAGGGTTTTCCACTTCTTGCTGTAACGCTCGCTTTAATGGCCTTGCGCCATAGACGGGATCGAACCCCACTTCAGCAATTAACGATAGCGCTTCATCAGATACTTGCAGATCAAACTCTTTTTCCGCCAGACGTTTGCGTAATAGCTCAAGCTGAATGCTAGCAATATGTTTAATATTACTTGCATCGAGTGGGTGGAACACTACAGATTCATCCACTCGATTTAAAAACTCAGGTCTAAAGTTTTGTATGACAACATCCATAACGCTTCGTTTCATTTCTTCATAAGTCACTCGACCGAAACTTTCCTGTATTCGATCTGACCCCAGATTAGATGTCATAATGATAACGGTATTTTTAAAGTCTACGGTACGCCCTTGCCCATCCGTTAACCGGCCGTCATCTAACACTTGCAGTAAAATGTTAAATACGTCTGGATGGGCTTTTTCAACTTCATCTAATAAAATAACCGAATAAGGTTTGCGACGAACCGCTTCAGTTAAATAACCGCCTTCTTCATAACCAACATAACCAGGAGGCGCACCGACTAGTCGGGAAACGGTATGCTTTTCCATAAACTCTGACATATCGATGCGTACTAAAGCTGATTCGGTATCGAACAGGAATTTAGCTAACGATTTGCACAATTCAGTTTTACCAACCCCTGTAGGGCCTAAAAATAGGAATGAACCAATAGGACGTTGGGGATCGGCAAGGCCAGCTCTGCTTCGACGAATTGCATTAGACACGGCATCAACCGCCTCATTTTGCCCAATTACGCGCTCATGCAGCGCATCTTCCATCTGCAATAATTTTTCGCGCTCACCTTCAAGCATTTTTGACACAGGGATACCGGTCGACTTAGATAACACTTCAGCAATTTCAATATCGGTGACTTTATTTCTAAGCAACGTCATGTCTTGCATTTCTGCTTGCGAGGCCAAATCTAATTGTTTCTCAAGCTCAGGAATGCGACCGTATTGTAACTCGGACATGCGGGTTAAATCACCTGCCCTTCGTGCAACATCCATATCCATTCGAGCTTGCTCAAGCTCTGCTTTAATATGTTGAGTACCGGCTAATGCGGCTTTTTCGGTGTGCCAAATTTCATTAAGCTCTGATGCTTTTAGCTCAACATCTTTTAACTCAAGCTGTAGATGGTCTAAACGTTTTCGGCTAGCATCATCGGTTTCTTTGGCTAACGCTTGCTCTTCTAGTTTTAGCTGAATAGCTCGGCGCTCTAATCGTTCCAAAGATTCAGGTTTAGAGTCAATCTGCATCCGAATACTTGAAGCCGCTTCATCAATTAAGTCGATGGCTTTATCGGGTAATTTACGATCAGAAATGTATCGATGAGACATAGTTGCAGCTGCAACAATAGCAGGATCGGTAATTTCAACATGATGATGCAATTCATAGCGCTCTTTTAAGCCGCGTAAAATAGCAATGGTGTCTTCGACGCTAGGCTCGTCCACCAGCACTTTTTGAAAACGACGCTCAAGTGCGGCATCTTTCTCAATATATTGACGATATTCATCTAAGGTTGTTGCGCCAACACAATGTAACTCACCACGTGCTAAAGCAGGTTTAAGCATATTACCGGCATCCATTGCGCCCTCGCCCTTACCTGCGCCGACCATAGTATGTAGCTCATCAATAAACAGAATAACCTGACCTTCTTCTTGGGATAGCTCATTTAATACTGCTTTTAAACGTTCTTCAAACTCACCACGATATTTGGCTCCGGCAATTAACGAGCCCATGTCTAATGACAATACCCGTTTATTTTTAATCCCTTCAGGGACTTCACCATTAACAATTCGCTGAGCTAGACCTTCAACAATAGCGGTTTTACCGACACCAGGTTCACCTATAAGTACCGGATTATTTTTAGTACGGCGTTGCAGCACTTGAATCGTACGACGAATTTCCTCATCACGACCAATAACAGGGTCTAATTTACCTTGCTCTGCCCGTTCAGTTAAATCGACGGTGTACTTTTTCAAAGCTTGGCGTTGATCTTCAGCATTAGGATCATCGACCTTTTGGCCACCACGAATTTGCTTGATGGTAGTTTCCATCAACTCTTTAGTCGCTCCAGCATCTTTTAACGCTTGGGCTAAAGCATCATTACCTTCTAGTGCGGCAAGAATAAATAACTCTGACGAGATATATTTGTCATTACGTTTCTGGGCCAGCTTGTCACACAAATTCAACAGACGAATAAGACCTTGCGATAACTGCACATCACCGCCGCTACCATCAACTTGTGGCAAGCGCTCTAACTCTTGACTTAGGGTTGAACGTAACGCGCTGACACGCATGCCCGCTTGAGTTAATAATGGATGAATTGAGCCAGAATCTTGATTAAGCAGAGCCATCATTAAATGGATAGGTTCAATAAATTGATTGTCCCGTCCTAATGCTAATGACTGCGCATCAGAAATGGCAATTTGAAACTTATTCGTCATACGGTCGAGTCTCATATAACCTCCTACATCTGATACAAATAATGGGTATCCTGATGAGATACACTGTTATCTAAAATATGGGGGCGTGGTACAGAGATTTCAAGCGAAAAAGATATGATGCGATATAAAAAGTGAATTATTTTTATACAAGATGATAAAAGCGATGGGATTAAGATTTAAGCCAAATTAATGATGCCATACGACCAGTTTGTTTATCTCGACGATAAGAAAAATAGTCATTATTTGAAACAGTGCATTCATCGACACTATAAACAACATCAACACCGAGCTGCTTTAAACGCAATTTAGCTAAACCAACCATGTCAGCTAAATATTTGCCAGTGGCATTCACTTTAGGGATGAAACAGTCTGCAATGGCATTGTCGAGTCCAGCATTAGAGGTATCAGCAGCTGCACTCGCCATGAACGCGCTGCGCACTTCAGCACCCACTTCAAATTGATTAGGCCCAATACAGGGTCCTAAACACGCTATCAATTCAGATGCCGGCATTGAAAAACGCTTTACCGCCTGTTCAATAACCCCCGCACATAAACCGCGCCACCCAGCATGCACAGCGGCAACCTCACAACCTTGTTTATCACACAACAATACGGCTAAACAATCTGCCGTCATCACAGCACAAACTTGGCCATACTGGTTACTATAACTGCCATCGGCTAACGGAACACTTGCCCTATTAGCCAACTCAGATATGGACACAATATCAACACCGTGCACTTGCTCTAACCACAAAGGTTCGCAAGGTAATGTCAGTAAAGTCGAAAGTTGATGCCGATTAGCCAATACCGTTTGAGGATTATCGCCTACATGTAACCCTAGGTTTAAACTGTCATAGGGGGCACAACTGCTCCCCCCATAACGGTCAGTAAACGCAATAGCGACATTGTCGGGTAAAGGCCAATGAGGTCTTAGCATTTATAGAGACACAATTATAAATACACTATCGGGTTTAACTCAGTATCAACGCGCATTGCTTGAGTCAAAAGCAACATGTCTTCAGGTATTGGCGCTTTCCAACTCATGATTTCACAGGTTATTGGATGGGCTAACTCTAAACGAATAGCGTGCAACGCTTGGCGTTTAAAGTTTTTCAATATATCAAAAAACTCTGGGCTAGCCGCTTTAGGTGGACGGGGACGGCCACCATAAACTGGATCGCCAACCAACACATGGCCAATATAGTCCATATGCACACGAATTTGGTGAGTACGGCCAGATTCCAGACGTAAACGTAATCGTGTATGGGCACGGAATTTTTCCGCGACACGATAATGCGTTACTGATGGGCGGCCGCCATTGACTACCGCCATTTGCACGCGTTTGGTAGGATGACGATCGATAGGCTCATCTACAGTACCACCGGCTGTCATAGTGCCAATAACAATGGCTTCGTATTCGCGTACAATTTCACGAGCTTGTAAGGCGGCAACTAAATGCGTTTGCGCTTCTACTGTTTTAGCCACAACCATCAAGCCTGTAGTATCTTTGTCGAGGCGATGAATAATACCAGCTCGTGGTACATGCTCGATATCAGGGCAATGATGCAACAATGCATTCATCAAAGTACCATCGGCATTGCCGGCACCAGGATGCACAACAAGACCTGCTGGTTTATTGACAACGATGATGTGATCATCTTCATAAACAATGTTTAACGCGATGTTCTGCGCTTGAGCGCGTACTTCTTCTTCAAGCTTAGCGTTGATTTCGATCTGTTGTGATTCAAAAATCTTTTCCCGCGGCTTGTCGACTATGATACCGTCTACGGTAACTGCACCGGATAAAATCCATTCTTTGATGCGTGTGCGCGAGTAATCAGGGAAAAGAATCGCCAATGCTTGGTCAATTCTTTGTCCTGTTTGAGTTGCTGTTATCTCGCTTTTTAGATTAATCTCTTGTGTCATAGGAACCGTAACCCTTTTCTGGGGTCCAAAGTGAATGTAGTATCTGTTACAATCGGATGTTTTCTATTTTACCGTGAAATGGAAAAATTCTTAACCACAACTTATAAAAGAATTAAATTAAAGTATGTATAAATTAGCCAAAGGCGCCGCCCTAGTATTACTTTCAGTCGCTATTACCGCTTGTAGTAGCAGTCCCGAAGATGACGAGTTTGCCAATAAAGCCTCTCCTGACGTACTTTATTCTCAAGCTAGAACCTCAATGGAATTAGGAAACTATTCCAAAGCAGTTCGAACGCTAGAAGCTTTAGACTCGCGTTATCCTTTTGGCCCACATAAAACTCAAGTTCAATTAGATCTGATCTTTGCTTATTACAAAATGGATGATGTTGCTTCAGGTGTTGCCAATATCGACCGTTTTTTACGCCTGAATCCGACTCATCCTAATATTGATTACGTGTATTATATGCGTGGTTTAACAAATATGCAGGCAGATAGTTATTTATTTCACGATATGATGAATATTGACCGTACGGATCGTGATCCTCAAAACGCTGAAGATGCCTTTAAAGACTTCGACCGTTTGATAAAAAGTTACCCTGAAAGCAAGTATGCTGCCGACGCTCAAAAACGTATGCAATACTTGAAAAACCGTTTAGCGCGATATTCTATCAACGTTGCAAGATACTACATAAAGATGAATGCTTGGAGTGCTGCTGCAGTTCGTGCTCAAACCGTGTTAGAAAAATTCCCTGGCACACCAGAAGCTGAATCTGCTCTTGAAATTATGGCTCAGGCCTATGATGAACTTAGCCAAGATAAGCTAAAACAAAACACGTTAAGCGTTATGCGGGCAAACTTTCCAAACAATAAACTTGTCAGTAACTAACACATGTCAGTTAATTGTATGTCTACTCGTTAAAGGGTAGATGGTACTTGCTATAAAAAGGCCTTTAATTAGGCCTTTTTTGTATCTGTTACAGAGTCATTGAATCAACCTATCGCAATAAATCATCCACACTGTTCATTATCAAATCCACTTATACCGCATAATACCTTAATAGTATAATAAACAGCTAACCCACTTTGATTAGGACCAGTGATCTTTCAAGGTTGTTTTTGAAGCCAATAAACGCTGACCGAAGAGTTCAACCAGCAAAGAGCAACAACCCCTAATAGAACCTATGGCAATATCATGATTTAGGGATTAACAAATCATCATGACAGGTGAAAGATTATAATAACTAACTCAACTGTCATCTATCGCCTCGATCATTGTATTCGTTAGCGACTACGCCTTAAATGTCGCTTTCTTAGCCGAAACGTTGTTTTATCCACCACATGTAAGAGAATATGAATTAATTTTCAAAAAATCGGTTGACTCACATCACTAAAAGCCGTTTAATAGCGCCCGTTGCCCGAATAGCTCAGTCGGTAGAGCAGAGGATTGAAAATCCTCGTGTCCCTGGTTCGATTCCGGTTCGGGCACCATATTTAAATTGGTGGCTAAATAGCGGCAAATTAAAACGAATAAACAAAAAGGCCTCGCATTGCGAGGCCTTTTTTGTTTTAAGTCATTCTATCAATGCTGGCAACAGGTTTAGTCTTAGCCTGCGCCCAGGAATCACATAGGTTCTATATACTCAACCATAAGTTGAACGGTTTGATTACCTCTAAACTCATTCACATCTAACTTATAAACCACCCGGGCCTGTTTAATACTCGCGTCGGGCCAGATTTGCATATCAACATTAAACGCAATGCCATCTAGCATTAATTGACCGCACTCTGTTTCAAGTAATAACTTAAGATGTTTTTCACCCACAATACGTTGCTGTACAACATTGAAGAAACCATCAAATAACGGCTCCTCAAATGATTGTCCCCAGGGACCAGCATTACGCAGCATAAAGGCGGTCTCTAAGGTCATATCAGCAGGAATAAGCTCACCATCTGACATTAACTCACCAGTAAGTTGCTCATAATCTAGCGTCTGTCTAACTACGTCATCAAAAGCTTGTTTAAATGTCTCTAGCGCATCAGCCCTTAAAGACAAGCCTGCTGCCATTGCATGACCGCCAAATTTGATAATAATACCAGGATGTAATGAATTAATACGCTCGAGTAAATCCCGCATGTGCAAGCCTTTTATGGAACGAGCAGATCCTTTAATTTCACCGTTACCCGCCTGTGCAAAAGCAATCACAGGTCTATGATATCTGTCTTTAATACGTGAAGCTAAAATACCAATCACACCTTGGTGCCAATCAGATTGAAACAAGGCTAGTCCCCAGGGCATTGTAGCTTCATCTAGCGCTATAGCTTGTAAGCTTTTTAAAGCTTCTTGTTGCATACCAGCTTCAATATCGCGTCTATCTTGATTCAATCCATCTAATTCAGCAGCCATTTGTCTGGCGCGCATAATGTCATCACACAATAAGGTTTCGACACCTAACGCCATTTCATCTAATCGCCCTGCAGCATTTAGCCTTGGGCCAACCGCAAAACCAAAATCGGCAGCAACAATTCTACTTGGGTCACGCTTAGCGACTTCTAATAACGCAGTGATACCTGGGCGACAACGTCCAGCGCGCACTCGTTGTAAGCCTGCTTGAACTAAAATACGGTTATTGGGGTCGAGTGATACCACGTCAGCAACCGTGCCCAGTGCGACGATATCAAGTAGCTCAGCTAAATTAGGTTCTATAATGCCCTGCAAGACATACCAATTACGGCTGCGAAGCTCTGCACGAATTGCTGTCATCAAATAAAATGCAACCCCAACTCCTGCAATGGATTTACTGGCGAATTGGCAATCAGGTTGATTAGGGTTAACAATGGCATCTGCTTCAGGCAAGATTTTGCCAGCAAGATGGTGGTCCGTGACGACAACTTGCATGCCAAAATCTTTGGCAGCTTTAACCCCTTCTATCGATGAAATTCCGTTATCAACCGTAATCAGTAGTTGTGCCTTTTTATCGTGTGCAACAGCGACAATTTCAGGGCTCAGGCCATAACCGTAGTCAAAACGATTAGGAATTAAATAATCAACATGAGTTGCGCCCATCATTCTTAAGGCGAGTAAACAAACGCAAGTAGAAGTTGCACCGTCGGCATCAAAATCTCCCACGATTAATATTTGCCGCTGTGCTTGCATTGCATCCGCGACTAATCTAGCGGCAATATCTAAACCTTTCATGGTATTAGGACGCAGTAACTTTGCTAACGCCAGCTCGCAGTCATCTTGACCCACACCACGTCGAGCATACAACTGTTTTAATAGGGATGGTAAAGTCGCGGGGAGATGTGAATCATCTACTGGAAGACGACGAGTGATTTTATGAGGCAAAACAAACCCTAATGCTGTTATATGAAGAAAAACCACCAATAAAAAGGTGAGCTATTGCTCACCTTAATCAGTTTACTATCGAGATTCTAAAACTTTCAATAAGTCTTTCGGAGGCTGATAACCTGGCACCATACTGCCGTCAGCAAGAATCATCGCAGGCGTACCGTTAACACCAAATGATCGTCCAAGATCAAACTGTTTGCTAATATCAATATCACACGATGACGCTTGAATATTCTTACCTTCTTTAGCGTCAGTCATTGCTTGTAATGGATCTTTTGCACACCATACCGCTTGCATTTCATCGGCGTTAGCAGAAGGGATCCCAGCGCGAGGATAAGCTAAGTAACGGATCGTAATACCTAAATCATTATATTCGCTCATTTGATTATGCAACTTACGACAATAACCACAATCAACATCGGTGAACACAGTTACCACATGTTTTTCATTTTTGGCCTTATATACCAGCATGTCTTTTTCTAGCGGTTTAAGCATGTCGATACGGGGACCGGCTAAAGCAGCCTCAGTTAAGTTATTCATACGGTCATTTAAATCATACATATTGCCATGGATCAGTTTAGATCCATCTTCGGTAATATAAAGTACTCCACGATCTGTCAAAGCTTGAAAAACCCCCTTAACCGGCGATGCTTGAAAACTCATCACCTCAACACCTAGCATGTCTGATATTTTCTGTTTTAACTCACTGTTTTGGGTATCAGTAGTGGCTGCTGCATAGCTCATTACAGGAACAACTAAACTGGCGACAAGAATTAAGGCTTTAGATAACTTCATAATTATTCCTAATTTACACGGGATTAAATGACTAGACCCGACTTTGATTGCAAAACTTACAGATTTAGTTCACTTAACGCAACTATGCTAAAAGCTTTTTAATGTAACGAAAGGCTACTTAGCTGATTAACCTCGCGGATGATGCTGTTGATGAAGCAGCTGTAAACGCGCTTTAGCTACGTGAGTGTATATTTGTGTCGTGGATAAATCACTGTGACCTAAGAGTAATTGCACAACACGTAAATCAGCGCCGTGATTCAGTAAATGAGTCGCAAAAGCATGGCGTAATGTATGAGGCGATAAATGTACCGTAATCCCCGCTCGTGCACTATATAACTTAATGCGATGCCAAAAAGTTTGCCTGGTCATCATCTGGGCACGCCTTGACGGAAATAACACATCAGACTGCTTCATATGTAGCAGTGTTGGCCTAGCGGCTTTCAAATATAATTCGACTTCACTTATCGCTAATTCACCTAGTGGTACTAAACGTTCTTTACCGCCCTTACCCATCACCCTCACCACGCCCTGGCGTAAACTTATTTGTTCCATGGTTAAACTGACTAACTCAGTTACCCTTAGCCCTGTCGCATACAGTAGTTCCAACATAGCTTTATCACGGCATTCAATTGGATCATCGGTATCGGGCTCAGATAGTAAGGCATCAACTTGCGCTTCAGATAAGGCATCAGGCAATTTACGTGGCAATTTAGGCGACTCAATTAACGCGGTAGGATCAACATCAATCAGTTTTCTCACAATTAAATAACCATAAAAGCGTCGTAAGCTACTCATCAATCTTGCGGTACTGGTTTTGGCATATTGTTGCTCAAATCGATATCCAAGATACGCTTTTAATAACAATGCATCCGCATCAATAAGAGAAGACTTTTGACTTAAAACAAAACGTTCAAAATGCGCCACATCAGTTCGATACGATGCTAAGGTATTATCGCTTAAGCCTTTGGTTGACCATATTTCGTCAATAAATTGTTCGATTAGGGAGTGCGGAGAGTATTGATTCAATTTCACGTAAGACTCTATTTAACACGCTGAATATGCTGCTTGTAGGTTAACATATCCAACGGTTAAGTATTAGCAATCCTTGCTTAGCGCTGAGCTTCTAAGTTATCTAGCTTACAGTCACTTAGCTTATAAGTATTTATGCTGCTGAGGCTGTTTGGTCTCTTTTAGGTAAAAATAAACATACCACTGAAACAATAACGGTTGGTAATAACCAAGCCATGCCTTCTGCGTGCAAGGGTAAAAAATTAAACGTCGACATATCAAAGCCACCGGTTTTTAATCCGTCTAACACGCCAAAAGCTAGCGCAACGCTTAGAATTAAGCGTTGTGATAATTCAGGGCGAGCAAACTGTGGCGTAATAAAGGTCACTAATACCAATGCAATAGCCACCGGATAAATCGTCATCAATACCGGAATACTAATTGAGATTAATTGCGATAAACCAACGTTAGCAACCGTGGCACACACCACACTGAAAATAATCACAAAACCTTTATATGAAACTGACGGCAGAAGCTCATTAAAAAACTCAGAACACGCAGTGACCAAGCCAATCGCGGTAGTCAAACATGCTAAGCCAACTACGGTCGATAGCATAATAATACCTAACATGCCAAAATTATGGTCAACATAGTTAGTTAAAATGACTCCACCGTTTGATGCGCCATTGGCTAAATCGCCAGCAGAAGCACCTAGAAAGAATAGCGATATATACACAAATGCTAATCCAGATGCGGCAATAATTGCGGCGCGGATTAGATACTTGGTTTGATCCGCAACATTGTTAACGCCTTTTTTACGCAGTAAATCGATAATCAGCATACCAAACATCAGTGATGCCAAGGTATCCATAGTGTTGTAACCTTCAAGAATCCCCTTTGATAATGGACTTGCCAGATATTCGGCTGAAGGAGAACCTACCGCTGAGCCAGGGATAAACATCACGCTCATAGCTAAAGCAACCAACAAAGTCAGTAAAATAGGGGTTAGCACTTTGCCGACGTTGTCCAAAAGCTTGCCAGGATAAAGCGACATAAACATCACAATAGAGAAAAAGACTAAGGTGAATATAAGCTGAGCGATATTAATTGCTTGGCCAGCGATCATCATCACCGCATCTGGGTTAATAATAAACGGACGCACACCGATTTCAAAGGCGACCAAACTGGTTCGAGGCGCCGCAAAAGCCGGTCCAATAATAATATAAATGGCAATGGCCAGTGCTGTAGCAGCCAATGGTGGCAAATAGGCCATAATTTTACCATTGGCTTTAGCAACCGCAATTAACCCAATCAGTGGCATTCCCACCGCGGTTAATAAAAAGCCCACCATAGCCAGTGACATATTCTCACCCGCTAAAAACCCCGCAAAAGGTGGAAATATAAGATTACCTGCACCTAAAAAGAATGCGAAAGCCATAAATCCTAGGCCAAAGGTATCGACGATCGATAATTTAGTTGTTTGCACGTTAACATCTCTTTTTGTTGTATTTGTTCTTTAACCAACTTAAGTGATCAAATTCATTTTAGCTACTGCTAATAATGAACACACCACAGATCGTAAAACTATATTTACACATCAACCTAGCTAAATACGTTAAAATTAGTGCGAAAAATAATCATTGTTAATCTGTTTATATAATCCTTTGTTAGTGTTTGACTGAATCCAGCCATTCCAAACGGTTTTACTGTGAAATAGCAGCCTGAACTAATAGCAAAGATGCTAATAATACGCAATAGAGACTAAATATATTCAGTTATTTAGTTTTTAAGCCTGAAACAATTACCAAAAGCACTAAACATAACTAGCACAGCCTTCAATAAGCGATAACATAAATTAACAAACCGGTAAATTAGTCAATGATGAAGCTGATATTTATATTGTTACCGCTGCGCAGATTCGCTGGGGTAACAATACTGTGTAAAATAAATACTGGGTGTTATTAAATAAGCGTTCGCCAATCAATAAAACGCTACGGTGATTTGTTATAATCGACCTTTAATTCGTTCACACAGTAACTTTGATGCCATTCACATTTAAACAATTCCATATTGATGACAGCCATTGCGGCATGAGTGTGAGTACCGATGGAGTGTTACTCGGTGCCTGGGCTAATTTAGTTAATGCTGAACGTGTTATCGATATTGGCGCAGGAAGTGGCTTATTGAGCTTAATGGCTGCACAACGAACATCGACAAAAACTCATATCACTGCAATAGAGTTAGATACCTTAGCGGCTCAAGATTGCCTCAATAATATCGCTCAAAGCCCATGGGCTGAAAAAATTGCATTGGTATCATCAAGCATTCAAGACTTTTGCTTAGCACAGCAAAAAATAGCAACAAGCTGCCGCCAATACTTTGATCATATTATTTGTAATCCCCCCTATTTCACCAATGGCCCGCAAACCCAACATGTGGCGAGAGCGACAGCAAGACACACCAATCAGCTGAGTTTTTCGGACTTAGCTCAATCCATATGTACTTTATTAGCCAAAGATGGCGTGGCCAGCTGCATTATTCCGGTTCAAAGTGAGGTCATGTTCAAACAAGCATTGTCTGGCTCAGACTTAGACATAACTCAACGTATTGAAGTTTGCAGTGTCACTAAAAAGCCACCTACTCGGCTACTGCTAGCGATTAAGCACCTTGCCTCAAATCAGCAATATGTTACAGACACGATCGATATACGTGATAAACAAGGTCACTATTCGGCTGCAATGACAGTTTTATGCAAGGATTTCTACTTAAAACTTTAGCCTGTGTGATTCGTCAGCTATAATAGACGGCTACTTTTAAGCGAGACCCACGTGCATGTTATTTGAAGATTTCGATTTAGACCCAAGGTTATTAGATTCACTGAAAGCCATGGGCCACAAAAGCCCCACGACAGTACAACAACAAGCTATTCCTATGGCGATGGAGCAACGGGATATTCTTGCACGTGCGCCAACAGGGACAGGTAAAACAGCAAGTTTCTTATTGCCAGCTTTACAACACCTAATCGATTTTCCACGTCGTTTCGAAGGTCAAGCCCGCATCATGGTGTTAACACCTACCCGCGAGCTTGCCAGCCAAATTCATCGTTATGCATGTCATCTCGCTACTGACTTAGATTTAGATATTGCCATTATTACTGGTGGTGTTCCTTATGCGCCTCAAGAAGAAGCCCTTGCAGGTAATATCGATATATTAATCGCCACACCGGGCCGATTAATGGAATACCTAGATAAAAGAAAATTCGACGCTACTGAAGTCGATATTTTAGTAATTGATGAAGCCGACCGCATGCTGGACATGGGATTCTCTTCAGTGGTACAAGCCATTGCGATTGAAGCCCAAGGCCGTAAACAAAACATGTTGTTTTCTGCTACTTTAGAAGGCAGTGGTGTAGAGCGTTTCGCACGTGATCTATTAAAAGATCCTGTCACCATAGACGTCGAAGCTCCTCGCAGCGAAAAAGCTAAAATTCATCAGTGGGCGCATTTAGCTGACGATAAAGATCATAAGTTTGCCTTACTGTGTAACATCTTAAGACAAGAGCAAGTTAAACGCACAATCGTATTCGTTAAAACCCGTGAAGCCGTGGCTAGTCTTGAAGGATTATTATTAAAGGCCAATATACCTTGTGCGTTTATGCGTGGCGATATGGAACAAAAGAAACGTTTCCAAGCCCTAGGACGTTTTACCAAAGGTGAAGTCAATGTACTGTTGGCTACCGATGTTGCTGCCCGTGGTATTGACGTAGATGATATTACCCATGTGATTAACTTTGACATGCCACGTTCAGCTGACACCTATGTACACCGTATTGGCCGTACAGGACGCGCTGGCGCTAAAGGGACTGCTATTTCATTAATGGAAGCCCATGATGTGCGAATTGTAGGCAAAATTGAGCGCTATATTGAGCAACCTTTAAAACGCCGTGTTATTGAAGAGCTTCGTCCAAAGCATAAAGAAGCTAAAGTGCCCGGTAAGAAAAAAGCTAATGCCAAGGACGCTAAAAAATTCTCTAAAAAATCAAAAAAGAAAAAATAGTTAATTGGCAGTAGTAAATACTGCGCTAACTGAAATATTCCAATTAAAGATAAAAACGAACCTAAACGGGTTCGTTTTTTTATTGCTTACATAATATCTAACATACATTCCCAGCAACACATTGCTGTTCATTTTTCCCCTTCAAATTGTTAACAACCGCAACATCCTGATACAGCTATTTTACATAAACCAGTTTAGCCGAATCATAAAATCTGCTAATTTAGACAGATTACTGATAAGAATAACAAAATGTATATATATTGCCTAAAAATACCGCATTTTGTACAAAATAAATTCATCAGCATCATTTCAGCATGGATACGCAAAAAGAATGAAAATTATTTTAAGAAGACTGAGCCCCCTTTTTATCCTGATCGTCGCGATTGGATTTGCAGAATTATTGATGCAAACCCAAGAAGCTCCTGAACAAAAAGAAGAGGCAGAAATTCTCACTATTATTGATGTGATGACAGTAAAGCAACAAACCGTTTCATTAAACTTACCTTCCTATGGTGTCGTTAATCCCAAGTATAAAACCCAGCTAGTAACAGAAGTACAAGGCCGACTACAAAGTATATCGGCCGAGTTTGTTGCCGGTGGCATGGTTAAGAAAGGCGAGCAATTGGCGTTAATTGAACCTTCTGATTATGAAGCAGACTTAATGCAAGCGGAAGCCAATGTAGCGCAGGCAACCGCAATGCTAAACGAAGAAATGGCTCGCGGCCAAGTGGCTAAAATAGAATTTAAAGATTTCGATAATGGCGTAGCCCCAGAATTAGGCTTACGTATTCCACAGCTTAAAAAAGAACAGGCTAATGTAAAGTCATCCAAAGCAGCACTGGCTCGTGCGCAACGTAATCTTGAACGCACCGTTATTCGCGCCCCGTTTGACGGCATAATTAAAGCTCGCCATGTCGACTTGGGCCAATACGTGACTTTGGGCACTAATTTAGGCGAATTATACGATACCAGTACCGCAGAAATTCGTTTGCCATTGACCAATAATGATTTGGCTTATCTAGAGTCAATTGACAATCCAGACACAGAAGTCACCTTAAGCGCATCTTTAGCGGGGCAAAACGTCACTTGGAATGGCAATATCATCCGCAGCGAGAATGTCATCGACGAGCAAAATCGTATGGTTTATCTGGTTGCTGAAGTACTTGATCCTTATCTTATTAAGTCAAAAAACAATAAACAGTTACCTTTAAAATACGGCAGTTTTGTCAGCGCAGTCATTAAAGGTCGCACCGTAAGCGGTATTGTGCAGCTTCCTAGACACGTAGTGCGCAATGACCAAGTGGCCATTGTCAGTGATGATAATGTCATTGAGATGCGCAATGTCAACCTAGTAAGAACCGACATTGACAGCGTGTATATTAAAGACAGCTTTACCGATGGTGAACGAATCTCAATGACCAATGTTGCCAACCTGTCTAATGGTCAAAAAGTGAAAATATTAGGCGAGGACGACAAGTTAACTCCTGCCGATGATGTCTCTGATGATAAGCTAAATCCTGCAGGAGAGCTGTAATGCAAAGCCACTCAGGAATCATCTCTTGGTTTGCACGCAATAACGTTGCAGCAAACTTACTTATGTTAGTCCTGATTATTGGTGGATTATTCAGCGCCGTAATCATTAATAAAGAAATTTTCCCAAGCTTTTCACTTAATCTGATTAATATCACTGTGGCCTATCCTGGTGCAGCCCCACAAGAAATTGAAGAGGGGATTAACATTAAAATTGAGGAAGCGATTCAGGATATTTCTGGAATTAAGAAAACCACCTCAGTAGCCAGTGATAGCGTAGGGTCAGTCACCATTGAAGTGGATGATGGTTTTGATGTCCAACAAGTACTTGATGAAGCTAAATTGCGTATTGATGCAATATCCACCTTTCCTGATAACATTGAAAAACCTAATATTTTTCAAATAAAGCCTGAAAACAATGTAATTTGGGTGTCGGTTTATGGTGACATGTCGGCCCATGACATGAAAGAGATGGCTAAATCAATTCGTGAAGATCTCACCGACTTACCCGGCGTAACACGCGCTAAATTAAGTGGTGTAAGAGATTACGAAATAGGCATTGAAGTGTCGGAAGATAAGCTGCGCGAATATGGCTTAAGTTTTAGCCAGGTAGCGCAAGCTGTCCAAAATGCCTCTATCGACTTACCCGGTGGCGCTATTCGCGCTCAAGATGGTGATATATTATTGCGTACCAAAGGCCAAGCTTATACTGGCGAAGACTTTGCTAAAATTGTAGTGTTAACCCGCACCGATGGCAGCCGTATTATGCTGCCTCAAGTTGCTAATATTAAAGATGACTTTGAAGAAAGATTAGAATACACCCGCTTTAATGGCAAGCCTGCAGCAATTATTGAAGTCACCAGTATTGATGATCAAGACGCATTAGCAATATCCACACAAGTAAAAGCCTATATAGCTGATCGTCAAAGCACCCTACCCGCTAATATAAAAGTAGATACTTGGGGGGACTTAACTCACTACCTTCAAGGCCGCTTGAACATGATGTTATCTAACATGTTTTACGGTGCCCTATTGGTATTTATTATTCTCGCCTTGTTTCTTGACCTGAAATTAGCTTTTTGGGTAATGATGGGGTTACCTGTGTGTTTCTTAGGCGCCATGTTGCTAATGCCAGTGGTAGGCATGTCGATTAACATGTTGACCTTATTTGCCTTCATCTTGGTACTAGGGATAGTCGTCGATGATGCCATCGTTATAGGTGAAAGTGCCTACAGTGAAGTTGAAGAAAACGGTCATTCTTTAGATAATGTGATAAAGGGCGTCCACAAGGTCGCTATGCCTGCAACCTTCGGGGTGCTCACTACAATTGCAGCCTTTACTCCTATGATTCTGGTCTCCGGTCCGATGGGGATTATTTGGAAGTCTATCGGCATGATTGTGATTTTGTGTTTAGCCTTCTCACTCATTGAATCAAAATTTATCTTGCCTGCCCATTTAGCGCACATGAAAGTCAAAAAGAAAACTAAACCCACTAATGTATTTTCACGCTTCAAAGTAAGTTTAAATGACAAACTACAATATTTTATTCATCATAAATATCGCCACTTTTTAGAAGCCTGCATTAAACACCGCTACAATGTTGTTGCCGTCTTTATTGGGGTGTTAATCCTCTCTATCGCTTTGGTTGCCAGTGGTAAAGTCCGTTGGGTTTTTTTCCCTGATATTCCCTCTGACTTTATTCAAGTACAGCTAGAAATGGAAGAAGGTAGCTCTGAGCTGAATACCTTAGCGACAGTTCAGCAAGTAGAAGATGCTTTATATAAAATGAACCAAGTTATGGAGCAGGAATATGGCACAGGTGTAGTGAAACACAGTTTTGTATCATTAAGCTCACGCACTTCAGCGTTTATTTTTACTGAGTTAACTAAAGGTGAAGATAGAGACGTTGACGGCGTGTCTATTGCTGAAGAGTGGCGTAAACAATTGCCTGAATTACTGTCGGTTAAAAAACTCAATATTAATGCCAGCACTAATGAGACCGGTGGCGATTTATCCTTTAGATTAACCTCAACAGATTTAGATCAACTGGCCTTAGCCTCTAAAGAAATTAAAGATAAGCTGGCGACCTACGAAGGTGTATATGATATTTCAGACAACTTCTCCTCGGGCAGTCAGGAAATTCGCCTAAATATTTTGCCTGAAGCGCAGGCACAAGGATTAACACTGTCTGACTTAGCGCGCCAAGTTCGTTACGGCTTCTATGGTTACGAAGCACAACGTATTTTGCGCAATAAAGAAGAAGTTAAGGTGATGATCCGCTACCCACTTGAGCAGCGTCGCACCGTGGGGCATCTTGAAAACATGATGATCCGCACCAGTAACGGCCAAACGGTGCCGTTTTCAAGTGTAGCCTCCATCGAGTTAGGTGACTCTTATGCGTCTATCACCCGTGTAGATGGCCGCCGAGCCATTACGATTAGCGCTAATGCCAATACCAACAAAGTAGAGCCAAGCAAAGTTGTTGATGAGGTTCAGTCTGAGTTTATTCCCTATTTATCAGCTAAATATCCTCATGTATCAGCATCATTAGATGGCAGCAGTTTAGATGAACAAAATGCCATGTTAGGCTTAATACAGGGCTTTTTCTTCGCCATGTTTACAATATATGCATTAATGGCTATTCCGCTTAAATCATACACCCAGCCTTTGATCATTATGTCAGTCATCCCTTTTGGTATGATTGGTGCGTTAGTCGGTCATTACATGCTGGGATTATCAATGAGCGTGTTGAGCCTATGCGGCATAGTCGCGCTAGCAGGTGTGGTGGTCAATGACTCGTTAATCTTAGTCGACTTTGTTAATAAATCACGCGAAGAAGGCAAGTCGATGCTGCAATCAGCTATTGACTCAGGTTGTTATCGATTCAGAGCGATTATTCTTACCTCGTTAACCACCTTTGTTGGCCTGGTACCCATTATTATGGAAAAGAGCTTACAAGCTAAAATTGTTATCCCTATGGCAACGTCATTGGCTTTTGGTATTTTGTTTTCCACCGTGGTGACGTTAATTTTAGTGCCGGTTCTGTATATTATTTTAGATGACATTAAACGTGTGCTGAAGCGCTTCTATTTATGGTGGTGGCAACCTAAAAACACAGAGACGGATTATTATTAATCGCTATCATTTACAAACAAAAACAGCGCTTATTTAGCGCTGTTTTTGTTTGTCTAATCTGAGACCTGTCGATCATTCATTTATTAATGGAACGGTTAATATAAACCAACATTCACAACTTCAGCATGCTATGTCGCAAATTCAGCTAACCGATCATACTACGACAACTCACAACACCTTAGTCTATGATATTCGTCACAGTCGCTATATCAATTTAACCAGCCGTTGTACCTTACGTTGTAAGTTTTGCCCTAAACATAATGGTAGCAAGCAAGTTGCCCAATATGATTTAACCTTAAATCACCCCATTAGCGCTGACGAGATACTGCCACTATTGGGACAGGTAGATAAGTTTGAGGAATATGTTTTTTGCGGTTACGGCGAACCGACACTGAATTTAAACACCCTGCTGACGGTAGCTAAAGAATTGAAAAATCGTGGCGCTCAAGTCAGGCTCAATACCGATGGATTAGGCAATCTATTTCATCGACGTAATATTTTACCTGAATTAGCCAGGTGTATTGATGCGATGTCGATATCCCTCAACGCCGACACAGAGCAAGCCTATATTGAACATTGCCAACCCAAATTAACCCATGCTTATACTGCTGTGCGTGAATTTATTACCCTAGCCCCGCAATATATTCAATCAGTATCCGTCAGCGCCATAAACGGCTTAGCTGGGGTTGATATTAATCAGTGCCGAACCATAGCCTTTGATGCTAATTGCTACTTTATCGAACGCCAACTTGATATTGTGGGTTAGCATGATTTAATTAAGTAATTCATGCTAATATTAGCGTCCACTTCACTTTAGTGTAGTTTGGCTACTTATACAGACAAAGTTGGCACGATGTTTAAAAGAAAAACAACAATCTCAGGTATCACATCTCTCATTGCTTCAGTCCAAGATATTCATTGGTCTCGCACCCAGATTTTATCACTTTTCAGTCAGGTTATTTTATTGTTGATTGGGCTGATTATTATCAGTAATACCATTATTGATATGGGTGAGCGCAGACTGCAAGAAGACTGGGCTGGACAGCGTTACAGCGAATTGCAAACAGTAGCTTCACTTGCGACTGATAAAATGGTTTTTCTACAATTTCGGACCCAAACATTTGCTAATGGTGAGTTACTGCGTCAATACATTTCTAGTCCAAATGATGAACAAAAACAAAAACTTTTCCAAAGCTGGAACTCGTTGACCCAAAACATCCCTGAATTACTCGGTTTGGCATTGTATGATCCGCAAGGAAAACTTAAATTTGCCACTGCAAATAATTTAGAAAACTTAACCCTACCACCAAAACTATTGAAAGGTAAAAGTACCATGGGAGGAGCAGAAATTTACTCTTCCGATATGGCATTCACGCCGATTGACGGCAAACTTGAACCCTACATATATCAACTGGCATGGTTAGAAAACCTTGATCAGTCTATTAATGGTTACCTAGTGACATTTAACTCTGTTACCCGGTTATTAGATACTATTAAACCGGCTTTTTTTAATCCGAACTCACCATTATTATTACTAGACAGCCAGAGTTTTTTATATGCTGGGGCGAATCAGCCTAGCCCATTAAATAATATGCCAGATACCTTAGGGGCCAGTTTAAAACAAACTAACCCTGAGCTGTGGCAAGCTATGGCGATGAATAATTTTGGTCAGTTTCACAGTAAAGACTCAACATTTGTTTATTTGAAGGTAGAGCTTACCGGCCAAAGTGAATCAAAAAAAGAGTATTTCTTTTTATCCTACATTCGTCACCAGGATATCGCTGCACGTTTTGAACCCTGGAAAATTGTACTGATCATTGCCAGTATTGTGATCGGGTTACTGGGTATAGGGTTAATTGTTTTCCGTCAGCGCTACTTAATGGAAAATAAAGCCCGAAATAATAGCATCCACTTGTCTAACGCCTTATTTAATACCGAGTTGAGTTACGCTATTGTCAATGATAATGGTCGAATACTGGGCATTAACAACAGTGCCGCCAACTCATTAAACTATCAATTAAATACCTTAACAGATCGCAGTTTACAGCGAGTGATCAATCTTTCTGATGACCAATTTGAAACCCTAAAAACGATTTTACTCACTGACCAGTATTGGTCAGGCTGCGTCAGTTTAGAAGATGATGACCATCAGGTTAACATTCACATTCACCGTAAAGCATTATCACAAAAAGAACATTACTGGATTGTCATATTTAACGACATCAGCGAATTAGTTGCTAGTCGTCAACAAGCTTTCCTTAATCAATTACTCAGTGAAAATGCGATAGCAACCACGTTAACTAACGCTCAAGGTAAGGTGATTAACTGCAATCATAGCTTTGATAATTTGATGCAGTTGCACGGTGATCACCAGGTAGATATTAAGACACTATTGGGCACCGACATTAGTGACATTTGGAGTAACATCCTCACTCAGGTGACCCTACTTGGTGAGTGGCAAGGTCATGTTACGCCATTTGAACAAAGCCGTTTTACTAAAAGCTTAAAAATTACCGTTATAGGCCATATGTCTCTTGAAGGGGACATTGAATACCTTATCTTTACGGTAGAAACCAATGCCGCTGGCCCATTAATCAACCAAAGTATGATAGCCTCAAAAAGCAGTATGGTGATGCGCCTAGTTGATTTAGAAAACAACTTCAACAACACCAGCGAAAATATTAAAGCGAGTTCAAGTTTGCTTGTGATGGATATTAACCCAGAAGGTATTTTTAGTAATATGGGTGATATAAGCCAGCTTGAAAAACGCCAACAAGATATTGAAGTTCAAATATTGATAGACCTGCCAACAAACTATCAATTGGCACATTGGCAACTGGGTAAGTTAATACTACTTCTACCTCACACTGATGCAACCCAAACCCATTTGTTTGCCATTGAAATGCTGAAAAAGCTCGCGATGAAAAATTTAGATGAAGGTATCAATATTGGTATAGCAGGCTATTTAGCATCGCAAAGCCTTGAACAATACCTCATCAATGCTGATGTGGCATTAAAGCGTGCTAAGCAATCAGGTGACCAAAATATTTGCCAGGCTTTTACCCGAACGTTTGATAATGAAAGCAGATAACCTCTAGATTAAGCTCATTAATCTTGCTCAATACTAAATGGGTTAACATTGCCTGGTAATTTGCTTTCGGTTATTTCAATAATACTTGAACGGTTCATGGTCACTTTAAAGCGAGCGTACTCGGGGGCTTCTTTACCATCTTTAAGCACTGCAACTAAATTAAGCTGATAGCGGCGCTCTACAGATTCATGACTCACCTTCCCTTCTGACTCATGGTAGATTTTTGCTTTGCCACGTTCAAGATATCTGGCAAAGGGAATTAAACTGAAATTCACTTGCTCTTGAATTTGCGAATATCCTGCTTCAAAAGGTTTATTGGTGACTTTAGTCGCTATACGATAATGCAATGCTGTGGTGTCTACCTTATTTTGGCTATGGCGTTGTTTCATAATCTCTGCGACATGTTTCGGAATGTCTTGCGGGCGAATGAAATCCAGCCACACTAACTGCTTAGCGACAATCGCTTGCGTAGTGGTATCGCGTAATATTCGACTCCAACGCGGTCGCCCGCGCTGAATAAGACGCCACATGGCATTGCGAATATCTTCTTTAAATATCTCACGAAAACCATAGATCACCGCCAAGGTCAGTAATAAGGTCATAGTCAGCCCATCAAAGAAGCCTTGAGCCTTAAAAATAAGTGCCGACACAATAAGCATGACTAACCCTGTAGCTAATCCTGTGACAAACTTCTTCAAACCTATGCCTAATGGCTTCAACTCTTCTTTTAAAACGACTCCTTGCTGGATAAGCCGACGGAGCAGTAACATTTTATTAGAGATACGGTTGGCATCTTGCTTGGTTTGAGTCGAGTTATAACGCTTTTCTACTTCACGATATTGATTTTCATTGCGACACAGTAAAATAACTTTCTCGGTAATGTCACTATACTCAGCACTACGTGGTCGAGATGCTAGGGTTTTAAGCAATTGCTGTTCACAAAACCAAGACAAATAATTGTCGGCATGCTCAAAATATGACTTCCACTTTTCTTCACTGGGTTCATTGCGGCGGAATTTTTTTAATAACTGCGCGACAAGTTCGCACAAATCATTTAAGACGGGGTAGAAATCATTTGCCTCAGACTTTTGGCGTAGCTCTTTAGCATCGGTTTCAATCGCGACAGCAAATTGATAAGCAAATAAATTTAGATATAAACGAAACTCTTCCAAAGTACGTTTATTCAAACTGGCAAAACGCGATTGAACTAAGGGTAAATGCAGTCCTTTGGAGTAATATGAACGCCGGCCAACAATACCACTGTAATAGTATTCTTCCTCATTTAAGGTATTACTGCCGATCGACATTTCATTAGGCAAGAAAAAGTACAAGTCAAAAGTTCGTTGAGCGCCCGTGCCCATTTGATGGCTAAATTTAACCGAAAGCGCTTCTTCTTGTTTAACTTTTACCTTTGCCACTGATCCACTCAATTCGAATATTCGATATCAATAATCTTACTATAGATTAGTAAAAATCTCTTATAATCTTAATTTAATTTAATCAGTTACAATCAATGTTAAAATGCAACACGCTGAAATTTAAGCGGCTACTATGTTAAATACAATATTAAAACTAGGATATAAAAATATAGCTGACTATTGCCAGCTATATTGATGTAAAAACACTCAAACAGAAAAATTAAAACGCATATAACAAGGTCATATTAGTTTCTGTATCAGTGCTTTCTTTACCTTCTAGCGGCTCGCTATTATAACGCACAATAACGGCAAATTTCATTGCCAATGCGCCGACAATATTGGCAGTTAATGATGTTTCAGAGCGTGCATCTAACTTTTCACCCCAGTCGGCAACAAAACGTTGTTGAAACTTTGATGAGTCACTGATCTTAGTTTGATAATTTAACACGGCGTGAGCCACAACACTGTCTGTTGAGTCATAGCCTTCAACTAAAGCAGTCTCTTCATCCAAACGTTGATAAATATAACCAGGACCAAGTTCAGCTTTTAAAGATGTGTCTGCGGTATCAATAATACGATGACCATAACCTGAAGAGGTTGTTGAGGTAAAATCATAACCGGTAAAAGGATCGACCTCATAGTTGCTATTAGCAAAAATATAGCTGCGATCGTTAATTTGATAATCACCTTGAATACCAACAAAGTAACGTTTTGCAGTGACATCGCCGGTATCTTCTTTATAAAGTCCCTCAAACAGGTATTGGTTTTCCCAATCACCTAGCTCATGCTTCAAATCTAAACGAGCCTTAAAAGAGGATGTATCAGTGTTACCTGTAGTTAAGGTTGCACCTAATTCAGCTTCCCCACCAAATGTGTCATCGCCTTCAACAAAATCAGCACCAGCTTGAGCTGTTAATGGTATTGCTAATGTTATTGCAGCAGCTAAAAGCAATTTTCTCATATCATTAGATCCTTTTCTTTACGTTAATCCGCTCAAAATCGGACGCATATTAACACTTTGACACCACAATTGAAAAACAGACTGAATGGTATAGTCTCTTTAACTGTGGCTAATCATGGTCTAGTACTAGACTTTTTGATTGCCAACGTCCGCTGCGCCAACGCCATAACATGGCTAACCCTCGCACCCATTCATCCACTGCCAAAGCCACCCATATACCAACCAAACCATATTCTAAATGGATACCAAGCCAATATGCCCCTGGAACCGCAATACACCACATAGAAAAAACACCCACAAAAAACGGAAATTTGGCATCACCACTGGCACGTAATGCATTAATCACCACTAAATTAAATGTGCGTCCTGGCTCCATAAACAAGGTAAGAATAAATAACGGGGCCACCAGTTGCAGCACATCTATTTCATCGGTAAACAAGGCCACCAGATCTTGGCCCCAAATAGTGGCGAACGCAGCCACTGAAGTGGTTACAATTAAACCTAACTTCAATGCACGATACATTTGTTTTTCGACAGCTTTAATCGCTTTAGCCCCCACTAAGTGACCTATAATGATTTCATTACCAATACCTATGGATAAACCAAATAACAAAATAAACATACAGATTTGAAAATATAACGACTGTGCGGCTAATGCTTTATCGCCCATCAAGCCGACAAATGAGGTCACCACTAAAAATTGCAACATCCATGACAGACTCTCTCCCGCTGCGGGTAAACCAATGTGAAACACTTTTTTAAGCATTGTCCATTTCGGTTGCATAATCGAGGGGATATGTAGGCGAATTCCGGTATAACGCACAAAAAGAACCAACATAATACACACGCCAATAATGCGCCCTGTCACAGTGCTAATTGCCACGCCTGCCACACCCATTTCTGGCAAGCCAAACCAGCCATAGAGTAAAAGCAAATTACCGATAAATGTAATAATATTCATCGCTAATGTTACCCACATTGCTTGCAAGGTATGACCATGAGCACGCATTGCTCCTGCAATACACATTGCCATAGCTTCAGGAATTAAACATAAGCCAACAATTTGTAAATATAACTTACCGTCTGCAAGTAAATGCTCGGGTAAATTCATTAAGTAAAGAATAGAGCTGGCACCTGCGATAACGCCCAGCGCGGCAACCACTCCCACACCTAAATTAAAACCGATTGCCGAGTAAACAACATCACGAGCAGCCGTTTTGTTTTTAGCACCAAGATATTGGGTTATCACCACGCTGGCACCAATACTGACAAAACTAAATAAGGTAATGGCTAATTCAAATACCATATTACCCACAGACAAAGCGGCTACGCCTTGATAAGACACATGGCTTATCATAAATGTGTTTAGTGCTGCTGTTAAAAAATGCAGCGCAAAATCAATAAATAATGGCCAGGTTAAGCTAAATAGAGATAAGGGTTTGTCTGTCGTTGTTGGCATAATTGCGGTTTCGCTAATATTTGTGATTAAGGATGAATCAAGAAAATAGATCGGTATTTAAGTGTACTGTTAGCAGATTACAGTTTCAGTTTGGCGATAATATCCAGCTCACCAAGATAACAATAAGTTCTATTAAACAAAAAAACCCGCCGAAACCTAAGTCTGGCGGGCTTTAACGCGGCGATTAATTAGACTATTTTTGGGTCTAACTCACCAGACTGATAAGCTTTATACATAGCCTGTAAAGACTTAGGCTTAATTTTAGATGCCATACCAGCACATCCAAATGCTTCATAGCGTGTAGTACAAATGTCAGCCATAGCTTCCATTGAAGCCTTCAAGAATTTACGAGGATCAAATTCTGCTGGATTTTCAGCTAAAAACTTACGTACAGCACCCGTTGACGCTAAACGTAAATCAGTATCGATATTCACTTTTCGCACGCCGTGCTTGATACCTTCAACAATCTCTTCTAGTGGCACACCGTAGGTTTCAGGGATTTGTCCGCCATACTGATTGATAATTTTTAACCACTCTTGCGGTACTGAAGATGAACCATGCATCACTAGGTGAGTATTAGGAATACGAGCATGGATTTCTTTAATACGATCTATTCGTAACACATCACCAGTAGGCTTACGGCTAAACTTGTAAGCACCATGACTAGTACCAATAGCAATAGCCAGTGCATCAACGTGAGTATCAGCAACAAAACGGGCCGCTTCTTCTGGAGTAGTTAGCATTTGGTCCATTGTCAGAATACCTGCAGCGCCAATACCATCTTCTTCGCCAGCTTCGCCGGTTTCTAAACTGCCTAAACAACCAATTTCGCCTTCCACAGACACACCACATGCGTGCGCGAAAGCAACAGTGCGGCGAGTCACATCGACGTTATATTCATATGAAGCGGGTGTTTTGCCATCGGCCATTAATGAACCGTCCATCATCACTGATGACATGCCTAACTGTATTGAACGCTGACAAATATCAGGATCTGTACCGTGATCTTGGTGAATACACACTGGAATATCTGGATATTGTTCAAGCGCTGCAGCCATTAGATACTTTAAAAACTGTGGACGTGCATATTTACGTGCACCCGCAGAGGCTTGCACAATAACAGGGCTGTCTGTTGCTTCAGCCGCTTGCATAATTGCACGCATTTGCTCAAGGTTGTTTACGTTAAAAGCAGGTACGCCATAACCATGTTCAGCAGCATGATCTAGCATTTGTCGTAGAGAGATAAGAGCCATTTTTGTTCTCCAATTATAGGGTGATTACTCACCTAGGTCGCTATTTTTTGGATGGATTTTTATATTCCTTAAGCTAACAATTGTAAGGTCTGCTAACTTAAGGAACGGTTTTTTTTATAATTATTATTTTTATCGCTTAACGCTTATTTTGCGCCGCGTTGTTCAAGCATTTCTACTGCAGGAAGCTTTTTGCCTTCTAAGAATTCTAAAAAAGCACCGCCGCCGGTCGAAATGTAAGAAACTTTATCTGCAATATTGTACTTATCCACTGCCGCTAAGGTGTCACCGCCGCCAGCAATTGAGAAAGCTTTTGAATTTGCGATGGCTTGAGCAATGCGCTCAGTGCCTTGACCAAATTGGTCAAACTCAAATACACCAACAGGACCATTCCAGACAATGGTTCCAGCTTGTTCAATAATTTTTGCCAATGCTTCTGCACTGTCTGGGCCGATATCAAAAATCATATCGGTATCACTCACATCGCTCACAGACTTTAGGGTCGCTTCAGCCGTTGGGCTAAACTGGCTGGCAACAACAACATCTGTAGGAACAGGTATGTCTGCGCCACGACTTTTTGCATTTGCCACTAAACGTTTAGCTTCATCAAGTAAATCGGCTTCATACAATGATTTACCGACATTGTAACCGGCAGCTGCAATAAAGGTATTGGCAATACCGCCACCCACTACCAGTTGATCAACAATACCGGATAAGCTTTCTAGCACGGTTAACTTAGTAGAGACTTTAGAGCCTCCCACAATGGCCACTAACGGACGCGCTGGGTTATCCATTGCCTTAGCTAAAGCATCTAATTCTTGGGCCAACAATGGGCCTGCACAAGCGATAGGAGCAAACAAACCAACACCATGTGTTGATGCTTGGGCGCGATGTGCGGTGCCAAAGGCATCCATCACATACACATCACATAATGCCGCCATTTTCTTCGCTAATGCTTGATCGTTTTTGCCTTCGCCAACATTGAAACGCACGTTTTCAAACACCACCACTTCGCCCGCTTTTGCATCAACACCGTTAAGATAGTCATTGGCTAAACTAACAGGGCAATTCAATGCGTTAACTAAATAATCGACAACAGGTTGCAAGGAAAACTCAGGGTTAAACTCGCCTTCAGTCGGACGACCAAGGTGAGACATCACCATCACAGCGGCGCCTTTTTCAAGTGCTAGCTTGATTGTCGGTAATGCTGCACGTAGGCGTGCATCACTGGTTACAACACCGTCTTTAACAGGTACGTTTAAATCTTCACGAATAAGCACGCGCTTATTTTGTAGATCTAAATCCACCATATTGATAATAGCCATAATTAGCCTTTCCTTATAAATGTAAAAATTAAAAAACAAATCTGTTGTTCACCGCCGATATATCACCCACGGTTAAAAAATCATTCAAACCTTGTTGATTTAGTTATTTAGTTATTTTTAGCATAAATCATCAAGGTTATTATTTGGATTGCTTAGCTTGAATCATCGCCAAGCTGGTGTCGAGCATGCGGTTAGCAAAACCCCACTCGTTGTCACACCATAAAAGTAATTTTACCAAATGCCCGGCGCTGACACGGGTTTGGGTGCCATCAACAATACTAGAACGCGGGTCATGGTTAAAATCACATGACACTAGTGGCTCTTCTGTATAACCTAAAATACCATTAAAACTGCCATTTGAAGCCAGCGCTAACACCTGATTAATTTGGGCGATATCGACTTTTTTCTCAAGGGTAACGGACAGGTCAATTGCGGTAACGTTAATTGTCGGTACGCGTACCGATATGGCCTCAAACATGTCTTTCATGTGGGGCAATATACGCTCAATGCCTCGAGCTAACTTGGTATCTACTGGAATAATTGACTGACTGGCTGCGCGGGTACGACGCAAATCATCATGATATGCATCAATCACTTGTTGGTCATTCATCGCCGAGTGAATCGTGGTAATTGCGCCACTTTTAACCGTAAAATGTTTATCTAGTACATCGATAACCGGCACAATACAGTTGGTGGTACAGGATGCGTTTGACACGACGGTATGCTCAGGCCGTAATAAGTCATGATTCACCCCATAAACTATAGTGCCATCAACATCGGGAGAAGAAGGATGAGAAATAAGTACTTGTTTTGCGCCTGCTTGAATATGCACTTCACACTCTTGACGATCATTTAAGCTACCCGTGGCTTCATAAACAATATCAATATCGAGCTCAGCCCAAGGTAGTTGACTTGGGTCAGACTGATTAAGCAATAGAATCGCATCATCACCAATAATAAGATGATTATCTTTTAAACTGACCTGATATTGAAAACGGCCATGGGTTGTATCGTATTGGGTGAGATGACGAATAGCGTCGGGTTTTGCGAGTTCATTAATCGCCACTATTTGAATTTGGTCACGCTTCCCTGATTCATATAACGCCCTCAGAATGGAGCGACCAATACGACCATAACCATTTATTGCAACTCGAATCATTCCATTCCCAGCATAAAGAGAGAGATTATTAAGGCAAAAAAATAAAAAACGGCCGACACATAAAGTGTCGGCCGCCATATTATACACAATTAAGCACTTAACATATAAGCGCTAATTTGAGTCAACCGTGGATCATGTTATTAAGCCAGTGCTTTAACTTTGCTAACCACATTATCAACAGTAAAACCAAAGTGCTTCAGTAAGTCGCCACCAGGTGCTGATTCGCCGAAGGTTGTCATGCCGACAACATCGCCATCAAAACCAACATACTTGTGCCAGAAATCAACGTGAGCCGCTTCAATCGCAACGCGTTTAGTCACAGATCGAGGTAATACAGACTCTTTGTAAGCTGCATCTTGCTTGTCAAACACATTGGTCGACGGCATAGAAACTACGCGTACTTTAATACCATCTGCAGTTAATGCCGCAGCAGAATCAACCGCTAACTGCACTTCTGAACCGGTAGCAATTAAGATAACGTCGGCAGTACCTTCACAATCAACCAGCACATAACCGCCTTTAGCAACATTAGCCAATTGTTCAGCGTTACGCGCTTGAGCTTTAAGACCTTGACGGCTAAAGATTAAAGACGTTGGCGATTTGCGCGTTTCGATTGCAGCTTTCCAAGACACCGCTGTTTCAGCAGCATCACACGGACGCCATACTGTCATATTAGGTGTCATACGTAAGTTAGCTAATTGCTCTACAGGTTGGTGAGTTGGACCATCTTCACCTTGGCCGATTGAGTCATGGGTATAAACAAAAATGTTTTGAATCCCCATTAACGCTGACATACGTACCGCATTACGTGCATATTCCATAAACATCATGAAAGTCGCGCCGTAATTGATAAAGCCGCCGTGTAATGACGCGCCATTCATAATGCCGCTCATACCAAACTCACGTACACCGTAATAGATGTAGTTACCGGCAGCATCGTCTTGAATACCTTTAGAACCAGACCATAGCGTAAGGTTTGAACCCGCTAAGTCTGCACTGCCGCCAAGTAACTCAGGCAACATAGCACCAAAGAAACCAATCGAGTTTTGTGATGCTTTACGACTCGCAATACCTTCAGCTTTATCTTGGCATTCTTGAATAAATGCTTGCGCTTTAGCTTCAAAGTCTGCAGGTAAATCACCGTTTAATACACGACGTTCAAACTCAGCCGCTAATGCTGGGTGAGCCGCTTTGTATGCCGCAAATTTGTCATTCCATAACGACTCATTCGCCACACCTTTATGTTTAGCATCCCAACCAGCATAAACATCTGATGGAATGTCAAAAGGAGCATGTGGCCAGTTTAAGAACTCGCGAGCGGCTGCAATTTCAGCATCACCTAATGGTGCGCCGTGACAATCATGGCTACCAGATTTGTTCGGTGAACCAAAACCAATAATGGTTTTACAACAAATCATCGTTGGCTTATCAGTTACAGATTTAGCTTGTTCAATTGCAGCGCGGATTGCATCAGGGTTATGACCGTCAACATCAGCAATAACATGCCAACCGTATGCTTCAAAACGCTTAGGCGTATCATCAGTAAACCAACCTTCAACGTGACCATCGATAGAAATACCGTTGTCATCCCAGAAGGTAATTAACTTACCTAAACCTAATGTACCGGCTAATGAACAGGCTTCATGTGAAATACCTTCCATCAAACAGCCATCACCTAAGAAACAGTAAGTGAAGTGATCAACGATATCGTGGCCGTCACGGTTAAACTGCGCCGCTAAGGTTTTTTCAGCAATCGCCATACCAACAGCATTACTGATACCAGCACCAAGTGGCCCCGTGGTGGTTTCAACACCTGGGGTATAACCATATTCTGGGTGACCCGGCGTTTTAGAGTGCAACTGACGGAAATTTTTAAGCTCTTCAATTGAAAGCTCATAACCCGAAAGATGTAATAGAGAGTAAATAAGCATTGAGCCATGGCCATTAGATAAAATAAAGCGGTCACGGTCAGCCCAGTTAGGGTTAGTTGGATTATGCTTTAGGAAATCATTCCATAATACTTCAGCAATATCTGCCATACCCATTGGTGCGCCTGGGTGTCCAGAATTGGCTTTTTGAACGGCATCCATACTTAGCGCACGAATTGCGTTTGCGAGTTCTTTACGAGATGACATGCTCTCTCCTGCTTGTTAAATGAGGTCTAGCGGGCAATTGTGGAGACATATTTTCCCCTACTAGGCGGCGCGACGCAAATTTTAATTTCATCTTACCTTGAGATAAAACCAACTTGCGTATTTATGACTAAATTAATAGAGACGGCAACCTAGGATATTAGCGCTAACATTTAAAGTTAATAATATTCAATTGGTTTTACTTTTAGGGATAAATTTTTCATTATGCTGACATCAATAATTATTTTTCCATGATTTAGATTGTTCATATAACTGTACAAAACAAAAATAATGACATCAGCTATAAAAGTAAAAAGTATAAATAATCATTAACTTAATTAAATTCGATATAAAACAACAACCATTCTTAATAAATGATTTTTGTCAGTATTGCACAAATATTAGCTTTTGATCGTACTGAGGGGTGTTATCAAAATCAATTTCGACTAGAATAGACGTCTAGACGTATATTCTATAGAATTTTTCTCCCAGCAAACGATGAGATTTCCGACTATGGCAAAGCACTTGTTCACTTCTGAATCAGTTTCAGAAGGTCATCCAGATAAAATCGCCGATCAAATTTCTGATGCGGTATTAGACGCAATACTTGAGCAAGACCCAAAAGCTCGTGTTGCGTGTGAAACCTATGTTAAGACAGGCATGGTATTAGTGGGTGGCGAAGTGACCACCTCTGCTTGGGTTGATATCGAAGAAATTGCCCGTAAAACCGTACGCGACATTGGCTACACTCATTCTGATATGGGTTTTGATGCTGATTCTTGTGCAGTTTTGAATGCAATTGGTAAACAATCACCTGATATTAATCAAGGTGTTGACCGAAGTGATCCAGCGGAGCAAGGCGCGGGTGACCAAGGGTTAATGTTTGGTTATGCGAGCAACGAAACTGACGTATTAATGCCTGCACCTATTACTTACGCGCACAAATTAGTTAAACGTCAATCAGAAGTGCGTAAAGACGGGACTTTACCTTGGTTACGTCCTGATGCTAAAAGCCAAATTACCTTTGCTTATAACGATGGCAAAATTGTGGGTATTGATGCAGTTGTCTTATCAACCCAACATAAAGAAGAAGTTAAACAAGCTGATTTAATTGAAGCTGTGATGGAAACCATCATTAAGCCAGTATTGCCTTCGCACTGGTTAACTAAAGACACTAAATACTTTATTAACCCTACTGGCCGTTTTGTTATTGGTGGCCCTGTAGGTGACTGTGGCTTAACAGGCCGTAAGATTATTGTCGATACCTACGGTGGCATGGCGCGTCATGGCGGCGGCGCTTTTTCGGGTAAAGATCCTTCAAAAGTTGATCGTAGTGCGGCTTATGCTGCGCGCTATGTGGCTAAAAACATCGTTGCTGCAGGCTTAGCTGATCGCTGTGAAATTCAAGTATCTTATGCTATTGGCGTAGCTGAGCCTACTTCAATTAGCATTGAAACATTTGGCACAGGTAAAGTAACTGAAGAAGTGTTAATTAAGTTGGTTCGTCAACATTTCGAGTTACGCCCATATGGCTTGACGGCAATGTTAGACTTAGCCCGTCCTATTTATCAGAAGACTGCGGCTTACGGTCACTTTGGTCGCAGTGAGTTCCCGTGGGAAGCTACTGATAAAGCTGAGATATTACGAGCTGATGCTGGATTATAGTTAATCCTGGTTAGTTTAAATTAAAAAACCGCCATTCAGGCGGTTTTTTATTGCTTATAATATGAGGTAATTAAAATTAACCGACCGCTAACTGCGACGTTAATATAAGTGCAATCAACAGTGATCAAAATGAGCGCTTTCTACGCACATAAAACCGACTTGCTGCATGGTCATTACCGGTACAGTGATTGTGTTAATTACTTGTATATTGCAGCCTTGTGGATCAATTAAGCTCAATCCCACTTCATATTGATTTATCTTGCCACAATCTATCCAGCAATAACGTGTTTCACGGCAATAACTTTCAATACCATTTATGTCAAAAATATCACTTTTACTGTCGTCTAAAATGTCAGTGTTAACATCAACTACGTCGACTTGATTATCAGTTAGCCCTAGCCACTTAATGGCATAACGTGGTGTTGATTGAACCTCGTCTTTGTTGATTAACTTTATCTCAGCGGCTTGAAATTGATATTGGTGCGCGGCTAATACAGCCACCACTAATTTAGCGTTATCAAACGCACTCAGGCGCAGCCCAAGATAAGCCGCAAACAAATCATCAAATTTTGACGGTATATTTAGCATTTTTATCTCAATAAATAACTCTAACTAACAAGTAAAAATCGCGCTGTTGAAAACTAAAAAAATCGACAACGTGCATATCAGCATATTGAGTATGGGCACTAAATGAGCGGCTATTATCTTCGGCTATATAGGCAACTAAATATCGATATTTGCTGCTAACCGTGTCAGCAATATTATTCACTAGATGAGCAAAAATACCACGGCCACGATATTGTTCAGCAATCCAAATTGGCCCATATTGACAACTATTGGCTTGAGTAAGGGTTAATTTAAAACCATCTCGTTCCATCTCTAATTGTGGCAGCTTTTGAATTATTTTTTGGTACAGTGCTTGTTTACCAAAGAAATCCCATTTAGCCGCAATAACGTAACCAACAATCTGCAGCCCCTCTAGCGCCAACATAATCCAATGTTGATTAACTAATAAAGTCACTTGCGCAACAGTTAAAGCCTGCCCTTGCAAACTAGGGTCAAACTGACCTAACTCAGCATTAACATGGGTGCGTTCTAGCTCAACTAACTGTGAGACATCCGCGAGATTGGCTTTGCGGTATAGGATCACTCTTTTGCCTGCGATTTGTCAGATTCTAATTGAGAACGTTCAGGTTCAGGCACTTCGGCTTCAGCCTTTTCTACTGACCTCAGGTTAGATAAAGCTGCTGTATCTTGTTTTTTAGCCCATTCGATGACTAATGCAACCGGATAAGGTGTCATCATTGCCAAGCCTAAACCAATAAAGCTGGCCACCATCAACATACCCTGAGCACGCTGGCTAGATTCAGTAAAAACCAGCAAATAGCTGCCCACAAATAACAGTAATGACCCTAAGTAATGAAGCCCTTTTAACCATTTAATCATATCGATTTCTCACTAATAGGGCGATGACGAGTTATCACTTTGACACAGTATCAAGTAGAATAGCCTCAATTGAAGCAATATAGGTAAATATTACAGACATGATAAAGCATTTTTTAGGCGTCGCAGCAGTTATTTTCTCATTAAGCGCATGCCAAAGTTATTCTGATATCGATAACACCACAACACTTGTTGGCCAATGGCATATTGAATCCGTACAGTCAGAACCTACTATCGATTACAGTCCTGCTAAATTAGTTTTTTCAGCAAATGGTCAGTTAACAGGCAACACCAGTTGTAATCCGTTTATGGGTCAATATTCTCTTAAAAATGACTTGCTGACTCTGTCACCTGCCGGCTCAACCCGTAAAGCCTGTATCGAAGCACTCATGGTACAAGAGCAAAGAGTCATGCTAGCACTACCTTTAGTTCATACCGCGCAGTTTAATCAAGATAAGTTACGTTTAATCAATAAAAGTGGTGCAACCATCATGGTGCTAAGTAAATTAAACAAATAACCTAAACGTCCCCAGTTTGAGGTTAAGTAAACAATTTACTACACTTCACACGGCTTTTAAGTTTGAATTTATATTCACAAAAAACGGGTTTTTCTTGACTTAAAATTCATTTATATTCAAAATGAAGCGTTTTTTTGAATAACAACTATAAGAAGAAAATACAATATGCCAACCAATAGAAATCAGGATGACCTGGTCAGAACATTTAAAGCAATCTTAAAAGAAGAGCGCTTTGGCAGCCAAAGTGAAATCGTTAATGCGCTTCAAGCTGAAGGATTCGGCAACATTAACCAATCAAAAGTATCACGGATGCTAAGTAAATTTGGGGCCGTAAGAACCCGTAATGCCAAACAAGAAATGGTTTATTGCTTACCCGCTGAATTAGGTGTGCCTACAGCAGGCAGCCCGGTGAAGAACTTGGTACTTGATGTAGACCATAACCAAGCCATGATAGTGGTACGAACCAGTCCTGGCGCGGCTCAGTTAATTGCACGTTTATTAGATTCAATAGGTAAACCTGAAGGTATTTTAGGCACTATTGCCGGTGATGATACTATCTTTATTAGCCCTTCAAGCATCAAAACGATTGATGATACGCTTGAAACGGTTAAGTCGTTATTTAACTTCACTGAGTAACGACTCTGTTAGACCAAAGCAGTTATTTAATATTGCCGAACACCCGAATGTCAGCAGTGTACTTTTAAATACCCAATAAAAAAGCAATACCTTCGTATTGCTTTTTTATTGGGTATTTTTGTTAGCAGCGACAGTGAATAGCCATTATTCATGACAAAAACGACTCAACTGCCAAAGATATTACTCTTCTTCCCACTGAGTTAAAAAATCCAGCGAAGGTGCAAAAAAAGATGACCCTGTTAGTGCTTTAGTAAACTGCATTAAATGGTCATGGTTGCCATGCCCATCACCATAAACCATGCTACGCAGCATTTGCTCAAAGTTATCAGGTGTTTTACAGCTAGAGATAAACATAAGCCCCTGCTCTTTAACTGATCCGTATGGCATACTTTGACGTAAAATCTCCATGGTATTACCATCAACATCTTTTAAATTTACACGCTTGGTATGGCTGGTTAACGGTTTATCTGCCGATTCATATTCAATATCATCTTGTTTAGTTCGGCCAAAAATATCTTCTTGCTTCTTGACAGGTAAACGATGCCATTTGCTTAAGTTGTGAGCAAATTTCTGCACATGAATATAACTACCTGATTTAAATTCAGGATCTTCCTCTGCCACCAAAGCCACCTGTTGACGATGACGGCCTTTGGGGTTTTCAGTTCCATCAACAAAGCCTGTTAAATCACGGCTATCCATAAAACGGAAACCGCGTTCTTCGTCTACCAGCTCAACCAAGTCTTCAAACATCTGGTTAATTTCATTAGCCACCAGATGCAAAATATCGAAACGGTCACAGCGAATATGAATAAATAAATCATACTCGATAGCTGGCGCATCACGGTTACCTTCATTCATTGCCGGAAAGGGTTTTAATAGTGCTGGACGAGCTTGTGGATAATAGGTATCCCAAAAATTAGCCCCAATGCCAACAAAACCATTGAAGGCACTATCAGCATATTGATCTGTTAGTTCATAGATATATTGCGCTACATTAGCAATCGAAGGACGCAGTTTGTCTTCAACACCATCATTGGCATTAAACATCAAATAAATACTATGTAAATTACCTTCAGCACATATCCCTAATTGCTCGCGCGGCATAACCTGATTATCCATATTGAAACAAACCACCTAGATTGTTATCGGAAAAGAAGACTTAAACTGAATGAGTGAATTCAGCATTCAATCGATTGAAAATCTTATAATCATCATAAAATAATTTTTCGATAACACAAATCAAAAAATAACCAAGGGATGCGTTGGCGCAAATAAATTAACTTTCTGCCCAGGGGCCAACTGTAATACTTGGCTTTTTACTTCCAAACAATGCTCTTCTACTTTGACCCAATAATGACAAACAGTGCCTAAAAACCGCCTATCCACGATTGTGGCCACACCATTATCATCAGCAACCAGTTCAACTTGTTGCGGTCTAAGTAATAGGTGCCCTTGATAATCAACAGGATAGTTTATAGCGGCACTACTTTGCAACAAACCAATTGGTGATGATACTTGCTGGCTATTGGTTACCGTTATTGGTAAATAATTACCCGCCCCTAAAAACTCAGCAACGTAGCGATCTGTAGGGTGCGCGTATAGGTCTTCAGCCAAACCATGTTGAATAATAGCGCCTTGCTTAAATAAAGCTAATTTATCAGCAAATACAAATGCTTCATCTTTACTGTGCGTGACAAATACGGCACTAACATTACGTTGTTTCAAAATAGTTCTTATTTCAAGCATCATTTCGTTACGTACTTGCGCATCAATATTAGAAAAAGGCTCATCAAGCAAGAGTAACTGAGGCTCGTAGGCTAGCGCACGTGCAATAGATACACGCTGTTGTTGTCCACCAGACAACTCATGGGGGTAGCGTTGTCCCAAGCCAGCTAACTTAACTAGCTCGAGCATTTCATTTAACCTGGCTTGGCGCGCGGCCTTATTAAGGCCTTTTACCCCAAACAGAATGTTATCGGCTACATTGAGATGCGGAAACAAGGCATAATCTTGAAAAATCATCCCTACCCCACGCAGCTCACTAGGAATAAATATATCATCGCCTGTTAGGGTGGTGCCATTGATTTGAATAGTGCCTTGACTGATAGGCTGTAAGCCTGCAATAGCACGAAGCAAGGTGGTTTTACCGCAACCGCTAGGGCCAAGTAAAGCGACTATTTCACCTTGCTGCAGGGTTAAATTAAGCCCGTTTAAAATCACTTGACCTTGATAATCACTGAAGACATTTTCGATGGTAAGAGTCGACATATTAGCGAGTATGCTCCAATGAACGATTAAGGTAAATCAACGGGATAAGTCCAACAAATACAATTACAATGGCGGCCAACGCCCCATGTTCGAGTTTTTCATCAGACACAAACTGGAATACATAGGTTGCCAGATTTTCAAAGCCAATGGGCCTTAATAATAATGCCGCGGGAAGCTCTTTCATACTTTCAATGAACACCAATAGTGCACCGGCCAATAATCCTTTGCGCAATAGAGGTAAATGAACACGCATTAATAGCTGTTTAGGCTTTTGCCCCATAGTAATACTTGCCATATCTAATGATGGCGATATGCGTTTATAACTACTCTCAATACTGCCAACAGCTATCGCTAAAAAACGCACTGTGAGCGCAAATACAATCGCAAAAGCACTGCCTGTAAATAACAAACCAGGGCCCTTAGCCCCTAGCCAGTCATAGACATCGTTAATCGCAAAATCTAAATAGGTCAATGGCACTAGCACACCGATGGCTAATACTGTGCCAGGTAAAGCGTAACCCGTGCAACTTAAACGTGATGGCAAATAATCATATTCTCTAGGGCTAACCCGACGTACAAACATCAATAATAAGGCTAATAATAAGCAAACTACGCTGACGAGCACGGCAATATATAAGCTATTCCAGCTATATTGCCAAAAACGATCGTCCCAACTTTGGTCAAAATAATCGATGGCATAAGTAGTCAAAATCGCGAAGGGTAATAAAAATGCAAACAATAATAATGTACTACAGTATGCCCAAGCAGCAAAAGATTTAAGCCCTTTAAGTCGATATCGATCACTATCGTTAAGCGCTGATTGCTTTTGAAATAACTCTTGCTTACGCCGAGCAAATCGCTCGACGCCAACCACGGTAAAGATCACTAATAGCATAATTGCAGACAATTTGGCCGCCGCAGTTAAACTGCCATACCCCAGCCAAGTGTCATACACTGCCGTGGTTAATGTTGGTACAGCAAAATAGCTTACAGTGGCATAGTCGGCAGCGGTTTCCATTGCAACCAGTGCAACACCTACTGCTAACGCTGGACGCGACATAGGTAAAGCGACACGCAAAAAACTGCGCCAAGGACTCGAACCCATAATTCGCGATGCATGCAATAGACTAGAAGACTGCTCCATAAAAGCGGTACGAGCCAATAAATAAATATACGGGAACAGCACTAACGATAACATAATCGCTGCACCGCCTAGACTACGAATAGCAGGAAAGTAGTAATCGTGCGGAGAACTCCAATGGAAAAAACCTCTTAAGACACGCTGTACAGGACCAGCATAATCCAGCATATCAGTATAAACATAGGCAACGATATAAGCAGGCATAGCCAGAGGTAACAGCAATAACCATTGAAAATATCGGCGTCCTGGAAACTCGCAACGAGCAACAAACCAAGCTGCAGGTACAGCAATAACTAACGACCCAATACCCACCAGTAACATAAGTAATAAGCTGTTAGCAATATAGGTTGGTAGTACTGTATCAAACAGATGCTTAAAAACGGCTTCATCGGGAAATGTGGCTTGCACTATTAATGCAATAAGCGGCAGTGTAATCACCGCCGCTATTAAGTAACCAGTAAGCGACCAGCTTCTGGATAAACCTAAAATCATAAAAACTATCCAGTTAAATCAATACGGTACAATCCTCGACACCGTATTGAATGACAATGCAGAACTGGCGTAATATCAATATTGATATTAAAGGTCAAATTTTACTTCATCAAGTAGCTTCACTGCCGCTTGATGATTTTCAGCCAATTTATAAATAGGAAGTGAATCTGCTTTAAATTCGCCCCATGATGCCACAAGTTTTGATGGCTTCACATCAGCTTTAACCGGATATTCCATGTTAACGTCCGCATAGGCTTGCTGAGCAACATTAGAGGTTAAAAACTCCATTAATTTGATTGCATTACCTTTACTTGGAGAAAATTTAGCTAACGCCATACCTGAGACGTTAATGTGAGCGCCACGATTAGCCTGGTTAGGAAAGTTAATATAAACGGCTTCAGCCCAACTTTTTTGGTTTTCGTCGATCAACATGTTGCCGTAATAATAGCTATTACCGAGGGCGACATCGCACATCCCTTCTTTAACCGCTAATACTTGATCACGATCATTACCTTGAGGTTTACGCGCTAAGTTAGCTTTTACACCTGTTAACCAGGTTTTGGTTTCCGCCTCACCATGATGCGCAATCATTGAGGCCACTAACGCCACATTGTAAGGATGCTTACCACTGCGAGTACAAATTTTACCTTTGTATTCAGGCTTAGCTAGGTCTTCATAATCGATATCAATCTTGCCTGTGCGTTCTTTGGAAGAATATACATTACGCACTCGCATAGTCAGCGCATACCAATCATTGTTAGGTGAACGATAAACTTCAGGAATATTGTTATTAATCACCTCATTGTTCACAGCAGAGACGAGGTCTTTTTCAACGAGTTCCATTAAACGAGAAAAATCAGATGTTAATACCACATCAACAGGAGATAAACGGCCTTCACGTTCAATACGTTCTGCAATACCATCTTTAGCAAATACAACATTAACCTTAATACCCGTATTTTGAGTAAACTGCTCTAAGATAGGCTCAACTAAAAATGCTTGTCGATATGAATACACAGTTAACGCTTCATCCGCCATGGCTGAACAGGCTAAACTGGCTAAACCTAAAACCGCAGTACCTTTTACCATTCTCATTTGTGTATTTCCCTTCGTTGGTTGAAACGACCAAAAGCAATTAACAATGATAATAATTATCAATCGCGACAAGGGTAAATGATCAGCACAAAAGGAGCAAGTGCCTTTTACAGAATTTGTATTGATGTTGATTTAGATCACGCTAAACATTACATACCAATAACGCTGTGACTTATTACCAATATTTCTCTACTGTGATTTGCCCTGGGGCACGTCTAAGATTTTTAGTTAATCCTAATGTTAATAACGCAGTTTGTGCATCAGCAATCATGCCTGGGTTACCACAAATCATCACTTGAGAATCTTCAGCATTAATCGCTAATGACACCTTCTGTTGTAATAAGCCGCTATTAATTGCATCGGGAATACGACATGTCAATGCACCTTCAAACGGTTCGCGAGTCACAATAGGAATAAAATGAAATTGCTGTGGATATTTTGCTTGCAGCTGCTTAATAGCCGACAAGTAAGCTAAGTCTTCAGCCAAACGTACACCATAGACCAACACCACTTTCTCAAACCGTTGCCAAGGCTCGTCAGTAAGCAACATTGAAATAAAGGGCCCAACGGCTGTACCGGTAGATATCAACCACAAATGATTACCTTGTAATGCCCCGTGTGGAATTTCATCTAAGGTCATAAACCCTGTTGCCTTGGGTGTTACTTCAATAGTATCACCCGCAGAAAGCGATTGAAGGTCGGGTGATAATTGCCCATTTTCCACAGCAACCGCTAATATTTCAATATAATCGCTACCAGGTGGGTTAACCACAGAGTACGCCCGAGCAATACGTTTATCATCACGAATTTGGCTTAGTTTAATAAATTGCCCAGCGATATAAGGTTCAATAGGTGCTTTAATTTTTAAAGAAAAAAGCTTGTCATTCCAATCAATTCGCTCAATTACTTCACCAGTTACCCACATAACATACCTTATTATTTCGAGTCTTCAGTAGAAGGTAACATGCCTAACTTAAACTTAGCTAATCCACTTTGAATATGTTCATAGGTACTGTCAACGCCTGCAGCAATATCCCCCTGAAGTACTTTCAAACCAGACAATATTGACTTAGCTTGCCCAAAACCGTCATCTATCGCCTTAGATATTTTATCCATAAAGCTATTAAGCTGGCCTTCAAAATCAGCATCGGGGTTTTGTTGTTGATACAACCCAAAAAAACCTGTGGCAAATTGCACTATTCGATCAGCGGTAGCTGTAGGTGAGTAATCAACCTCAACCTCCATAGATTTTGATGGCTTATTTTCGCCCAGCACTAAATCAAGCTCAGCATCAATAGCATCTATTGCACTGCGATATAACAACGCCAGTGATTGATCTCCCGACGATAGCGTCACTTTTTCCTGTGCCGCCAGAATTTGCCCATTCATCAATCGTTTAGTTATTTGGCTAACAGACATACTGGCTTGTTTGTCCGTTGACCGCACATCTTGGCTGCTACTCTTTTCCGCAATCTGCTTGTCTTTTTCGACATTGTTTGACACTGATGTGAATTGCGCCATATTTTTATTTGGTTTAATTTCCATGAAGTCTGCTCCATTTTTTCAAATCGGTATCTCTTTATCGACGAGTAAAAATTAACCTAAAGTGATATTTGTAAATAACATCATTTAAACTCAACCCTAACTTTAGATGCTCTGACTACTTTAATCGCTTATTGCACCCAATAAATATTGAATTAGTCTCTAAACTAAGTTCTAAACAATTAATTTAGTGGCATTTATCTGTTATAAACTCGCTATTACACGTACATTGATCTTATTTTTGATACTCAATAAAAATTTGAATGATAAAAGATATTATTCAACTATATTGAGTTTGCGATCTTTCGAGATCAATTTAACTTACTACATTTAAGGGTAATACATGCAACTTCAACCGTGGATTTTATGGGGGATAGATCTGTTCACAGGACTGTTTCTAATACTATTTTGGGCCGCTATCATTAGTGTCGTGTATATGTACATCGCTGATAGATTACAGACCAAGCAAGCTATTAGACACAACTACCCTGTTATAGGTCGATTTCGGTATTTATTTGAGAAACAAGGTGAGTTTTTTAGGCAATACTTTTTTGCTAACGACCGTGAAGAGTTACCTTTTAATCGCGCTGAACGCAGCTGGGTATATCGAGCGGCCAAAAATGTAGAGCGTACCATTGCTTTTGGTTCAACCCAGCCCTTAGACAAACAAGGCAGTATTCTGTTTCTCAACTCGGCATTTCCAATCAGTGATCACGTCCATGTTGAACCTGTCACAGTGACTGTCGGTGAGCAATGTCCATCACCTTATACCACTGATAAAATTTGTCATATTTCAGCCATGAGTTTTGGAGCATTATCAAGACCTGCAATAACCGCATTATCCCATGGCGCGGCAAAAGCTGGCTGCTGGTTAAATACGGGGGAAGGTGGATTAAGTCCACATCACCTAAAAGGTAATTGTGATCTAGTATTTCAAATTGGCACCGCAAAATATGGCGTGCGTAATGCTCAAGGTCACCTTGATGATGACAAGCTGAAACAAATCGCGGCTCATCCACAGGTAAAAATGTTTGAAATTAAACTCAGCCAAGGTGCAAAACCAGGTAAAGGCGGCATACTTCCTGGTATAAAAGTCACTGAAGAAATCGCTAATATAAGGGGAATACCAGTTGGTGAGGACTCTATCAGCCCTAATGGTCACCCTGAAATTAACTGTGTAGCAGATATTTTAGATATGGTTGCTCAAGTCAGAAATGCCACTGGTAAGCCCACAGGTATAAAGGCGGTTATAGGCGACATCAGTTGGATTGAAGACATGTGTGATGAAATTGCACAGAGAGGACTTGAGCATGCGCCAGACTTTTTCACCTTAGACAGTGCTGATGGTGGAACAGGAGCCGCCCCTCAGGCACTTATGGACAATGTTGGTTTACCACTAAGAGAAAGCCTGCCAAGACTCGTCGACTTACTTATTCAAAAAGGGTTACGTCAACGAATAAAAATTATTGCTACCGGAAAATTAGTGATGCCATCCTATGTTGCATGGGCACTCGCTACGGGAGCTGACTTTATCGCATCAGCCAGAGGCAATATGTTTGCTTTGGGTTGCATTCAATCACTGCAATGCAATAAAGATACTTGTCCTACAGGTATCACTACCCATGATAAACGATTACAACAAGGGCTAGATCCTAAAGATAAATCAACTCGTGTAGCCAGCTACAATCATTACCTACACTATGATTTAACAATGATAGCTCACTCTTGCGGTGTTAATGATGCAAGACAATTAACGCGAAAACATGCACACATTGTTATTGCAAGTGGGGTATCTGTTTCTCTAGATAAGCATTACAAGCACTTGATTAGTTAGATTTCTCAATATACCCCTAAAGTATTACTTTCAAGCTTTTTGATTATCAGTTAAACTATAAGGTGATACGTGGATCACATTACAAAGTTAAAGTGTAATATGTGTCACCTATAATCGCGACAAGGTAGCAAATACAAGTTAGCGGTTATAACCGATATAAAATACTTTAAAGGGTATAATCTTGAACTTAAAGAACACTCAAGCAGCCGCCAATGGAAAAATAGCCAGCAACAGCTGTAAAAATTGCGATCGCCTGACAGAAATAGAAGGTGAGATGGTGTGTTTTGAACAAGGTAAAATCACCAGACTTGTGCCTATGACGGAGCCAAATACCTTAATAAAACTGGTTTGTATTGGTTGGAAAAAAAAATAACACCCTCAATAACACTTAATAGTTCAGTATGGTTTTTCCAACTAAAACTATAAATTAAATCCCCCTTACTACAAACCTATATTAGTAAACCCTTATTTTCAGAGTGTTTAATAATTTTTTTGTTTAGCTCATTAGCGGATTGTTTTGCTAATGTTACTCCACGGGTAGTGACTCTTAACCCTGCACATAACTCATTATAAACACGGTTAATTTCATCCTCTGACAATTCTCGTGCTTTCAACATAGCAACAATAGCAAACCAATCTGTACTCACCTGATGTTGAGTTCCTTCTAGGGCTGCGATTAAAAGAATATTCTGCATCAGCCATCTCCATATGTGATTAGCATTTAAAAATATGTGATTGGTACTTAAAACTAGCACTTAAGATATGTCGTCCAACTATTCAAAGCTATTGAGTCACTTTACTAATAAAGTCCCCCACTGTACATTTGAATAACGGGGTTAATTATACTCAAACACTATTCATAAACACTAGCTAACCTCTGCTCGGGATAATAAACCTTTATCAAGCAGCTATTTGTCTTGCTAGCTGCGTTATTTGTTTACACAAGAGTACGTGCAATAGGCTCGTTATTGACGTGTTAATGCGCCTTTTTTTCAACACAAATGACAGGTTAGCTATGCCTTTTTGCTTGCAACCGGTTAACATTTTAACTTAATTATCTTTTAAGTTTGCTCATTCTGAATCGTCCATAGGTGTGCATATAGACCTTTGTTATTGATCAACTCCGCGTGAGTCCCTGTTTCAACGACTTGTCCTTTACTTAATACGACAATCATATCAGCATCGATAATTGTCGATAAACGATGCGCTACAACTAAACTTGTATGACCCTTAGCAGCATCACGCAGAGCATTTAAAATGGCTTTTTCAGATCGACTATCTAAAGATGATGTCGCTTCATCGAATACTAAAAAAGGTGTCGATTTTAACACTGCACGTGCGATAGAAACCCGTTGCTTCTCTCCTCCAGATAATTTTAAACCACGCTCACCTACTTTGGTTTGCCATTGTTTAGGGAGTACATTAATAAATTCACTCAAATGAGCTAATTCAGCTGCATTCTCAATTTCAATTTGGGTTGCATCGGGTCTACCGTAGCGAATATTTTCAAATAAGGAGTCATTAAATAACACCGTATCTTGTGGAACAATCGCAATCGCTCGTCTCAGCGCCTGTTGAGTTAAATCGCGAATATCAACGTCATTGATGGTAATGCGGCCCTTATTAACATCGTAAAAACGGAACAGTAATTTAATAAGCGTTGATTTTCCAGCACCACTGTCTCCAACCACAGCAACTTTCTTGCCTAAAGGAATTTCAAAGCTAACGTTGTTTAATATTTGCCTTTCATCATATTGAAAACTGACATTCTCAAACTTAATCGTCCCAAGCTCAGGAGGTTGATCATCGGCATGTTCCCTATCAACCACTGTTGGTTGCTTATCCAAAATATCAAACATACGTTCAATATTAGCCAGCGCACCTCGGATCTCTCTATAAACAAAGCCTAAAAAGTTAAGTGGGATAAATAACTGCATCATAAAGGCATTAATCAGCACAAAATCACCAATTGTCATGGTTTTTTCAGTGACCTCATACGCCGCAAGCCACATCATTGCCGTCATCGCAATCGCGATAATAGATGCCTGCCCGGCATTAAGAGCAAATAATGACAAACGGTTTTTTCGCTTTGCCACTTCCCAATCCGCAAGGGCAGAGTCATAACGTGCTGCTTCATGTGTTTCATTATTAAAATACTTAACTGTTTCATAGTTAAGTAAACTATCAATAGCACGCGTGTTAGACAAAGAGTCTGCTCGAGCGGCCTCGCGTACAAACTCAGTACGCCACTCGGTCGCCATAACCGAATACCCAATATAAGCAACAACAGCAACAAGTGTAATCAACGCAAAGCTAATGCCATATTGATAGAAAAAAATACCAATGACTAAAGTGATTTCAAGCAGGGTCGGTACAATATTAAACACCATAAAACGCATCAAAAAGCTTACACCGCTGGTACCGCGTTCAATATCTCTAGATAAGCCGCCTGTTCGACGATCTAAATGAAAATCTAAATCTAGTCGATGCAAATGCTCAAATACGGCCAAACCTAATCGTCGCATGGCTCTTTCAGTGACTCGACCAAAAAGCGTGTCACGTATCTCGCCTATCACCACATTAAGGAATCGGATCCCACCATATGCAAGTACTAGTGCAATTGGGGCTACTACCACTGCATTGACCACGGCGGTGTTACTGTCTAAAGTATCGACTAACTCTTTTAAAATGAAGGGTAAACCCACGCTGGCCAACTTCGCCACGACTAAGCAAGTCATAGCTAAAAAGATACGTCCTTTAAACTCTAATAAATAAGGCCAAAGCATACCTAAGACAGTCCAGTTAAGCCTACCTACAGGTCCTTCAAAATAAGCGGATGGCCGCATAAATAGCTCCAGTTAATCAATGGCGAACAATATTGAAATAAAAGACAATTTCCTCTGTAGGCATGATAACACTGCACTCGCACCAATGATGTTAACAAGTGCAAAATTAGCGCTATGGCACCCGCTACATAATGAAAACAGGCATAAAAATACTTATCAGCCCTAAATTCCCCAATTAAATCGATTAAAACAATACTTTTAACCTACTAAATTAAATCAAAGCACATCAAAAATACTAATTAATTGAAAATAAATTGCCTTTTATCCTTTTTTTACTCTAATAAGAGTTATGTCTAAGATCAGAATTTGTTACTCTTTAACCGTACTAGGTTACCCCAAAAAATTAGCGTAATAAGCTAATGAGTAAATGGCGTAATTGTTAATTGAATATGATTGGTAGGAAGCTTTATGTTAGACAGTACGAATATAAAATACCCTCCACTACAGTTAATTCAAACATGGGTTTGGATGATGATTGAGTCGGATAACCCTGAATTACAAGACAAAGGGCGTAACAATCTCATTCTCGCATTTGGAACACTCGCCAAAGCTAATGAGTATTTGACCCAAAGCCTTAATAAATAAGGCGCGTAATGCGCCATATTTATTAAACCTTAAGTCAGTCTAACCTCTGCGTTTAATTACACTGTCACTCAGGATGGCCAGAAGCGATTCGGTATCTTGCCAACCTATACATCCGTCGGTGACACTTTGTCCATAACATGCTGCTTTACCATCAAGGATATCTTGACGTCCTTCAACTAAATGGCTTTCAACCATCACCCCAAAAATACCATGATTACCGGCAGCGATCTGACCTGCAACATCTTCAGCGACTAGCATCTGACGTTTATAATCCTTCTCACTATTGGCATGGCTAAAGTCAATCATGATATTGTCAGCTAATTGAGACGAAATAAGTTGTGATTGAATTTTACTGACATCTTCTGCGCTATAATTAGGCTTTTTGCCTCCACGTAAAATGATATGACAGTCAGGATTTCCTTTGGTAGAAACAATAGCCGAATGACCAAACTTGGTCACAGATAAGAAATGATGTGGCGCATTCGCTGCCCCTATCGCATCAATGGCCACTTTTATCGTGCCATCGGTACCATTTTTAAATCCTACTGGGCATGATAATCCCGATGCAAGCTCACGGTGAACTTGAGATTCTGTCGTACGAGCACCAATAGCCCCCCAACACATCATATCGGCCACATATTGTGGGGTAATCATATCTAAATACTCGCCAGCGGTGGGAATACCAAGATCATTTAAATCAACAAGCAGTTTACGTGCTGTACGCAGTCCATCATTTAATTTAAAGCTGTTATCCATAAAGGGATCATTAATAAGTCCTTTCCACCCCACGGTTGTACGTGGTTTTTCAAAATACACTCGCATAACCACTTCAAGCTCATCGGCATATTTTTCGCGCATAACAGCTAAGCGTTGGCCATATTCAAGTGCAGCTTTAGTGTCATGAATAGAACAAGGCCCTATCACAACTAATAAACGGTCATCTTTTCTAGCCAAAATATTATGAATGCTATTGCGCGCAGTAAATACCGTTTCAGATGCATTTTCAGACGCCGGAAATCGCTCTAAAATGGCTATAGGGGGAAGTAACTCTTTTACTTCATTGATGCGCACATCATCGTTTTGATAATACATATAATACAACTCCGGCTTACTGGCTAAATTTCAATCGTTTTGCAATGATTAGCTTCAAATGAATGGCATTTACAGAACATGACATTAAAATTTACTCATTATCCACTCACAAATCAATAAACTATTCATATTTAAATATATTGTTTTTATATAGTTGTTTTTTATGAAGAATATATTTCTACTTAATTAATTTATAAATACTTTTCTTAATCATAAAATCACACCATCAAAATATCTTCAGCAAGATTATTCCGAGCTTGTTATACTTTAGTCACATCTGAATAATGGTTATCCAATAAGCTCTATTGGTAATGTTGCAGTTTTAAAGGTGAAATAATTTGAGATTACAAAGTCAAACAATTAAACAACATACTAAACTGAGTCATTACTGGTCTTTTATGTGTTTATGTAGCTTTATGCTAATTCCCCCCGTTTTTTCATCGACAGAACTAACCTATACTGGTGAAGACTTTACTGGCATTGGCCTGACTGACCCTGCATCAATCAATAAACCAATCACTTTTACTACCAGTAACAGCATAGAACCTTACTTCTTTATCGAGAAGAAAGGCGGTTTACAGTATAATTTGCTCATCAGCGCGTTACAGATGAATCACCTAGAATTAGGCAGCATCACTTATGCGACTAATTTACGAGCATTAAGATTGGTAAAAACCAAAGAAGTGGATTGCATTATTAACGCCCCTTCTACTGACGATGGCCTATTTCTGACTCAAAGTTTAATTGAATATCAAAATAGCCTATTTTATTTAACCAAAAACAAACTCAAAATCGATACGGTCAACGATCTTAAAAAGTATTCTTTAATTGCTTTTCAAAACGCCAGTCAATATTTAGGCGATGAATTTATCGCTGCATCGACACAGCATCAAGATTATACTGAAATTGCGAGCCAAAAAAGTCAGGTGCTAATGCTATTTAGTGAACATACACAAATGATTATTTTGGAGCAGCGTATTTTTGATCACTACCGCCATAAACTTCAACACAGAATTAAAGATCCCTTTGAAGTCACCCAAATGATCTTATTCAATCAATCGCCGCGCTATATTGCTTGCCATGATCAACAAACCGCCATTTTAGTTGATGAAGCTATATCTCAACTAAAACAAAGTAATCTGTATCAGCAAATATTACTTGATGCAGAGCAAGGTAAATATAACACTCAATATAACCAACACTAAGGCCTGTTGATCTTTCAAAGTTGTTTTTGTAGCGAAGGGGCCGGCTAAACAGAATTGACTCTGCTGAGCTTAAGCTAATTTATTGTGCACTAAGCCACTAGAATCACCAATTTTTCATTGCCTGCAGCTTAATTTGATATCGGCGCTTATCATCAACATCCCCCGTTAATGCTAATGCTTTTTGCATATTTTTCTGCGCTAAACGGCGCTCCCCCGTTGCCCAGTAAGTCCTTGATAAACCGAAATAGAATTCATGTCGATAATCCGCTTTTTCAAGTGCCCTTTTATACCAGACTAGTGCTTCTTGGTAATGCTGTTCGAAGTAGGCTTGCTGCGCCATATCATAATAATAAAATGGGTTATTGATTCTATGTAATTCTAGTATTTTATGTACTGCCGCCCACTCATCTAGCCTGTCTTGCTCACCCAGAATTAAGGCTAAATTAAATAAAGTTGTCACATCTTCTTTATCAAGCAATAACGCTGTTCGATAGGCTTGTTCAGCCTTTTCATCGTCCCCCTTATGTCGATATATCACTGCAAGTGTATTAATACTGGCTATGAAGCTCGGGTCCATTCGAATTGCTTGTTTAATCAAGGCATAAGCTAAGTCATACTGCTGCTCCACCAATGCTTCGGCGGCAATATTGTTGTAATACATTGCGGTCAAGGTTTGCTTATTGACCCGCTTTTGACTAAAACCGCGCACTGCCCTTTCGGGTAGAAAATCGATTAATATTTTGTTGTCACGAAAAGAAACAGTATTAGCATCCGTTGCAGCGACCAAGAATAAATTGACATGGCCATTCACCAGATAAAATCCGCCTCGTTTATCCCAAACGGGCTCAACATCAATGTCTTGAAATTCTACAGGTATACTAAAAATATCCGCTAATGCGGCAGATAATACCACCAGCGACATACAGTTACCTTGCCGACTAATGGCCGTTTCACTGGCGGGGCGAGTGTAATGATCTCGGTATTCAAAGCCACCATTTTGTGCGCCAATATATTGGGCTAGCCAAGAGTGAATGGGCATTTTTCGATGTTGAGTGGTATTGTCTCTTGAGTAAGCTTGCTTGATTTGAGCGATATAAGACGATGGTAAGCTATAAATCTGCTCAGGTGAGATGATCTCAGTTGCGATAAATAACTCATCATGGAATAGTGATTCAACATCCATAGACTGTACGACAGCAGATCTAGACTGACAGCCAAGCAGTGATAAAAACAGCGTAAGCATTATTAATAAAGGCAGCATGGCTTGCGTTAATTGATTAAAGCCTTTATTACAAACCCCGTATTGTTGAAAGGTAATTACCCACATAACCTCACCCTCTTAATCGAGATACGAATAAGATAAGCTTAGTCAAATAAACCCTTTTCAGCCAAAAAAGCGATGAATAAACCCTAATCGCCAACCAGATTAATGAAATATCTTGCCACATTTATCCACAGTATTAAGCCTATTTAGGCTGCGCGGGATGCTTAGGCGGATCAATTTGAATAAATAACTGTTTATTTTGATACTCATAAGGGCGATAGGCTAAACCAGCACAACTAAAGTAGCGGAAAGGTAATGCGAGCGGGACACATCCTACTGGCAATGATTGTAAAATTTCAATCTGTTGCTGCATTCTTAGCGCTTCTTGCCATTCATACTCTTTGATGACTTGATCGCGAACCGCAAATGCATCAAATGAGTCTGATGACTTACGCACCACAACTTGCCCTGCACAAATTGAAAAACTCATTAGTAAGTTAATCGCAATGACCACAACAAATTTCATCAAAGTATTCATAAGCAGCCTCAAATTATGTAGCTATATCAAATTATGTAGTAAGCCATAAATTTAGCACATAAAAAAACAGAGCCCTAAAGGACTCTGTTTAAATATTGCGATACTTTACACAATTAGCTGCCCGTTTTTACACTAACAAACTCAGGATAAGCATCAATACCACAGTCAGATGCATCCATACCGACATACTCTTCTTCTTCAGTGACACGAATGCCCATAGTAATTTTTAGCGCATACCAAACAACAAGTGAAGCAGAAAATACCCAACCAAAGATAACCACAGCGCCGAATAATTGCGAACCAAAATTAGCATCAGCATTCGATAATGGTACTAACATAAGGCCTAAGAAACCTGCCACTCCGTGCACCGAAATAGCACCAACGGGATCGTCAATTTTGATGCGATCAAAACCAATGATAGAGAAGATAACAATACCACCAGCGACTAAACCAATCACGCCTGCCATCACTAGCGAAGGTGATAATGGGTCGGCCGTAATCGCTACAAGGCCTGCTAAAGCACCGTTTAATATCATGGTTAAGTCTGCTTTACCCCAAACCACTTTACACACAATCAAGGCTGCTATAGCACCGAATGCGGCGGCAGAATTAGTGTTGACAAAAACCTTAGCCACGGCTGACGCATTTTCAGCATCAGACACTAATAATTGTGAGCCACCGTTAAAGCCAAACCAGCCCATCCACAGAATGAACATGCCTAAGGTCGCCATAGGTAAGTTAGAGCCAGGGATCGGATTAACCTGGCCGTTAGCACCATATTTACCTTTACGAGCACCGAGTAACAATACTCCCGAAATAGCCGCTGCCGCCCCAGCCATGTGCACTATGCCACTGCCCGCAAAATCAACAAAACCCGCTTCTGATAAAAATCCACCACCCCAAGTCCAATAGCCCTCTATCGGATAAATAATCGTCGTCATAAACACTGAAAATGCCAAGAAAGCCCATAATCTCATGCGTTCTGCGACTGCTCCCGATACAATCGACATTGCGGTAGCAACAAACACCACTTGGAAGAAAAAGTCAGATTCTAGGGCGTGATCAGCATCAGCAGCTTGTGAGCCAATTAATGCGCCAAATGAAGGGATAATACCGCCTTCAGCATTGTCGACATACATGATGTTGTAGCCAACAAGCAAGTAAGTTACGCACGCAATTGCATACAAGCATACGTTTTTAGTTAGAATTTCAGTGGTATTTTTTGAACGTACTAAACCAGCTTCTAACATGGCAAACCCCGCAGCCATCCACATCACTAGTGCACCAGAGATCAAAAAATAGAAGGTATCTAATGCAAAGCGTAACTCGCTAACCGTTAGTCCTAATTTTGCTAATTCTTCCATTATCATTACCCCTTATAATGCTTCGTTATCAACTTCACCGGTACGAATACGCACGGCTTGTTCTAAATTAGTTACAAAGATTTTACCGTCACCAATCTTGCCGGTATGCGCCGCAGTGGTAATAGCTTCAATTAACATATCTAAGTTTTCTTCTTTAGTGGCGATCTCTAATTTTACTTTAGGTAAAAAATCCACTTGATATTCAGCACCGCGATAAAGCTCAGTGTGACCTTTTTGACGACCAAAACCTTTCACCTCAGTGACTGTCATACCCTCAATGCCCATTCCAGCGATAGCTTCACGGACATCATCCAATTTAAATGGTTTGATGATTGCGCTGACGAGTTTCATCCCGACCTCCAAAAATTAATAAAATATGAATTTGTTATATATTTGTTGGTTTAACAGATTCAATCATCAGGCCAGTTTTTTAAACCTATGTTTTAAAAGAAAATAGATTTAATTTCTCGATAAAAATAGCACGAGTAAGCACCATATTAGTGCGCAATAAAACTATGCCGCTTGATATTGGTGCAGCAATACCATGGTGAGTTCAGAAGTGTCTTAGAGCCTGCGACGTGATAAATGGTATAAAAAAAGCCCTCTTTCGAGGGCTTTAAAAAAGCGTTTGGTTACTTAATACTGCTATTCACATAACCGATTGAGTCGGCTTAACAACTTACTTATAAGTTGCTTCGCGCTTTTTGGCTTCTTGTTGCCATTTAGGCACTAGATTTTTCTTAAATGCTTCTTTTTCTGCATTCATTGTTTTCATGTCCATGCCTAATGCAGCTTGCGCTTTTGCTTTAGTCGAGGTGTCAGGGTAAACAATAGGTTGCTTAACACCTTTAGCCGCTAATAGATGAGCAAGCTTAATACGTGCATTAGCCGCTTTATCAACCGCGGTGCCTAAAATACGTAATGCTTCATCTGCTGCGTGAGCTGCAACGCCATGTGATGCAGTTGCAAAATCCCAACGCCACTGTGAATGACGGATATCAGTAAGGATAGGCTTCATTTCTGCCTCAGTTGCCCCCGCATCCCAAGCCGCTTTTGCTTCGAAGTGAGCTTTGACTAATTGCGCTTCAGCACTGGCTTTAAGCTCGCCAACTTTTTGCTTACGCTCATTGGTTAAATCAACCATAAACTCTTTGCTTTGGCTATGACAAGTAGCGCAGGTTTCGTCAAAACGATCAAATGGGTTACCCACTTTATGATCGGTAAATTTACCTTTACCGTTTGCTTTAGCCACTTTAGGCATATGACAGTCAGTACAGGTAACGTTGTTTTTACCGTGTATACCTGCTTTCCATGTTTCATAACCTGGGTGCTGCGCTTTAAGCATTGGGGTTTTAGATAACGCATGAGTCCAATCAGAGAACGCCATGTTGTCATAGTAAACTTCCATTTGCTCAACTGTGGTTCCCATATCCCACGGGAACTTCACAAAACCTGATTTATCAGCTGTTTTCTCGAAGTAATATTCAACATGGCACTGCGCACAAACCATTGATTGCTTGTCTTTACGAGATGCTTTATCAAAAGGTGTACCAATAGCACCTAATGCACGATCGACATATGGCCGAGAGATGCGTAATTTAGGGGAACCTTTTTCATGACAGTCACCACAACCAATTGTATTAACAATTTCAGCTCCACCTTTAGCCCATTTTCCTGCAAAATAGCCATCCTCGCCCTGTTCTTCAATTACACGAGGAACATCAGGACTTTTACAGCTCCAACATGCCATAGGCATTGGGCCATCTTCAGCATTCTTAGGCGCACCGGTACGTAATGTATTAGTCACATCGGTAACGGCATAATGGTGACCACGTGGTGCATTATAATCTTTTGCAAAGCCGTAACCCGCCCATAAAACCACTAAGCTAGGTACCTCTTCCAGCATATCAACAATTTCTTCACTTTCACTGGTATCATGCCAAGATTCATACTGAGCCGAATACTTATCTTTATATACTTCATTGCGAGGCTCAGTCTTATCACTTGCCATGGCACCTGCAGCCAAAAAGCTGGTCGCAATCACTGCACTTAATACAGTAGATTTTACGTTCATCATCATCTTCACTCCGTGTTACTTTATAATTAATTTATAACCACGATATCTCCAAGGTCAAAATTAGCTATTTAAGCCCCAACTAAGAATACCCCTTTTGAGGTATAGGAATAAAAGTATGCGCCAGATCAATATGTGAACGTGTTGTATCTCACATTTCTTCAATTTTGTTAATGTATTAAAGCGCCAGCTAATGTAGAACTCACTGTTCGCCTATACTTTAGGGCTGTTTAAAGCTGGTAAACATGCCACAATAATACAGGTAAAAAAAACAATAAAATGGACCAAAAATGTTAACACGCGGTAGCTTAACTTCTACAATACTCGGGGTAATGTTAATCCTAATTTTGCTTTCTTCAAGTTTAGCTGTGTACTCAATTATTAATTTATCATTCAGTATTGGTGATGCCCGTGCAATTAACGCCTCTGGCTCATTACGTATGCAAAGTTACCGACTACTGCTATCGGCCAACACAAACAATGATCAGGTTAGTGCGAAAATTAAAGAGTTTGAAAACACCCTCAACTCAGATGTGCTGCAAAGTTCCCTCGCTTGGTACAGCCCAAAAACCTTATCAAAGCAGTACTTATTAGTCATAGATAAATGGCAGTTAATGAGAACCTATGCAGAAACAGGCGATATCAATCTTTATAGCGAAGCATTAACCGATTTTGTTGATACCGTCGATATTCTCGTATTAGAGATAGAGCATTTTTCCGCCGATAAACTGAGGTTATTGGTCCTCAGCCAAGTCATTGGATTAACACTCATGTTAATCGTTGCCGCCATTGCTGTGACATTTACCCGCAAGCGTGTTGTAAAACCACTGCAATTATTAATAGATAGTGCAATGACTATTTCGCAGGGTAATTTCGATGTTGATATGCCTAAAACGGATTACATAGAGCTAACCGCATTAAGCAATGCCCTGAAAAAAACCGCCTCTGAATTATCAAATTTATATCAAGATCTTGAGCAACAGGTTTCCGATAAAACCTTAGCGTTAACACGTGCTAATAATGAACTCTATTTCTTATATGATAATTTGATCATGCTGCATTCAGACAAGCTTGACTATAAAGCGTTAAAATCAGCTTTAGATCAACTTCAACGTTTTGAAAAATTAGATTTTTTAAGATTGGTGATCGAACATGAAGGCCAATCGCAAGATGTTATTGAAGCCAGCAAAGGTTGGCCTACTATAGCTCAAAACAGCGTGTGTTTTCCGCTGCAATTAGAGCAAACTCGCCAGGGTTATTTAGAAGTCATCTCCACACATAAACTCAATAATCCCTTGTTTATCAATTTTGCGGTGATGCTAGCACGTTCAATTACCATTCATAATGCGACAGAGCAAAGACAACAGCTCGCGTTAATGGAGGAGAGAGCAGTGATTGCCCGTGAACTGCATGATTCTTTAGGGCAATTATTATCCTTTTTAAAAATTCAGGTCAGCTTGTTACGTAAAAAATTACCGGACAATTGCCGTAATCAAGAAGTAGAACTTCAGATAACTGAAATTAACGATGGTGTTAGTTTTGCTTATGCCCAGCTACGGGAATTATTATCCACTTTCCGCTTAACCATTAAAGAGCCCAACTTGAATCACGCCTTAGAAGTCATGCTTGATCAATTAAGGCCCCAAACAGATATTCAGCTGAGTTTACAATACACATTGTCGGCGCATTTACTTGAAGCAAAACAACATATTCACATTTTGCATTTAACCCGTGAGGCCACGTTAAATGCAATTAAACACGCCAATGCCGAACATATCGTGATAGATTGTCAACTCACATCATCAGGAATAATTAACATTACTATTTCAGATGACGGCATGGGTGTATCACATTTAAAAGAGCGTGCTCAACACTTTGGTATTGGCATCATGCATGAGCGTGCCAGCAAATTAAATGGCCAGCTGTCTTTTAGCTCCAATGCTGCAGGCGGCACCACAGTCACACTTTGTTTTCCATCACAGCAGGAGCCTTTAAATGGGTAAACCATATTCAGTACTCGTTGTCGACGATCACCCCTTACTTCGTCGTGGTATTTGTCAACTTATTACCTCTGATGGAGACTTTACTCTTTTCGGTGAGGTCGGTACGGGTTTAGATGCATTAACCGCAGTCAGTACTCATGAACCTGACATCATATTATTAGACTTAAACATGAAAGGCATGTCGGGTTTAGACACCTTAAATGCAATGCGCCAAGAAGGCGTCACCGCTCGTATTGTTATTCTGACAGTGTCAGATGCAAAACAAGATGTTATTCGTCTACTGCGCGCCGGTTCTGATGGATATTTATTAAAAGACACTGAGCCAGAATTACTGTTAGAACAGCTTAAAAAGGCCATGTCAGGTCATCGCGTTATCAGCGAAGAAGTTGAAGCCTATATGTTCGAATTGAAAACGGCCGATGATGAAAATGGATGGATAGCAAGTCTCACACCGCGAGAACTGCAAATCTTACAGGAATTGGCAGAAGGAAAAAGTAACCGAGTGATTGCAGAAGACTTACACATTAGTGAAGGCACCGTCAAAGTCCATGTAAAAAACTTGCTCCGCAAAGCCAATGCGAAATCACGCACGGAGATGGCTGTTAGATACTTAAATCAATAAGCATAAAGACACGTTTAATTAATCTAACTCTTATGACTTATGGTCTGTAAACGGGATCGCTAAAAATAAGGATCTCGTTATCCTCTAAAAAGTTAACCATAAAAATACCAGCTTTTGTCCTTAATCAATCAGCCAGCATCATAACTAATATTGATTAATTAATGATTATTCTTGAATAAACACTAACCAGCTTTTAAGTGCTTTTTCAAAATCTTCTAAGCCACAATATCCTTCCGATTCTGCATCATACAAAGCCATGCCGTCTTCAAGATTATGTTCTTCATCAAAATCAATCGCGTTAACAAAAATACGTACCTGCTCAATGTCGGCATCTAGGGTTAAATCATTACCGATATCCCGCCATTCGGTTTTCGCCCCAGCAATTAATTGGCCAATATAAGTTAGCACTTGCTGAGCGCGTGTTACATCTGCACCTAATTCTTCAGCAAACCAACGGCCAAACACTTCATGATCCATGCTGAAATTGGCAAATACAGTGTCATCTAGACGATTACGTCGAAATTCGAATTCCATTTTATACTCTTAATTATTCTCGGGCTTTTAAAAGTTCTTGGCAGTGATTCAATCTGCCATAACCTATTTTAAACCATAAATGATATTTTGCTGTATATGACAGTACGATAACTATTGGGCGCTGCCAGTATATATCGTAAAGTAACCCTAATTCATCAGAATTGATTTTCAAATACAATTCGTTAAGGAAATACCCTATGCACAAAGGATTTATTTATTGCTTACTGCTAACGGGCCCAAATGCTGGCCAGACACTATCAGAAGAGCAGTTAACCACTTGGAAGCCCGAAGATGGTTTGCTTTGGGTTCATTTAAAATATAAGTCAACAGATGCTCGACAATGGTTAAATAATCAAAAGCTAGAAAAAACTGAACGCGATATTTTGCTAGCTTCAGATACACGCCCTAGGGTTGTGCATTCTACTAACGGTATTCTACTGACATTACGTGGCGTGAACCTTAATCCAAATTCAGATCCTGAGGACATGGTTGCAATACGTATTTATAGTGAAGAACACAGGATCATTTCTACTTGTGAACGCCAGTTACAATCAATTACAGAAATAGCCGACAGCATTAAACTTGTCAAAGGCCCTATTGACAGTGCTGGGTTTATTTTAGCAATTGTTGATCACCTTACGCAGCGCCAAGTAGAGTACATCAACAAACTAGAAGAATTGATGGATGAATTAGAAGAACGGGTTGTGACTGACACCAACAAATCTTTACGTATGGATATTGCTGAGTTACGCCGTCAAACCGTAGTGTTAAGAAGATACCTTGCACCGCAACGTGAAGCATTAGGTAAAATCTTACATGAAAGCAGTCTGCTACTTGATCAAAATGATAAAATTCGTTTACGGGAAACCCAAGATAACCTCATCAGAGTGATAGAAGACTTAGATGCGATACGCGATCGCGCCAGTGTTACTCAGGAAGAGCTTCAATCTCGACAAGCTGAGCAGCTTAATCAACGACTATATTTCTTATCACTTATTTCAGCGATCTTTTTACCATTGGGTTTTTTAACCGGTTTACTCGGGGTGAATATCGCAGGCATACCTGGGGCTGACACAAATTGGGCATTTGCCGCATTCTGCGGCGGATTACTCGCGTTAATAGCGATGCAAATGTACTTGTTTTATCGTTTAAAATGGATTTAATCCTAGATATTGCTAATGCTCCACAGCAGATAGAAACACATAAAAATGGGCGCTAATTAGCGCCCATTTTTGAAGTCAATGCTTAACGATTGAGCTTATATATTATTTCGCAGCAGGCTCAACAGGTGCTTTTTCAATTGAAATCAATTCAACTTCAAACACTAATGTAGAGTTAGCTGGAATAGTACCTGTATCACGGTCGCCATAGGCAAGTTCAGCTGGAATAACGAACTTGTATTTTGCACCAACAGACATTAACTGAACGCCTTCGGTCCAACCAGGAATTACGCGGTTAAGCGGGAATTTTGCTGGTTCGCCACGTGTATATGAGCTATCAAACTCAGTACCGTCAGTTAATGTGCCACGATAATGTACTTCAACTGTATCTTCTGCAGCTGGCTTATCGCCTTCACCTGCGGTTAATACTTCATACTGTAAGCCTGATTCAGTTGTTACAACGCCTGCTTTAGCTTTGTTGTCACTTAGAAACTTCTGGCCTTCTTCAATCGCTTTAGCCGCTAAGGTTTCAGCTTGCTCTAAACGTTTGTCATTTAATTTTTGGTCTAGACCTTGTAAAACAGTTTGCATTTCTTCTTCGGTCAAGTCGGTAGTATCGACTAAGCCATCGCTAAAACCTTGGATGATCAAAGTACGATCAACGGCAAAGCCTAGCTCTTCTTGTTCTTTGATATGGCCAGACATGTACTTACCGATCGATGCACCGACACTGTAAGCTTCTTTTTGAGCTTCAGTTGTAAGCTCAACTTTCTTCGCTACAGCTTCTTCTTGGTTACATGCAGTTAGACCAACAACGGCTAATGCAACTAACGATAATTTATAAATTGATTTCATTAAAGCTTCCTCAGCATCCTTAAGTGGTTACAATAAGCACATAACTGTCTGTAATGAGACAATTAGGCTAATGTTAGTAAGCCACTTTATACTAACTATTTCTGATATACCATTGGGTTGAGTCCTTATGGACAACTTTTTAAGGAGCAAGTTCATGTTACGCGTTTTACTGCTGATTTTTTGCTCACTTTTATTGGTTGCCTGCCAGCCTAAAGCCGATCACACTATGGTATTAACCTCTGATGCAAGTTACAGCGCGACATTATCCCAAGATGGTCAATATGCGTTAGTCAGTACGGCTAACGATGGAGTACAGTTTTGGTCACTCACTGACAAGGTTATCAAGTATCAGTGGATACATGGAGCTAGCAATAGCAGTAATGTCTTTGATACTGCAATTTCCAGCAACAATGCCTACGCCGCTACCTTGTCCAGTGACTCTGTGGCTATTTGGAGTATCGACACCGGTCGCTCTGTCGGCTGGTGGACACTGCCTGCTTATGCACAAAGTGTCGCTATTGCCAACAACGGCCATGCGTTAATTGGTTTGGCTGATGGCTCTGTCATGTCGCTACAACCAGATAACCAAGGATTAATTCAGTTTTTAGGCCACCAAGAAAAGGTGAATAGCGTATCTATTTCTGATGATGGCTTAATGGCGTTAAGTGGTGGTAACGACGGACAAGTTCGTTTATGGCAAGCACAAACAGGTCAGCCATTACAGCAATGGCAATTGGATTCCAGAATAACCAAAGTACTATTAAGTGGTGATGGCATCTTAAGCTTTGCGGGTGATATCACTGGCAATGCGGCGATTTGGCAATCAAGCTCTGGCAAACAAGTCACCCCGCTGTTAATTGATCGTCGCCAAATGAATGTATCTAGCGCACGATTTGTTAGTAATAATAGCCAGCTGTTAACTGGCACACCCTCTAAAGAAATATTTTTATGGCAAGTTGACTCAGGCGAACGTCTTCAAAGATGGCAAGTTAAGGTGACTAAAAACAGCCAAAGCAGAGGCGCTGTAGTATACTCTGTCGCCCAGCCCAGTGCTCAAACTGTGATGAGTGTTAGCAGCCAAGGTTTATTAGAAACCTGGGATTTATAAATGTTTTTGACGAGGTTTAAATGGAACAATTGTTAACCAAAATTGATGATTTAGAAACTAAGATGGCGTTTCAAGAAATTACCTTGGAAGAGTTGAATCAAGAAGTGATTAAGCTCAATGATATTGTCTCGCGTCAGCAACACCAAATTATGATGATGGTTAATAAATTACATGCCATTGAACCAAGCAATATGGCTAGCCACGCAGATGAAACACCGCCGCCACATTACTAAATGCGTCATGAGGTGAGTTGCTCACACCGCCATATACTGGCTAATGACTGGCTCACATTAATCAATATTATCTGTACAGGATGTCTATGTCTGCTGCTGTTTTGTTGCCAATAGCTGTAACGGGGGATAATATTTTAGCTCTAAAGGCTGAAAAAGTGACCTCGTTTGATGAGTCTATTCAGTTACTCGCCGCCAATATGCAAGCGACCATGACAGCCGCAAACGGAGTAGGCATTGCAGCACCACAAGTTTTTAGCACTGCAGCAATGTTCATTATGGCCTCAAAACCTAATGAACGCTATCCCACCGCGCCAGCTATGACGCCCATTGTGGTGATAAACCCGACAATATTAGCTGCCTCTGAGTTAATGGAATCTGCCGATGAGGGTTGTTTATCGATACCAGGACAGCGAATTAACATTTGGCGTCATGCGGATATTAAAGTGCAATATCAACAGCTAAATGGTAATTTGGTTACTCAAAACCTCACTGGGTTTATTGCGCGTATTTTTCAGCATGAATTTGACCATCTTCAGGGCATCACCTTGCTTGAGCGAAGTGTAATGGATGAACAAACTCAGCAAGAGCTGCATGCTTAAACCTGGGTTGCGTTTAACATTTTTCAATTAGGTAATTAACAACAAGGATAATGAATGAAACTGAATGCTTTCTTGATACCAAGTTCAACCATCATCAGTGTGTTGATGTGTTTAACCTTATCAGGCTGTGCGTTCAACAGCATATTCGTTAATTATCCGTCACAAATTATCCCCTATAAACAACAAATTAACAGTCCCACCCCAGTACTCAATCTTGACGATATTGCTAATGAAATCACCTCTAATGATGGCTTATTATATGCTCAAGAATCTGGGCGTTTAGCGCAAATCAATGGCAATTTCGAACAAAGTCAACGCTATTATCAGCAAGCGATGGAAGCTTATAAAGCCTTTGATGAGCAAGCAAAAATCAGCGTATCGGATATAGGTTCAAAGGCCAGTAGCTTATTACTAAACGACAATGCTATTCCTTATCGCGGACCAGGCTATGAACGGATTATGCTGCATCAGTATCAAGCTTTAAACTACCTGTTTTCGGGTGATGCACAGGGCGCAATGGTAGAATTAAGGCGCAGTAACGAATTGCAAAGTAGTGAGCAAGCTCGCTACCAAAAATCACAAAAGTCAGTCCAGGCCATGGCAAACGGCACTATCGATGCTGAAGTAAACAAGTTAGGCCAATCTGCCGGTACAGTAACCAGTTCATTTTTAAATGCCTATAGTTACTACACTACAGGCTTACTTTACGAATTATTGGGTGAACCCAACGACGCCTATATTGATTACCGTAAAGCCGCTCAAATATCGCCTAATAATAAATACCTACAGCAGGATTTAGTTAGACTAGCTAAGCAGCTGTCGATGCCACAATATGATGATTTTTCACGCCGCTGGGGTGAGGCTGTATTAGCCAGTCCAAAACAAGGCCAGGTTGTAGTGTTAGTTGAGCGTGGTTTTGTACCTGAAAAACAAAGTTTAACCGTGCCCTTTATCATTGACGGTAACTGGCAAACCTTATCACTGGCCACTTATCGACCTTCGATGAGCAATACGGCGCCAGTCTCTATTCAAGGTCTGGGCAGTGTCCTGCAAGCAGAAAGCATAGCCAATATTGACGCGCTGGCGATTAATGCGTTAAAAGAAGACTTACCCGCGGCTCTGGTTAGGCAGGCATTGAGGGTTTATGCTAAAGCTGAAATGGCACAAAGCGTGCGCAGTGAAAGTAAACGCCGTAACGACCAAATTGATGCAGGCGCGATTGCGATGCAGATTTTTAATGTCATCACTGAACAAGCTGATCGCAGAAGCTGGTTAACCTTGCCCAGTCAGGCACTAATTGCTCGACAGTATGTTGACTCAGGCGAGTATGAAATCAGCCTAGGCAATACACAAAAAGCTAAAATTGACGTTAAATCAGATAAAACTACATTAATTTGGGTTATAGATACTGGTAATCGTACCCGTTTTTATTCGATAATCCTGTAATTGCACCACCAACTTATGGAATTGATTATGAAACCAATGAAACTAATATTTGTTCTTGCCGCAGTGTTGGGGCTAGCCGCTTGTCAATCCAAAGTGGAATATGGCGACGCAACAGAAGTCGAAACCGTTAACGAAAACTTCGGCTCTACCGATTTACAAGCCATTGCCGCTAAAATGGTTGATAGCATGATGACCTTCCCGCCAGTGATGATGATGACTCAAAATAATCGTCCTATTATTTTTGTCGATAAAATTAAGAATAAAACCTCTGAACATATCGATACCGAGTCAGTCACCGACACCATTAGTAACAAGTTACTGCGCTCTGGTAAGTTTCGCTTTATCGACATGACCAAAGTCGATGTAGTGCGTAAACAGCTCGATTATCAAAACAATGCTGGTATGGTTGACCCAACAACAGCCATTAAATTTGGTCGTCAAATTGGTGCGCAATTTATGCTTTATGGCAACTTATCTAGCATAGTCAAGCAAGATGGCAGCACCAAAGATGTATACTATAAAATGACCATGCGTTTAATGGACTTGGAAACAGGTTTAATTGAATGGTCTGATGAAAAAGAAATTCGTAAAACTAAGTCTAAGTCTTTCTTAGGCATGTAAAATGTAATCAATATATTGTGAAAGCCGACATCTGTGTCGGCTTTCTTATATCTGCCACAACTTTTGCTGTGCAACCTTAGGAAAACCATTAAGTGAAATTGCGACACGCCTTTATAGTAAAACTACTCGGTCTTTGTTTATCAGCCACTGTAATAACCGGCTGCATGAATACATCGTCAACCACGGCCAGTCTGCGAGACAACACGCCTTTTATTAGTCAGTATCAAGCCAGTGAACGCGCTCGAGTGGTCAGTAATGTGGATTACAAACTGACCTTTTTTCTAAATGGGCAAAGTCAATTTCGCGCCACATCTATCGTCAATTTCGACTTAAATGGCACAGCTAAAAACCTAACCTTAGATTTAAACCAAGCTAATATCATCTCTATGATAGTCAATGGTGTGAAAATCTATCCTGAGTACAATGGCAGTTATATCACCTTAAGCCCATCGTTGTTGCAATCTGGACCAAATACCATTGCCATTGAATTTACTCGCGAGCACAGCACCAATGGTGAAGGCTTGCACCGGTTTGTTGACCCAGTAGATGGCAAAGTATATTTATACTCGCATTTTGAACCCGCTGCAGCGCAGCAGATGTTCGCCGTGTTTGACCAGCCCGATTTAAAAGCCAGTTTTCAGCTTAACGTTCATGCACCTAAAGATTGGCAAGTCATTAGTGCAATGCGCGAAAGCAGTATTACAGCACAAGGCAATGAAAATGTATGGGTATTTCCTGCATCACCTAAGTTAAGCCCATATAACTTTTCACTGCATGCTGGTCCATATCATATGTGGCAAGACAACAGTGGACCGTATCCAATGCGGTTATTCTCTCGTCAGTCGGTCACCGAACAAGTCACTCCACAAGACTGGTTTACCTATACCAAGCAAGGGTTATACTTTTTTGACCGTTATTTCGGCATCCCTTACCCATTTAAAAAGTACGATCAAGTCCTAGTGCCTGATTTTTTATATGGTGCAATGGAAAATGCCGCCGCGATCACCTTTTCAGAAGATAGATTTTTGTTTAATGCAAAAATGACCGCGTCACAAAAAGAGCGCTTAGCGGGCGTGATCATGCATGAAATGGCACACCAATGGTTTGGTGATTTGGTCACCATGAAATGGTGGAACGGACTATGGTTAAATGAAAGTTTTGCTGCCTTTATGGGCATTCTTGCTACAGCTGAAGCGACAGAGTTCACCCATGCATGGCGCACCTTTTATGCATCAGGCAAGCAACGAGCTTACGAGCTAGATTCACTGGTAACCACCCATCCTATTGAAGTGCCTGTAGCCACAACCCAAAATGCCTTTGATAATATCGATGCGATCACTTACCAAAAAGGCGCATCAACGTTAAACCAGTTACGTCATCTACTCGGTGAAGAAACCTTCCGTCAAGGTGTTAAACAGTACCTTAGCAAATTCAGTTATCAAAATGCCCAGTTAGATGATTTTATCGGTAGCCTAGCAAAAGCCAGTAACCGTGACCTAAGCCAGTGGACCCAAGAATGGTTATATAAAGCAGGAGTGAACAGTATCAAAGCTGAATACACCTGTGCCAACGGCATGATCAGCGACTTCCAACTGGTTCAACGTGCAGTAAGCGATGAGTTTCCAACATTACGTGAGCAAAAAGTTAAAGTGGGTTTATTTTATCAACGCCGTTATGGCGTCGAAAAACATCAAACCGCGGTGGTGACTTACAAAGGTGCACGTACTGATGTCAGCGAATTGGTCGGAGAATATTGCCCTGATTTAGTCTATCCGAACTTAGATGACTGGGGTTTTGTCAAAGTTGATTTAGACCAACGTTCAATGAATACCGCTAAGCAATCTCTTAATAAAGTGCACGACCCATTATTACGCTCAATGTTATGGCAAAGCATGTGGGACAGTGTTTTAGATGGCCAAGCACCATTAAATGATTTTATTAATGTGGCATTAATTAATGCGCCACTTGAGCAAGATTATACGATTTTAGGCCAAGTAATTGCTAACTTAAATCGCGCCAAAGAAATGCTCGATTTAATGGCTCCGACGCATAAACAATATACTGACAAGGTCAGCCGTGCGCTAAGCCAGATGAGTTTACGCATGACAATGGAGCATCATAAAAACAGTGATTTCCAACGCCTGTGGTTCTCAGCATACGTTAACCTATCAACCCAGTCAGATCCGTTAAAGCACTTACAACAACTGCTAACTGGCAGCACTAAAGTAAAAGGTTTAGTGCTAGATCAAGATTTACGTTGGGATATCATTAGGCAACTGAATCGCTTTGATTTCGGTAATGCCTATGCATTACTCCAACGCGAAAAAATCAAGGACACATCGGATTCTGGTGAAAAAGCCGCCCTTGCAGCAGAGGTCATTCGTCCACAAGCACATCTCAAACGTCAATGGTTAAATACTATTGAACATAGCCAAGCCATGCCGTTTTCTAAACTGCGGGTAGCCATGTTTAACCTTTATCCTGCCGAGCAAAACTTACTCAGTGCTGCCACTGCAGAACAGCGCTTGGCAAATTTAATTGAGCTAGATAAAAAAGGGCCAGTATTTATGCGCAGTTACACTCAAGCATTAATTCCACATGCCTGCTCAATTGACAATATCACTATGATTGAACATGTGCTTAATACTGAAACAGGCTTATCCAAACTGACCCGTCGCGCCTTATTAGAGACTCGTCAAAATGAGTATCGCTGTATTAACATTAAACAATTGGTGAAACCTCAGTAAATCAACTTTGTTAACACCAAAACTTACCATAAAAATGGCCAGCAATTTGCTGGCCATTTTTATGGTGCACTAACCGGCTAACGTAAGCTAAAGGTCATCATGACTGGCGCATGGTCAGTACTGTCACTGTCACGTTCATAATCTGGTCGCACTAAATGACGATCAAATGTTTGGTATGCCTCTATGTGTGCTAAATTTTTCAACTGTTTAGGATCAAACTCACTCGAGACCAGAATATAATCTAAAACCGAACCTTCACTGCCGTAATAGTGGGTTGCAGGGCGTGATATCGGCAGCTCAATATCAGTATCTTTTACGGATTCAAATTCATCTAACGCTAAGCTAGCATTTGATTTTGTTGTCGCTTTAAATAATTCGTAACTGTCGTAGATTCGAAATTGATTAAGCTCAGCAAACAATTGTTGCTCGCTCAAACCGGCTAGTTTTTTATCTTCAATATCATTACGATACACGCGTAAGTTTTGATGAAAAGCGGCAAGTAAATCACTGTGCAATTTATCGTTAAAATCCCCCATCAATACAAAAGGCATGTTTTTTTGATGCTTGCGAAGCAACATCTGATGACACAGAAACGTCGCTTCATTGCCGCGCTGAATGCTCGACGCCCAACGTCCTAATACTTGTCTTGATATAAAGTCCGCCGCGCCTAAAGCACCACTGTCGGCTAGGTCATCTTTATCGAAACCACTACGTTTAGATTTTAAATGGATCACATAACAATCACAGGGGCCGAACTGCGGCAACTCGACCGTGGCGCGCAGTGGCAAGCGGCTAAAATTAAACTGTGACAAACCCAAAGCCTGACAGGCTGCTTGATCTGCCTCAACATTGGCCATTTCAGTAATAGGGTAACGTGATGCTAACGCCACTACAGGATGACGGTAAACATAGTCACTTTGCACTTCAGGCTCATCTAATACGGCAAAATAGTCATAACCTAATTGCTGACATAAGACTTTTAAATCATCAGGGCTGAAAACCTCTTGAAAACCAATAATATCAGGTTGGTTTTGTTGAATAAAGTCGCTGATCCAAGCACACTTTTGACGCCATTGTTCAGTGGTATAAATATTTTCAAAATCATAGTAGGCATTAGGCGGCGCAATAAAATTAAACAGATTTATCGATGCTACACGATATTGAAGTGGCTGAATTGAGTGTGATGTTAACAAAATAATAGCAAGCTCTTAAAACACGATAATAGCTATCATAACGTATTTAGGCCTTGTCTCCATAAAGCTAAGCTGAATTTGCTATTATTTTCTAGAGTGCACGTTAACCTCATTAACGCTCAGTTACATTTGGCGTGATCCCTTTAGATAACGTCATCGTAATATAATTAGTTAGACCCATTTAATCTGCGAAAACCCTCTGCGGCTTATCTTTAACCCAGATAAGCCGTTTTTTTATAAGAGGGAATATCAAATGTTTAAATCGTTATCTATATTGATCTTCACATTCGGAACTATTGCAGCTTTTGCGAGTAACTTACCTCAAGAGGAACCTAAGGTGGAATTACAATTTGCCGATGCCCGTCATGTTAAGTCGATTAACATTAATAATGACACTGTAATGGGGGGATTATCATCCAGCCATGTCACTCAATCAGCACAGTCAGTTAATTTTTCAGGCTCAGTGTCGTTAGACAATAATGGCGGTTTTGCCTCGGTCGAATTTGTCCTATTAACCGAACCTAAACAAGCAAGTCGCTGTCAGTTAATCGTTAAAGGTGATGGCAAACGTTATCAACTGCGCGTTAAAACGGCTGATTTACAATATGGTGAAGCTTATATTGCCGAATTCACCAGCCAGAAAGATCAAATAAGCGAGCATGTTTTTCACGTCGATGACTTTAAAATTGGATTTAGAGGACGAACAGTTCACAATGGTCCGGCATTAAATTTGGCAAAGGTTGAAAGGGTTGGCATTTTGATTGCCGATAAACAACAGGGCCATTTTGATATCGCTTTACACTCACTTTCATTTCAGTAAATTAGGAGCATGCAGCAAATGATCCAAGGCATTATCTTTGATCTCGACGGTACTCTGGTAGAATCCAGTCTAGACTTCAGCCTTATTCGACAGCAAATTGGCTGCCCTGATGATATCGATGTATTGAAACATGTGGCGTCACTGGACAGTAAAGATCTGCAAGATAAAGCTAACCAAATAATTATTGAACATGAAAACCAAGATGCCCTAACCGCTAAGGCGTTAGCAGGCATGACGGTGCTGCTGAGTTTTATCGAAAAACAACAAATTCCCTGTGCCATTGTCACCCGCAATAGCAAGGCGGCGAGTGAACTAAAGCTCGCCCAAAACAAGATCAATATTGACACCGTACTAACTCGCGAATGTTATCCCGCTAAACCTGCACCCGATGCACTTATCGCCATTGCGACACAATGGCAAATAGCGCCCAAGCACATTATGTATGTCGGTGATTATTTATATGATATTCAAGCTGCCAATAATGCCGGTATGATTGCCTGCTTTATCAACCATGGCATTGACGCACATTATCAACATTTATCCGATATTATTGTAAAAAGTCTCGATGAGTTATTAACCATTATTAAGCAATATAGCTTAAAGAAAACACCTTAACTGGCGCTTTAACTTATCATTATTTTTAATTTTGCTTAAATAAAGTCACATATCTCAGCTAACGATTTTTTAGCTAAAGCATGGGTCGGTACAGTCGCATCTTCTGCAGGATAACCAGCAATAATCAACATATAAGGTCGTTCATTGTCATTATCACGACCGCAAATCTTAGATAAAAAACTCATCGGTTTAGGCGTGTGAGTTAATGTACCAAGCCCAGCATGATGTAACGCCTGAATTAAAAAACCTGTCGCAATCCCCACAGACTCATGCACATAATAATTTGTTTTTTGCTCACCCTCTTGTTCTTTACGCTTTTGGCTAAAAACCGCAATCAGCCAAGGTGCATGTTCCAAATAAGGTTTACTGGCATTAGTGCCTAAAGGTTTTAATGCATCTAACCATTCATCACCTGCACGCCCAGCATAAAAAGCTTGCTCTAACGCCTCAGCCTGCTGACGAATCTGCGCTTTTATGGCAGAGCTTTGAATGGCGACAAAATGCCAAGGCTGATGATTAGCCCCATTAGGCGCGGTGCCTGCGGCAAGAATACATTGTTCAATAATGGCTTGTGGCACAGCACGATTTGAAAATTTTCGAATTGAATGCCTGCGTTTAACCTCTTGATAATTCTTCTCTGCTCGAGCAAACATTTCATCTTGCGGATATTCGATGAAATCACTCAGTGGCAAATGCTCGTCTGACATTGTCGTTCCTTGCGTCATGGTTATTAAGCATATGACTATGCCACATCAGCATTCTAAAAAGAAAATTGTCATTGCTACAGCAATCCATGTATTGCAACTCATCCATTAGCTGGATACAGTGCTGTAATGATTTTTATAAGGATGTAATATAATGATAGCAGCCATAATAGGTGCGACCGGATTAGTCGGAAAATCTTTACTGGAGTTGTTATTAGATAGCGATAAATATCAAAAAATATATGTTTTAGGACGCTCGCAACCACGTATTAATGAGCATCATTTCGGTAAAGAAAAACTGCATTATTTAGCATGCGAGTTGGACGAGCTACATGAAATGAATTTACCTGAACCTATCGATCATGGTTTTTGTTGTTTAGGCACCACCATCAAACAAGCAGGAAGTCAGCAAGCGTTTATCGAAGTGGATAAATTGGGCGTGTTAGCTTTTGCTAAACTGCTTAAGCGTCAATCACATCCAACGCTAGTACTACAAGTGATTAGCGCCTTAGATGCAAATCCACAATCCAGCGTGTTTTATAACCGTGTCAAAGGTGAAATGGAGCAGGAGTTACGCCTACTCCATTTGCCCCATGTACAAATTTTTCAGCCTAGTTTACTCATTGGCGAACGAGCAGACAGTCGTACATTAGAACAAATTGGCCAGTGGTTGTTCTGCTTAACCGGTTTTTTGTTTATCGGCTCACTTAAAAAATATAAACCTATCAATGGACTACAAGTTGCAAAGGTAATGGTCGATTCAGCACAACAGGCATCTAAATCGGTTAGCGTTATTAGTAATCTTGCGATGCATAATCAGTATTAAGTTTGTGCATAATAACCAGTGAAAGCTCATCACATACTCAATATTGTCTATACTGTTACCCAAGTAAACAATACAAAAACAAAAATGACCAGCCAATAACTTTGGAGATAGCCATGAGCGATAAATTACTCACCCTTGAAGAAGTCTGTAAAATTTTAGATAAAAGCCCTGCCACGATTAAGCGCTATGCCAGAGAGAATTTGTTATCAAGTCACCAAAATGGCGACGAACTGGCCTTTCCAGAGGGTGAAGTGATGCGTTACTTAGACTTCTCAAAACGATTAGGCTAATTTTTACTATTTCGAATTTGGTTCCAGGCTAATACCCATTAGTTGTCACAAAAAAAGGGAAAGCGATGCTTTCCCTTTTTGTTATGTAAAGTCACTTAACCGCGCTTAATCACCAAAGTCATCCAGTAGAATATTTTCAGCTTCAACCCCTAAACTTTCAAGCATGCCAATCACTGACGAGTTCATTATTGGCGGGCCACACATATAGAACTCACAGTCTTCTGGTGCCTTATGGTTTTTAAGATAATGCTCAAATAACACATTATGAATAAAGCCAGTGTAACCGGTCCAATTATCGGCAGGTAGTGGATCAGATAACGCCACATGCCATTCAAAGTTGTCATTCTCAGCCGCCAACATATCAAAATCTTCCTGGTAGAAAATCTCACGTTTAGAGCGAGCACCGTACCAAAAAGTCATTTTACGATTGGTTTTAACCCGTTTTAGTTGATTAAAAATATGTGAACGCATTGGCGCCATACCAGCCCCACCACCGACAAATACCATTTCAGCATCGGTCTCTTTTACAAAAAACTCACCAAATGGGCCAGAGATGGTGACCTTGTCACCGGCTTTTAAATTAAAAATATACGATGACATTTTACCCGGAGGCAAGCCTTCAGACGGTGGCGTGGCAATACGCACATTGAGCATAATGCGGCCTTTTTCATCGGGATAATTCGCCATTGAATAAGCGCGTAATACATCTTCATCTACCTTAGACACTAGCTTAAATAAGTCGTATTTTTCCCAGTCATCACGGTATTCAGCAGGAATATCAAAATCGGCATAGCGAACTTCATGGGCCGGTGCTTCAATTTGAATATATCCGCCCGCTTTAAACAGTACTTCTTCACCATCAGGTATTTTAAGCAGTAACTCTTTAATAAAGGTCGCTTGGTTATGATTAGAAATAACCTCACATTGCCATTTTTTAACCCCAAAAATCTCTTCATCGACCTCAAGGTCCATATCGCCGCGCACAGCAACCTGACATGCTAAACGACAGCCTTCTTTGGCTTCTTTTTTTGAAATATGATCAAGCTCTGTCGCCAGAATATCACCGCCGCCTGACTTCACTGTCACTCGACATTGACCACAAGTACCACCACCGCCACAGGCTGAAGGAATAAAAATCTGATTACCCGCTAATGCGCCCAGTAATTTATCACCTGCCGGCGTGATCACCGTTTTCGACGCATCATCATTAATGCTGATGGTCACTGCCCCCGTGTTAACCAGTTTACTTTTGGCGACTAAAATCACCATCACTAACACGCTTACGACTAGAGTAAACATGCCAATACCAATTGCCATTTCCATTAAATGCACCTTCTGATTAATCTGTCATTCTGCTGTAAGGAATTCATACTTTGCTTCCTAATGCTTTACAGCGTAATGCCAGCGAAAGACATAAAACCTAACGCCATCAAACCTGTGGTGATAAAGGTAATGCCAATACCTTGCAGACCTTCAGGAATAGCGTTGAACTTCATCCGCTCGCGCAGTCCAGCTAATAACACAATAGCCACAGCCCAACCTACCGCACTGCCCGCAGCAAACACGGTTGATTCAGCAAGGTTATAGTCGCGATTAGCCATAAAAATAACCACTGGCAAAAATGGCACAGTTTACTGTTAGCAAAGGTAGGAAAATGCCTAAACTTTGGTACAAGGTTGGAATATATCTTTCTAAGAACATTTCCAAAATTTGCACCAATGCCGCTATCACGCCAATAAAGGTAATCAGTTGCAAATAACTGATATCTAAATCAGCCATACCCGCCCAAGCTAATGCGCCAGGCGCGAGTACATTGACATAAATCAGTTGATTAATCGGCACAGCCAACATCATCACCACTATGACGGCAATACCTAAGCCAAAAGAGGTGGAGACCTTTTTGGATACCGCTAAAAACGTACACATACCTAAAAAGAATGACAGCGCCATATTGTCAATAAAGGCCGCTTGGATAAATAAATTAATATAATGTTCCATGATTATCCTCGCTTACGCTGAACAAGGTTAATTGCCCAAATCATCACGCCAATTAAGAAAAATGCACTCGGTGGTAAAGTGAACATCTCATTAGGTAAATACCAACCATCATTGGCTACTGTGGTCAATACTTCATGACCAAACAATGAGCCACGCCCTAACAGTTCACGTACAAACGCGACCCCAAGCAAAATAACGCCATAACCCATGGCATTGCCTACGGCATCAACAAATGCAAGATGCGGTGGATACTTCATCGCAAATGCTTCTGCACGTCCCATAATGATACAGTTGGTGATGATTAAGCTGACAAATACCGATAACTGTTTCGACAGTTCATAGGCAACATCCTGCAGCACCATATCAACGATGATCACCAATGACGCTATAACCGTCATTTGGGCAATAATTCGCACACTATTGGGAATAAAGTTACGAATGGTTGAAATAATCACATTGGAAAAAACCAATACAAATGTCACCGCTAAGGTCATCACTAATGCGGTTTGCATTGAGTTACTGACCGCCAGCGCGGAACACACCCCAAGCACCTGCATGGCGACAGGGTTATTGGCAAAAATGGGTGAAGTGAGAATGTCTTTTGTAGACGTTGACCGACTCATTTACTTCTCCTCCGCTTTAGCAAAACGGTGTAAGAATGTTTGATATCCTTCAACACCAAACCAAAACTCAACTGCTTTTTGAATACCTACACCGGTACGCGTGGCGCCAGATACACCATCAACACCATGTACATCACCGGCTTTAGCACCGCCTTTAATGACCTTAATGGCTATCTTACCTTTGGCATCGAATAGTTGCTTACCTTGCCATAGAGATGTCCAGGCAGGATCAGTGACAAAATCAGCAATACCAGGGGTTTCACCGTGTTCATAAAACACAATGTTCTTAATGGTATTAAGATCAGGCTCGACCGCTAAATAGCCATACATCATTGACCATAAACCTTTACCGTAAATAGGCATTACAATACTGGTTAACTTACCCTCAGCATCAAATACCTCAAAAATACGCACTTGATCCGCACGACTTTTGATTTTGGCAGTATCTTTTTTCGGCTTGCGTGAGGTTTCAGGGTTAATCGCCGCCATACGGCCATCAAAGTCCAGAATATTCTCCTGCGCTATGTACTCACCGGTTTCTAAGTCGACTAATTTAGGCTGCACGCGCGTTGCAAATAACTCTCTAAAATCGACTGAACTATTAGCAATACCAGCCGCTTTTAATACGAACTGTTGCACTTCATCGCGTTTTTTAACTAGCTTTCTTTCTTTTAAAATTTCGGCCGTACCGGTAATCATAAAAGAGCACACTAAACTCAAGCTGATGATGAAAACCATGGTTCCCATCACCGAATCTTTTTTAAAGGCCATGGCGTTTTAGTCTCCGTTTGATGTTGGCTCTCGCCACCAGGTAATCGAATAACGGTGCCCATAAGTTGGCAAATAAAATGGCTAACATAATGCCTTCAGGCAACTTCACATTTAGCACTCGGATCAACACCGTCATAAAGCCAATTAAGAAGCCATAAGCGTATTTTGCATTGCGAGTATAAGATGCTGTTACTGGGTCGGTCGCCATAAACATCATCCCCATGGCAAAACCACCGGTAACTAAGTGCCATGTCCACGGCATAGTAGCCATCGCATTTTTAGCTGGGCCAAAAAGATTAAATATAATTGCGGTGGCAATCATACCCAACATCACCCCAGCCACCACACGCCAATCGGCAACGCGAGTCATCAACAAAATACCGCCACCAATTAAAATAGCTAAAGCACTGGTTTCACCAATTGAGCCCACGGTAAAACCAAAGAAGGCATCCCACCATAGCGGATCACTTAATGCGCCAATCCAACTCACATCAGCAAAACTAAGTTTGTTAGCCGCTGCCAACCCCAAGGTTGTTGCACCAGAATATCCATCAACCGCCACAAACTGACTTATCGCTGCCACTTCTGTTGGGTAGGAAAAATAGATGAACGCATAACCAGCTAACGCCAGGTTTAAGAAGTTATATCCCATGCCACCAAACATCTCTTTAGCAACAATCACCCCAAAACTGATACCTATCGCCATAATCCACAACGGGGTCGAAACCGGCAGAATAAGCGAAAACAGTAACGCGGTAACAAAGAAGCCTTCATGCAGTTCTTGGCCGCGCATTCTGGAAAATATCACTTCCCAAAATAGGTTTACGATTAACGCGGTAAGATAGAAAGGCACATAAAAACTCGCGCCATAGGCAAATAAACTGAATATGCCAGACTCAGCAGTTAAGCCTGAAAATAGCATATTGAAAATAGCTAAATGCCAAGTATCTGGTGCGCTAGCGCCTGCAATAATAGCCAGTTGCGCTTGTAGGCCGATGTTATACATTCCAAAAAATAACGCGGGTAATAAACACATGCCGACGATATGCATAGTTCGTTTCACATCAATGGCATCACGAACATGAACCTGCCCTTTGGTGCTACGACCATGGGCAATCCATAACGATCGCAAGTATTTTCGCATCGAATCGCCGTGCTCATAATACTTGTCTTGGGTCGACGATTTTTTAATAGGCTTACTCATTAACCTTCCCTCTCGATAATATCTAGGCAAGCACGTAGTTCTTTACCAAAGTCATACTTTCCAGGACAAACAAAGGTACATAACGCGAGATCTTCTTCATCCAATTCCAACGCTCCAAGCAGTTGCGCTTCATCGGTATCACGTACCACTAAATCACGAATAAGTAAGGTGGGGAGAATATCTAAAGGCATGACACGGGCAAGTTGACCAAACGCCATCATCGCCCGAGCTGAACCACCAGCATGGGTGGTAAAATCGAATAACTTTTTGGTGCGACTGAAACCAGACATCATGATGCCTGTGAGGCTAAATTTGTTTTGATCGTTACGCACCCAGGGCAGTAATTGATGCTTATCATCTTCAGACAGCACACAAATCTGGTTATGAAAACGACCTAAGTAATCATACACACCCTCAGCAGTGTGGCCATTAAGCACGCTGCCAGACACAACACGTGAACGAACATTTTTAATTTTACCCGCCACAATGGGGCTTAATTGAGCACCTAACTGGGTGCGAACCAAACGTGGCTCAAGCACATTCGGGCCCGAAAAAGCCACTACGCGATCGGTATACAGCTCACCCTTTAAAAACAACTTGCCGTAAGCAATAACGTCTTGATAGCCCAAGTGCCACACTGGGCGCTCAATGCTAGCTGGCAGTAAAAAATGAATGTGAGTGCCCACTAACCCTGCAGGGTGAACACCATTAAATTGATGCATAGACACCTTAGGCAAGTTAGTGCAGATATCGCCACTCAGTAAGGGCGCGTTATCATCCTGGCACAGGTACACTTTGCCTTCGGTCAAATAGCTAAGCACTTGCAAACCGGCAACAAAAGCGTCAGTTTGCTCGGCGATAATAATGCGAGGGTCAGCAGCAAGTGGATTACTGTCCATTGCCGTAACAAATATACCTGCAGGCTGGCTATCTAATTGCGGCACGCGTGAAAATGGTCGTGTACGTAATGCCGTCCACAGGCCGCTATCGACAAGATTATCAACCACAAACTGGCGACTTAGCTGACTAAAGTCATCATAGCGCGCAAAGCTTTTAGCGTGTTGCTGCTCATCACACTCAATCACTACCGCCTGTAAAACGCGTTTTTCGCCACGATGGATTGCACTAACCTTGCCACTAGCAGGTGCGGTAAATTTTAGCCCTGGGGTTTTCTTGTCTTCAAAAAGCGCTTGCCCTTTGATGACAAAATCACCTTCCTCGACCAACATAGTCGGTTTTAAGCCAACATATTCTTCACCTAGTAACGCCACTGTTGTGGCTTTTTCACCCTCAAACACTTGCTGAATAGGCTTACCCATAATAGGTATATCCAAGCCGCGTTTAATAGTTGTTATCTGGTTTGAAACCCCTGCCATTATCATCACCATCAATAAAAACTCGATGAGTAATTTTAGATCTTTGCTAATGCTAATGTATGAATGCAGATCACACTAATGAGGTATTCGGTAATTTTAAAACAGGATATCCGCTAGCAATTGTGAAGCAGATCACTGCAGAGGCTTTTAAGCATCGTTAAATGTCATTTTTACGACAAAAAATAATATTTGATGTTAGTGCTAGCATCAGCACTTAAAGACTGAAAAGTCGTTAATGCTGCATTATAAGTCTTTATGCAAGTTGGCTTACCTCTGTGATAAATAAAACACATATTCAAATAGAATATGTCATGAATAATACATGTAAAAAATTGCATATATAAATAAGTGTATATAAAATCATGTTTCAAATGGCACTTTAGAATCCAATGGCTTGCCATCATTGTGGTAGAGCAACTAAAAATATCAATCTCACTTTATAATTAACACCTAAGGCTAACAATGATTACCCCAACTCAATTTTTTAAATGTTTAGCCGACGAGACACGACTGCGTTGTTTAATGCTTATTCAGCAGGAAGGGGAATTATGTGTTTGCGAACTAACCGAAGCATTACAAGAAATTCAGCCCAAAATTTCACGAAATTTAGCCCAACTCCGTAAATGCGGTCTCTTGATCGATCGCCGTCAAGGTCAGTGGGTGTTCTATAGCATTAATGCTGACTTACCTGAATGGAGCCTGTTAGTACTAAGCGAAACTACTCAGCAAAATGCGCTTTTTTTAGCAGAAAACCTCAGCAATTTATGCAAAATGGGTGGACGACCTGAACGCCTAAAAGCGTGTTGTTAATGATGTAGATAAAAACGAATAACAATACTACCGAGCCATAACACCAATAAACGCTATTTGGGCTAAGTTTGCCACTGAGTGAAAATCGACTTCAAGCTTTAAGGTATTAATACCTATTTAAAATAAAAATCTAAGGATGCTACATGACAATTAAAATTGGAATTAACGGCTTTGGCCGCATGGGACGTTTAGCGCTAAGAGCAGCTTGGCAATGGGATGATGTTGAGTTTGTGCAAATTAACGACCCTGCCGGAGATACCGCCACCTTAGCCCATTTACTTACATTCGACTCAGTTCATGGCCGTTGGCAGCACGAGGCCAGCGCCGAAGCGGATGATATGATCATCAACGGTAAACGCATTGCCTGCACCCGCAACAACACTATCGGCGAAACAGATTGGTCAAACTGTGATGTGGTGATTGAAGCCTCTGGTAAAATGAAGACTAAAGAAGTACTACAAGCTTATTTAGATCAAGGTGTTAAACGCGTTGTGGTCACAGCCCTGGTGAAAGAAGACGATGTATTAAATATTGTAATGGGCGTGAATCATCAGCTTTATGACAAGGCGATTCATTCAATTGTTACTGCGGCCTCTTGCACGACTAACTGCTTAGCACCCATCGTCAAAGTCATTCACGAAAACATAGGCATAGTACATGGGTCTATGACGACGATTCACGACATTACCAATACCCAAACCATTTTAGATGCGCCGCATAAAGACCTTCGCCGTGCTCGAGCTTGTGGCTTAAGTCTTATTCCAACAACTACAGGTTCAGCGACTGCAATTACTCATATTTTTCCTGAACTCAAAGGCAAACTCAACGGCCATGCAGTGCGTATTCCGCTTGCCAATGCGTCATTAACCGATTGTGTGTTTGAGGTCAGCCGCCCAACCACAGAAGAAGAAGTTAACCGCTTATTTAAAGCCGCTGCTGAAGGGCCTTTAAAAGATATTTTAGGTTATGAAGAACGTCCTTTAGTGTCGGTCGATTACAAAACCGATCCACGCTCAAGCATCATCGACGCCCTGTCCACCATGATAATTAACGGCACTCAGGTTAAACTTTATGCCTGGTATGATAACGAATGGGGTTATGCAAATCGCGCTGCTGAACTCGCTCGTATGGTTGGCCAAATGGATAAAGCATCAGCTTAAATAAAGAGAACGCTATGGGACTTTTGACAGGTGAATAGTGCCGCTGAAATCGCCCGTATGGTTGGCCAAATGGATAAAGCATCAGCTTAAATAAAGAGAACTCTATGGGACTTTTGACAGGACTGTCGCCAGAAACTCGCCAATACCTAGTCGTTACGGGCAACTATTGGGCATTCACGCTGACCGATGGTGCCCTACGTATGCTAGTGGTGCTGTATTTTCATGGTTTAGGTTATAGCCCGCTAAATATTGCCATGCTATTCCTTTTTTATGAAATTTTTGGGGTAGTCACTAACTTAATTGGTGGCTGGTTAGGTGCACGTTTAGGGCTAAATAAGACCATGAATATCGGTCTTTTTATACAAATTGTTGCCCTTAGCATGCTATTAGTTCCCGCAGCTGCACTAACCATCCCTTGGGTCATGGCAGCGCAGGCTTTGTCTGGTATCGCAAAAGATCTCAATAAAATGAGCGCCAAAAGTAGCATCAAATTATTAGTGCCTGCCGATGCGCAGGGGCAACTGTATAAGTGGGTTGCGATATTAACCGGATCGAAAAATGCCTTAAAGGGAGCGGGCTTCTTTTTAGGCGGCGCCTTACTGACCATATTAGGTTTTCAGTATGCGGTGCTCAGCATGGCGGTGGGATTATTGCTGGTATGGATTTTCAGTCTATTCAGTTTGAAGCGCGATTTAGGTAAAGCCAAAAACAAACCTAAGTTCACTGAAATATTTTCAAAAAGTCAGCCGGTAAATACCCTTTCAGCGGCGCGGATGTTTTTATTTGGTGCACGAGATGTATGGTTTGTGGTCGCCTTACCCGTTTATCTGGCATCAACCTTTGGCTGGGATCATTGGTATGTCGGTGGTTTTCTGGCACTTTGGGTCATCGCTTATGGTGTCGTGCAAGCTTTTTCGCCCCGATTAACCGGTAAAACCCAAGGTAAAGTCCCCGATGGGCGCAGTGCTTTAGGCTGGGCAATGCTATTAAGCCTAGTGCCTGCAGCTATCGCACTGGCAATAAGTTATGACTTTTATGCAGCTTACATACTCGTGTGGGGATTAATGCTTTTCGGTGCATTATTTGCCATTAACTCTTCACTACACAGCTATTTGATCGTCAGCTATGCCAGCGAAGATGGCGTGTCATTAGATGTCGGCTTTTACTATATGGCCAATGCAATGGGACGTTTAATCGGCACTGTATTATCGGGTTGGGTGTATCAATTATATGGAATGGCAGCGTGCTTGTGGATATCAGCCATTTTTATTGCACTCGCCGCGCTTATTTCAATCAAACTGCCAAGGCATCAGCAAGCGTAAATGATTTGTGAGGTTAGATGAGATAACGCCTGAGCTGGTAAGGCCTAGGATATCTAACCTCAATAAACCTCTAAGCGGTAATCACTCTGGTTAGTTACACTGAGCAGACTCAATTTAAACTCAATTAAACTTTCATGGGCGTACATGGGCGTAAAAGGTGACTTCAAGTGCAAATGATCCGACTAGACGCCGCAAGTATATCCCTATAACCTCAGCCGCCCCTTCCATGGGTCAGACGGTCGTCTCGCAAACACCAATGGTTCACCTTTACAGGATTTGCGTAACCTTTTGGCTTTAAAAAACAAACCAATATTATGTATCCAAGACCTAATTGACCATCTAAGATTTGGACAAAAGCGGGTTAGAAGGTTCTATTGCATAACAGTCTGTTTTAGCTAAATTAAACTTTGACGCCATAATCACTTATTAGCATTTTAGCTATTATATGCACTAGGACATTTAGCTACTTGGCTAAATTCAACTTCGCTATTAATAAAAAGCACATTTATTTCATCAATTAACCACCGGTGGTTACTTTCAATAAACTTAAGATTGAATGATATAGGCATACTTTCTGTGTCATAACCATTCACTGTTAGACAACTAAAGTCATCACCAATAATTTCTAAATGATTAACTTCGCTGTCCATATAATTTTTGAATAACAATTGGTCTATAACGCCTGAACTATCAAGGTTTAGTCCACTTAATAACTGTTTACTAAAAAACTTAGGACTGACCTCGATTATGTTACTTCCACTAGTATTCGATTTATAATCTACAAAAGTAGAATAAAGAGTAAGTTCAGCCTTATGTGTAACACATGCACCAAGTAAGAAAACTAACGCTAATAAAAAAAGTCTCATGATTACCTCCCCATAATTCTTTGTAATTCCACATCATAAGCGTTATGCCTCCCTTTAAGAGCTCTTGCTGCTCTACATAAAAGACCCGAACAAGAAGTAATTAAATCTTCTAAATCAAAATCCCCCATAACAGTTAAGCTAATTGCTTCTAAATTGAAAGTAGCATTATAGCCTACCTTCATAGCACCTTTGTTTTCAAAATCAACCGTTACCCTTTTAATTTTAACACCTAATTTATTCAATACTGGTGTACCACTAAAAGTTAAAGAACCTGCAGTCCCAGAGAGTGTTGCATTTCCATTTTGATCTACGACTAATTTAGCTTTTCCCTTTTCTACCATTATATTAGTTGTTAACCCTTTATCTTTGGAATAAGCAACCTCAAGAAACTTAGCAATCGTAATTTTAACTTCACTTCTTGTTATATTCATTTAAGAACTCCTTTCTAGTTTAATGATTTAAATGCAACGGCTATGAGAGTGAACTCAATAAACACCCTGAGAAGCAAATCAAAACACAACATCCATATCGATTTAATTATTAATATTTTTAGTAACTTATCAGTTTGGTTCGCTTCAGACAATCCCACTTTAGTCTGTATTTTTATAGAAAGGTAATCCCCCCTAAAAATAGCTGATTTCAAAAGTAGAATTTTCTCGTAATATATACATCAATGATAAATGCATAAAAAGAAGTAGCGACTTGTGCAGATAAATAACTTTTAGGTCCAATCGAAGAGATTTAGTGGCGCTGTGTAAACGCGGCTGCGGCCTTTGCCAGCATGGATGCTGGCGTAGAGCCCACAGGGATGTGCTTGTGGCGTGCCGCAGAAGCGTTTGCGCATAAAGCCTAATGAGGCTCCAAGTTTTCAATACTCTTTTGCCTATGTTCTGCCGTTAACATCAACATCCATCAAGCTCGATAGTTGCCCATCAATTAGCTGATAACAAGCATCCATTTGCGTTAATGCTGTGGTTCTGTGGCTGATCATCAACACCGTTTTATGTTCAGCAAAGGCGAATAAGGTGGCAAGTATTTCTCGCTCGGTGCGCTTATCTAATCCTTCTGTGGGTTCATCTAACAGTAAAAGTGGTGCATCACGCAGTAAAGCGCGGGCTACGCCAATTCTGCGCTGCTCGCCGCCAGATAATTGCCTGCCGCCTTCGCCCATCCACATGTCTAACGGATTATCACCTTGTAATAAATGACTTAAGCCAACTTGTGACAACACATAAGTTAACTTGTCATCGTGGGCTTTACGTTTTTCAGCGGCAACATAAGGTAACGCCAACACTAAATTGTCACGCAATGTGCCACTAAATAAATGCACTCGTTGGCTGACGACTGACATGGATGCGCGTAAGTTTGCCTCATTATAATTTTCAATCGGCTGACCATCTAAAGTAATACTGCCTGAGTTTGCTTGCCATTCGCGGGTGATCATATGTAATAAGCTTGATTTACCGCAGCCAGTTTTACCGACAATAGCCACTTTATGTCCAGCTGGTATATTCAAATTCAGGCCTTGTAAAACAACCTGATTAGCGTGATAACCAAAATGTAAATTGCTGATAACCAATGCGCCCGTTTTAGCCTTAATTGCTTCATTAATAGCTTCGTTGCTGCCAAATTGAATCGCTGGAACTTGCTCAGTAATAGCCGTGACCCTTGTGGCCGCTAATACTGTGCTAGATAAATGCTGAAATGCGCCCGCTATTGGCATCATCATTTCTAAACAGGCCATAGTGGCAAATATGATCAAGGCAAATAATGGCCCTGGCGGCACCGCATCGCCCACGCCATTTGCGGCTAAATACAGCATCAACAATACCGCAAAACCGTTGGTTAAAATTAATAGCGCCTGACTTAAACCGGTAATTTTTGCCATCGCAATTTGGCTATTAAAAAAGGTTTGTTGCTGTTGATGCACTTTGGCTAAATAACGTGAATTAGCAGCAAATAAGCTTAATTCAGCTTGGCCTTGAATAACATCCAGTAGCTGTACTCTAAAGCTTTGTTTAGTTTCAATTAACTGTTGGCCAGGGCTTTGCCCAATTGATAAAAAATACTCGGTAATATCAATAAAACTAAAAGCAAAAAGCCGCACAGCGCTAACGCTAAGCTAGCATCAAACCAGGCGATAAACGCATACAGGGCAGCAATCATCAATAATGATGCGCTGATAGGGGTAATAAGGCGTAAATAAAGGTGATCTAAAGTATCAATATCGGCCACTAAGCGATTTAATAAATCGCCTCGGCGCAAACCAGTTAAATTAGCTGCACTAAGGGGTAATAGCTTTTGCCACGCCCACACTCTTAGTTCAGTTAACAACTTAAAGGTGGCTTCATGGGTCGCTAAACGTTCACCATATCGACTTGCAGTGCGGGCGATAGAAAAAAATCGCACTCCGCCAGCGGGGGTAAAAAAGTTAAAAACCTGCGCGGTGGCAACGGTTAGCCCAGCCACTGCGGTGGCGGATAAAAACCAGCCCGATAACGACAATAAGCCCACGCCAGCAAGTAGGGTAATAAAGCTGAGTAATAACCCCACTAGCATCATTAACCATTGGCGCTTAAATAAATGTACAAAAGGTAATAGCACTTTCATTAATTGACCTCCTGTTGCAGCAATTGATAAAAGCTGCCCTGGGCTGCCATTAATGTTTGATAATCCCCCTGTTCCACCAGCTTGCCTTTGTCGATGACGATAATGTTATCCACTTGGGTTAACTCATTTAATTTATGCGTCACCATTAAGGTGGTTTTAGCCGCTATCGCTTCAGATAAAGTGCCCATAACGGCTTCAGCGCTTTGTTCATCTAAACTTGCTGTCGGCTCATCCAGTATAAACACACTGGCTTGTTGGCTGAGCGCTCTGGCTAAAGCGATACGCTGGGCTTGCCCAACTGATACGCCAGATGATTGATCGCTTATTATCGACTGTAACCCTTGCGGATGCTGAGTCACAAAATCAGCAACTTGAGCTTGTTCAAGTAACACCATAATGTCTTGTTCACTTAACTCGGGTCTGCCTAATGCCACGTTTTCAGCAATTGTGCCATGGAATAACTGCGGGTCTTGTCCTAGCCAGGCAAGGTGTTTGCGCCAATGGGCTAGACTGATAGCGTCAAAGGGTTGGTCATTAATGAGTAACTCGCCTTCATAGGGTAAAAAACCTAACAAGGCTTGCAGCAAACTGGTTTTACCCGCGCCGCTAGCGCCTACAATCGCCACATGTTGCCCAGCGGTAATAGTGAATGAAACCGGCCCAAGCAAGCATTGACCATCAATACTCATCACCCGTAAATCTGTCGCCCTGATGCTAACCTTGTTAAGATCAGGCGTTTGATTGCCATCAGAGTGAACATGAGAAAGAGGATAATCTAATAACTCGACTAAAGACTCTGCTGCGCCAATCGCCTGCGCTTTAGCGTGATAATGGGTGCCTAAGTCTCGTAGTGGTTGAAAAAACTCAGGTGCGAGCATAAGCACAAACATGCCAGTAAATAAGCTGATCCCTAAACCATAATGACCAAAATCTAAATGGTCTAAATAGCTAAAGCCAAAATACACTGCCAATACAGCAATAGATATTGCCGCAAAAAACTCTAACACCGCTGAACTTAAAAATGCCAGCCGCAATACAGACATAGTACGGCTGCGAAAGTCTTCTGATGCTTGATGGATTTGTTTAATCTCAGCTTCACCACGGTAAAATAATTTTAAGGTGCTCAGACCTTGTAAGCGATCCATAAAATGGCCACTTAATCGGCTTAAGGCACTGAAATTTTTACGGTTAGCATCAGCAGCGCCCATGCCCACTAAAATCATAAACAGTGGAATAAGTGGCGCTGTGGTTAACAGTATCACTCCAGCGGCCCAGTTTAAGGGAAAAACCAGCACTAAAATAAACACCGGAATAAACCCTGCTAACAGCATTTGTGGTACATATTTACTGTAAAAATCATGTAAATCCTCTACCTGCTCCAGCACAATACTCGCCCAGGCACCCGCGGGCTTGCCGTTAATAAATGCTGGCCCTAAGGCAACTAGCTTATTTAATACCGCTTGCCTGATGTCTTGGCGAAGTAATCTTCCCGCCTCAAAGCTGAATCGTTCGCGCCAGTACACTAAAACTGCGCGGGAGAGTAATAATGTGGCTAAACCAATAAAAAATGGCAGTAATTGACTGACGGTTAATCCCGTCATAATCACCCCATGCAAAATATTAGCAATACAGTAAGCCTGACCTATGATGGCCACGCCATTTAACAGTCCGAGTAAGGTAGCTAATTTAAGGTATATACCGCAGGCTGATTGCTGACTTTTAAGCCATGTGGCTAATGACTTTTCTAACGACTTATCCATGAAACTCCAACAACAATTCTTGATGCCCTACTGGCTAGATTAAAGGCCCAACACTAAGAAGAAATAGAATAATAAAAATAGATAATAGTTTTAAAATGCAGTATCGCAGTTGTCATTCACCTAAATACAATGAGTCGGCTAATAATGTTAACTGGTGCATATTTTATTTATTGATGAGACGAATCCTGCTAGATAAATGGTTTCACTCTTGAGGATTTATTGCGCCGTACCTCACCAACACATGCCAAAGCAGTTTTAATTCTTGCACTTTTTTCGCATGGCTTGAGCGCTCGCTCCAGCTTGTAGGTTGCTTACATAATGTATAGGCCGCTTGCCCTAAAATGGCGGCATCGATAATATTATTCTGGGCAATGCTTTGTGCCAACATAGGCATATTAGCCCCCCGAAAATCACTTGGTACATCTTCTACCGATAACTGATACCCACCATGCCATAGCAACTGAATATCAAACTCATCACATAAAGCTTCTAACAAATTCCCCACTTGCGTGTCTTTGAAACTGGGGTCGGCTACCAATATTTCGATATCATGATCTAAGGATACGTCACCGTGGATCTGTGCCTCAATATAATGGTCAAGGTTACAACTTGGCGAACGAGTAAATCTCCCCATGGTGGCATTGGCTAAATCTGTGGTTAAATACTCAATCAATTTAGCTGGTTTAAGCCCTTGAATACCTAACGCATAATGACGCTCAAAACTTTCACTTAATAATGCCGCTAACACACCGTCGAAACAGTTTATGGTGCCCTTTTCTTTTGGTAATCGATAAGAGTCCATATAGCTGAATGTACTGCGCGACAACACTTGTGGGGTGGTCAGAAAGTAGCAACTGCCAAATCGTGGTGCCGGCCCTAATGAGCATAAGCCTAAATCGAGAGCGCCATATTTAGGCCGATGTTTGATGCCCGAATAACATTGACCAAATAGCTGGTTTTCCCAATGGTCTCTTGGCCCGCCTAACTCGGGCGATAATTGCCCATTAGAAATATGAGTTTCAAACTGGCTTTTATAAACACCGTCTTTTATCAGGCCTTCAACCACTCTTAAACCACGACTATCAACTCTATCTGGATGAAAGTGCAGCGCAATTCGGCCATGCTGATTTAATCTGCGCATCGCAAGTTGCAGTGAAACCATAGAGATATTTGACATTGACAGTACGTTTTTTATCAACGCATGGGCGGGGTCACGCAGCACTAGCGCAATTTTTTCAATATGTGATAGAGCCGCCTGTTTTGGGGTCATGAACTGCCTTATAAGACAAAATAGAAACGAAAAGTAGCTACAAAATTACCCACAAATTAGTATAACAACTAACTCAAGGGTGGTAGCGATATAGCTAATTACAGTTATAGAATGCACCAAGCAATTCATTGTATGCAATATTTCTTTGTTTGGCACTGAAGATTAAGACTTTTTCACGATGCTGAAAGACGTGTTTAGATAGCACTCATATCCCTTTTCAGGTAAGATGCACGCCCGCCGATATTGGCTACCTTAATATATTTAACCGCCCTAGGCTGTTAACTGAGATGTAATCTATGAGTTTTGAAAACCTAGGACTAAGTGCTGCTATTTTAAAAGCGGTTGCCAAACAAGGTTATGACACCCCATCCCCTATTCAAGCCCAAGCCATTCCTGCAGTACTAAACGGTCTAGATGTAATGGCTGCAGCGCAAACAGGTACAGGTAAAACAGCGGGATTTACTCTCCCTATTCTAGAATTATTATCCCAAGGTACGCCGGTTAAACGCGGTCATGTCCGTACTTTGATATTAACACCTACCCGTGAGCTTGCCGCGCAGGTTCAAGACAGTGTCGCGACTTATGGTAAACATTTACCGCTTAAATCGGCTGTTGTATTTGGCGGTGTGTCTATTCAACCACAACTGGCATCACTTAAAAATGGTGTTGATATTTTAGTGGCAACGCCTGGACGTTTATTGGATCTATATCAACAACGTGCGATCAACTTTGATCATCTTGAGATTTTAGTTCTCGATGAAGCCGATCGCATGTTAGATATGGGCTTTATTCGTGACATTCGTAAAATTTTGTCATTCTTGCCAGCTAAAAGACAAAACCTAATGTTCTCTGCAACATTTTCTGTCGACATTCGTGAGCTAGCAAAAGGTTTGGTAAACAACCCTGTTGAAATTTCTGTTACCCCGCGTAACAGTACGGCCAACAGCGTTGAGCAAAGTATTTACACTGTAGATAAAACCCGTAAGTCAGCTGCGTTAATCGAACTGATTAAAATCAATAACTGGAACCAGGTATTGGTATTTTCCCGCACTAAGCACGGCGCTAACCGTTTAGCCAAAAGCTTAGAGTCAGCTGATATTTCAGCCGTAGCGATTCACGGTAATAAAAGTCAAACCGCACGTACTAAAGCCTTAGCAGACTTTAAACGCGGTGCGGCTCAAGTGATGGTTGCGACCGACATTGCTGCCCGTGGTATTGATATCGACCAACTGCCTTTTGTAGTTAACTTTGACTTACCGCAAGTACCAGAAGATTATGTGCACCGTATTGGTCGAACTGGCCGTGCAGGTGCTTCAGGCGAAGCTGTGTCTTTAGTCGGTGATGAAGAAGGCAAATTATTACGTGATATCGAAAAACTGATTCAACGCCAACTTCCCCGTAAGGTGCTAATCGGCTTTGAAGCGAACTTTACCTTACCTGAAACCCAATTAACGGGTTCTTCAACAGGGCAAAAGTCTAGCGCGAGTCGCACTAAAACCTCAGGTTCAGGACAGGATAAAAAAATCCACCAAAGACGTCAGGGTAATAATGAGCAGAAGAAAAATACTGATGGCACTGCCGCAAAAGGGGCGACCACACAAAGTCGTCCGCCTAGACGCCAAAAGCCATTAGTTGATTTAGGTGCTAAATTTGCTAACCGAGCACAAACACCTAAGCCAAGTGACAACGACTCAGGCGAGCGCAAAGCGCCAGCTAAAGCAAGCCAACCTAAGCCGCAATCGCAGCCTAGACAGGCTAAGCCTAGCGAATCTAAACCTAGCCCTGCATCAACAAATAAAGTTGATCCTTATGCTAATGCAAAGATTAAGTTCCAAGCAAAAGATTGATACTGAGTTAATGCATTTGATGAATAGTTGATGTGCTATTGATTCGCTGTCAGTAAAAAATTGATATAAAAATGGAGGCTTATTGGCCTCCATTTTTATATCTGCCATTTACCCACAACACATTATTTATCTGTAGATGCTGATGCTGAAATAGTGACTCTTTCTTGATTAGACAGCCGTATTTCAATCCCTTCTATTGTGGTTATTTTTCTGGCGTGGATGTCTTTTTTACGCACCTGATATTGGCTAGACATAGCCTCTATAGGTGAAGATATTTTTACCGTGACAATTTGATTATCGTCATACCACCCCCAGCCCCACAATACCGCTGTCGACAAGATACACACCATGATGAAACTGTAAATGACCCGTTTATTAAAGATAGGATGCGATGAATGCTGCGTCACTGCTTGGGCGGTTTTACTGGAAGATGACTTCCCACGGCGCAGGTAAAAAGACGCCCCAATAATAATCAGCAAAGTGATAATGATTTTGATCAACACGCATCTCTCCAACAACAAATAGCGTTATATTGTACGTCAATTAAATTAAAAAACTGTTATTCGCCTCGTTAAATGCAGTCAATCGTCCGCGATTTGTCGCACTTAACGAAAAATAGGTCAATTGCTATAAAATAAAGTCTATAGTAGTACATCGAGTAATGTGGAGATTTACATGTTAGAGATTGCTTTAATTTATTTAGCTGCAGCATTATTTTCAGTCACCATAGCTAAACGAGTCGGTTTAGGCTCAGTGCTGGGTTACCTTATTGCAGGAATGCTAATTGGCCCCTATTTATTGGGTTTAGTCGGCGATCAAACAGACGTTATGCACTTTGCTGAATTTGGCGTAGTCATGATGCTATTTTTAGTTGGCTTAGAATTACAGCCATCAAGGCTGTGGAAATTAAGACACTCAATACTGGGTCTTGGTGGCTTACAGGTCAGCATCACCACTTTGGTGATATTTAGCAGCTGTTTATTTATCTTCGAATTACCCTGGCAAAGCGCCTTAGCAATAGGCTTAATGCTGGCATTGTCCTCTACCGCGATTGTATTACAAACTTTATCGGAAAAAGGTTGGATACAGCAGGAAGCGGGCCAAAATAGCTTCTCTGTATTACTGTTCCAAGATATTGCCGTTATCCCTATTCTTGCCCTATTGCCTTTGCTGGCGTTTACCGACTTATCACCCACAACAGCACACAATAACCTCACAGCAAGCTTGCCTGCTTACCTACAAGTAGTTGTTTCAATTACTGTGATCATCGGTATTATTTTAGCCGGCAAGTACATATCAGCGCCATTATTTAGATACATTGCTGATACTCGCTTACGAGAATTGTTCACGGTATTTGCGCTATTTTTGGTTATTTCAATCGCTTTCATTATGCAAAGTATTGGCCTCTCACCTGCACTTGGTACATTTTTAGCGGGAGTGGTATTAGCAGAAAGCGAGTTTAGACATGAATTAGAAGCGGATATAGAACCTTTTAAAGGCTTATTGCTAGGGTTATTCTTCATTACGGTTGGCGCATCAATAAACTTCCCATTACTGTTTGAACAGTTGGCTTTAGTATTGATGCTAGTCATAGGGTTAATAGCCATTAAAGCCAGCGTGCTATTTATGTTGGCCAAACTGTTTAAGATGCAAACCAAGCAAAAGTGGTTATTTACATTAGCCTTAGCCCAAGGTGGTGAGTTTGCCTTTGTATTGTTATCACTGACCAATTCACTGCAAATACTCTCCCCTGAGCAAAGTGAAATGACCACATTAGTCGTCGCTATTTCTATGCTTATGGCCCCTTTATTATTGATTTTTTACGATAAAGTTATTAACAAGCACGAGGACACAGAGCAAGCTGATTTTGATAAACCAGCCGATATAGAAGCCACCCAACACGTTATCATTGCAGGCTATGGTCGTTTTGGACAAATTGTCGGACGTTTACTGTCCGCACAGGGTTATCATATTTCAGTGCTAGACCACAGCCCAAGCCAAATAGAAGTGTTAAGACGCTTTGGCAATAAGGTATTTTATGGTGATGCAGCAAGACAAGACTTGCTTGAAGCATCTGGCGCCAAAAATGCCAAAATGCTTGTCATCGCAGTAGATAATGCCGACAAAATTATTGAAATCGCCACACTCGCACGCAAACATTATCCCCATTTAAAAATTGTTGCCCGCGCGGTTGATAGGCGCCATGCCTATGAACTCATTCGCATCGGCGTTAGCCATTTTAAACGGGAAACCTTTGACTCAGCATTAAACTTAGGTGTCGATGCGTTAACACTGTTAGGTCACAGCCAGGCCGATTCAGAACGAGCAGGGCAATTATTTTCTAAACACGATAATGAATCACTCAGCTTACTCGCCGACTTATGGGGTGATGACCACAGTTATGGCGTCGCAGTAAAACAACGTAGCGAAGATTTACGCCAAGTTCTGGCGAAAGATAAGCAGCAACAAGACAAACTCAATACTTGCCATGGTGAGGATTGTTAACGCCTTAAATAAACATCAACTAATTATAGAGTGCAAAAACTAGCGAGGTATTGACCTGAGCGCATATAAAACAAAATAATGGCGCTCACCCCTTCTTATCAAACCACTGTCTTTATTGATAATTTAATAGTTGTAAATATCTATAGACATCTTTATGACACATCCACCTAAGCAAATGATAATAATTTGTTAAAAAATTTGAATGTATGAGCCTAGTTAGGTTATCTTGTGCCTTGCAAAAGAAGTGTATATGCGCTCATTTTGCATCAAGCATTTGGAAAAAGTGTCTACATAGAAATGTCATGGAAGATATTAATACAGTAATTCATTGTAATATAATAATTTTAACTTATTAATCTTTTTCCTTACTGTGCAAAATACGCTTCTGAAAACACTATTGCGGGCAGCTTTGTTATCAACAAACAGAGCCTCGGGATAGGTTAACGAATATAACGATAAATAGAATAACAATAAAAACTTATCATTATCGATTGAAGATTTGCAAGGATAAAGCACCATGAACGAAGCTAGTCAACCTAGCCAACAGAACACCATCATCGAAGAAATTAAAAACCGCGTCCTAGAAGTAGACGCGCTTCGTCATGGAACACAGCATCCTGAAGATATCGAATTACCACTCGATTATATTGAAGCCTTAGACGAGGTGACCTCAATCGATCGTGAGGAAATTGAAGATATCGCACGTGATGTCATTGCTAAGCATAAAAATATCACCCGTGTGCTACCGCCAAAAAGACAGAAAAATAAACAGCGTGATGTTAATCAATGGTTAATTAACATTTCGTTATTACTCATTATCAGTGTTATTGTCAAAGTGGTGTTTTTAGATGATGGCAGCCCAAAAGATCCTAGCGAGAAAACCTTTGCGACAACAATAGCTTCTACAGATTTTAGTGCCTTGCAACAAGAGGCAACCAACACCTTTAGTAGCATTGTCGATTCGGCGTTAGCGTTAATCCCCAACGCTGAGGACTTACCAGATCTCCCTTTCAGTATTGAAGATTTCGACACAGCCGCAATTGAAGCGTCAGCATCACAAACATTGTCTTCTATTATCCAATCAGCAAAAGATTTATTACCTCAAGAAGATATTCAAACAGTTAGTAATAATGAGGTTGTGCAAGCTGAAGATGAAATAATTATTGCAGAGCAAAATCTTGCTGAAGCGGTCCCTGTTTCAGAAACAAGAGTGACTCAAACAACCAATACAGACATCGCTGCAGAAACAAGAGTGACTCAAACAACCAATACAGACATCGCTGCAGAAACAAAAGAAGCAGAAACAAAAGAAAACCTTATCGCCAACAACGACATTGCTTCAACATCTGATACAGAATCAGACTCAAAGCCAACTTCTATACCATCAAGTAAAGCCACTCTTGCAAAAGCACAAGCCGTTATCGCTGAAGCACCTATAGAAACGGAGCAGACCCTCGCGCTAGCAGCGCCTCAAGTAACCAATAAAGTCATTGAAAATGCGATGACCAAAGGCACTACCGTTGAAGAAGAGCTAGAAAAAGCGGCTTTATCAAATGCCGGCAGTGATATTACAACTGCAAATACTATCGCTAATACAGGGATTGATGTTGTTACACCAAAAGCAGTTATTGAAGACGCGACTATTGCAGCGCTTCCTGATGAAATAGCGAGTATCACTGCAACCAACAAACCTGTTATAGAACACCCTATTGAACAAAAATCTCTTATAAAAAATCCTGTTACAAAAAGCAGTACCGCTCATGTCAATAACACTCAAGTTGACGCCATTGCAGTTATTAAAGACGTATCAGACAAGGCAGATAAAGCAATCGCCTTAGCCTCAACAGTGAACAGTGATGCCATAGCGGAAGTAGTAAGCACTGAACAGAAAGTAGCAACCCAGACGGTAGAAGTGGCAGACGTTATAGAAGTGACAGCGCAACAGCCTTCTAATACTGAAAAAAGCCCCCTGAATTAACAGCTAAAACCGCTGTTGTCGATGCGATTGACATAGCCCAGAATGACACCCATATTAGTGCCGCCAATGTCGAAGCTGAAAATAAAGATACATTAGCAACTGAAGCTATAGCGACTGTACCAGTCATAATTTCTGACACAAAGCTAATGAAAGTGTTAGATGAGGCTTTCATTCAACTAAGCAACATAAAGGCACTACCTCTCCCTGATCTAGCGATTAAAGCTAAAGATATTAAAGCTGAAACGGCTTCTGCCAATACTGAAATAACTGATGCAGAAAGTATTGATATCGCCGATACAGATATTGCCACCACCGAGATAATAAATATCGCGGTAGCTAACACCTCTGGCGCAGACAAGCAGGTAACTACCGTACCTGAAAAAGACGTAACACCGTCAACAACGGCTAATAATACATTACCGGTTGAACCCCAATTAATCACCCAAGAAACAACAGCGCTTATCGAGCAACCTAAAGATATACAAGCAATAGAGACTAAGGTTACAGATACTAAGATTACAAATACTAAGGCGACAGTTCCTCAAGTCACCTCAATCGCACCAGTTGAGCTTATTGCAGACGCCAAACCACCTAAGCCAACAGCAAAGGTCACTGCAGAGAAAAAGCAGACCGTAGCAGAAGCTCAAACAAATCTTGCCCTAACACAGGTAAACTCAAACCAAGCGGTATCAACTTTGAGCGCAAAACCTATATCGACAGAGCCAGAAATTACTCAACTAACGCTAGCAGCACGAACGCTAGCAAAACTAAATATAGAGCCTGAACCAAACATAGGAGCAGAACTCAATATCGAATCAGCCGATATTAATACTCCGACTGAGACAGCCCCAAATACGCCATCAAATAGTGCATCTCAAGTCTTACGGGCAACATTAAACGCTGATGATGCAATAGATGAAGTAACACAAAAATTAATTGCAGCTCAACAAGCACCGTCAAATATAAAGGCGATAACCCAGCAAGTGGTATCGCAGATAGCCCAACCTAAGCCCAATAACACCGAAGCGGCTGCCCTAACGGTACAAGCTACACCTGTGGTGCCAGAACAAACTGTTTCCCAGCAAACACAGCCTAAGCAAGCTGCATCCAAAGCTGATGAAGTAGTGCGACAAACGGTTACTCCTGCGATAGCTGCACCGGCAATAAATGCACCTACAATAAATGCACCTGCTACGGCACAGGTAGTGGCAAGTAAGCAAAACTCACAAACTAATTATAATGGTCTGAATCTTAAGCTGCAGTTAAACTCTATTGTTGATTTAACCCAACTGGCTAAAATGTCGGTATCACAATTTTATAACCAAAAATCAAGACTACCAAAACCATCGGATAACATTGATTTACCTATTAATGACCTTAAAGCACATCCGTTAATCAATGATATTTATCTATCAGAGCAAAGTGATGTTATTGTGAAATTAGCCAAATATTATGGCGATGATTCACAGCTGACTTTTACTCCAAGTATCACTAATGATGTAGGGTTAATTAACTGGAAGTGCCATGCCAATATCGACCCATCGCTACTTGTTGGTCCAGGCGAATCACCTTGTAGTTTAACCCAAAGTGCTGCAGCCCCAGCGTCAACTACCAAGCTTTAATTATTCAAGTCGCACACTTTGACTATAAAATGATTTTAACAAAGTATTAAACTAAAAAAGCATAAGCGCGAGCTTATGCTTTTTTAGTTTATCCGGCAAAGTCATCCATCAGTATTGGCCTTTAAAAACAAACAAGCGCTAGTTCATAAGCACATTGTTGCTCACTAAACTAAGTGATCTAATAGTGATTCTCCATATTGCCACATTGCTACCCTTGACGCCGATAGCGCAGTCCAGATTACCAGCAAATGGTTGAGCGACTCCCTTTTAGAGTTAGCACTTCTCTCATCGACGGCGCTCCCCCCCACACTGCACGCACTGTAATACTTGCCTCGCCATGGTTTAGCACTCTCGTTTATATAGGCTATTGTGCTTTATGTTGGTAATGCTTACCGTTAAGTCGCTCAATAATTTGGGTTGCGGTTAAATCATGCACCACATTAATGACTGTTGATGCTGCATCAGTTATCGCCCCAAGCACCACCAAAATAGGGATAACTTCAAGTGGCAAACCTAAGGTGGTTACAATAAAAATCTCACCTAAAAATGCCCCTCCAGGTACGCCACCAATAATAAATGCCGACAAGACCGCTATCAGAATGGTAATCATAAATACATCGGCGCTAAAATCTAAACCCAACAATGAATATATAAAGACTATCTTTAGTGCGGTGATCATAGCTGCACCACCTTTATTCAAGTTAACTAATAAAGGCAGACTAATTTCAGCTATCTGCTCATTCAAGCCCATTTTACTCGCGCTGCGAATTGTGACAGGCAAGGTCGCTAACGATGAGCTGGTGCCTAACGCCGTGACTGCTGGTTCTAACATGTTCTGCCAAAAACGTTTTATTCCCTCAACACCGCCGCCTAGCCAGGCATACAATGTTGACCCCACAGTTAAGTATAGCGCTGTCGCAATAAAAAATAGTCCCACGGCACGTGCAAATGTGCCCATTAATGCCGCATCTTGGCTTGCCATCGTTGCCGCAAAGTACGCCCCTAACCCTATCGGTGCTGCGTGCATTATGATGGCAATGACCTTCATAATTACCGTATTAAGGCTAGCTAATAAGTCAGCAACTTTACGGCCATCCTCGCCTGACTGTCCTATGGCGATACCACTGATTACCGACATAATGATTAACGCCAATATATTGGATTTAGACAACAGGCCAACAAAGTCATTGGTTGTTAGCAAGCTGACAAAGTCCATACTGCCACCGGTATTATCTACCGTTTCAGCTAATGCTAATGTCACCCCTTGCGCGGGATCAAATGCCAATGCTAACAAGATAACGCCTACCGCGGGGATCATTGCCATAACAATAGAAACAGCCATGATAGAGATTAAAATCGCGCCTAACTTTTTTAAATCTGTCATTCGCGCAATAGAAGACATCACACTCACTGCCACCAATGGCACTATGATCATAAACAATAGATTCAGAAAAATTTGCCCAATAGGTTTTAACTTTAATGCAAACTCAGGTAACCATAGCCCTAATGCACCGCCCAACATCAAGGCGGTTAATAATATGATTGAAGATTGATAAGCACGAAATGTGTTCCACATGTTGTTTCCAAGTGAGTTATTTTAATCAATATTAAGTTAAGTGAAATTTAACAAATTCACAACGTAAACTATTCTGCGCTGAAGGCAATTAATCCGTTTACTTATTACCTTTGTTGTCGCCAATGTACATATTGTGATAATCAGGTATATATTCCACCCAGAATGGCGGCGTACCTATGTGGTTTTGTACCGCTTTAATAAACTCACTAATTAACAAAGTCGGTTTACGATGTGGATAAATAGCATAAATGCCAGTGTCCATTGTTGATAGGCCATATTCAGTCAGTAATGGAACCAGTCCTGATTCACTTATTGGTTTATCTAAATTAAATAACTCAATCATCGCATAACCTAATCCATCAGTGACGCCTTTAATTAATGTGCGTACATCACTGACGTGATAATTACCTTGCATTTTATATGCTTTATATCCGTCTGTATGGGGCGGGATACTGAGTAAAATTTGATCTAAACATACATTGCCATTGTTATAAATCACTGCAGGTAAGCGCACTAAAGCTTCCGGTGTGGTCGGTTTTCCATGCTGAGCAATAAAGGATTGCGAGGCAACAATGGCAAAGTGCGTTCTAGCAATTTTTTTAGCAACCAGATTTGAATCTGTTAACTTACCTAATCGAAATGCCACATCAAAGTGGTCCGAAATAATATCAGCCCGCTTATCATCTAAAGATAAAGTCACTTTCACATTGGGATATTGTTTCATAAATTGGCTGATCACGGGTTGCAGATATTGCTGACCAAAGTTAATCGATGAGGTAATGCGAATATTGCCCCTAGGTTTTGATTGATACGAGTCGGCAATATTGTGAATTTGAGTTAATGTCTCCATTAGTATCTGAGTTTGCTCAAGTATATCTTCCCCTGCCGATGTCAATGAAAATGACCGCGTTGAGCGATTAAGTAACTGCACCCCTAAGTCCGCTTCCAGCTTTTTTATTTGCTTAGATAATAATGAATTATCCATATCATGAAGTGCAGCCGCTTGACTAAACGAGCCTTGCTGCACGACATCTAAAAATAACCCCAGCCTTTTAGTTAAAGAAGCCATTGACCCGCCTGCATTATTAAGTTGGTGAGATTAAGGAATAAATCATTTTGCGGTCTCATAAATAAAAAACCAGTTGTAATTCAACTGGTTTTTAACACGCTAATCAATTCAGTATGCTGATTATGATAGTTAGTCTAGCTTTAAACCATAACTTACTTAGTTTCAGCTAACGTTGCTGCGATATAAGTATCAATCACTCGTTCAAGTAAATCTAATGGCATAGCGCCATTTTTTAAAACGGCATCATGAAACTCACGCAAGTCAAACTTATCACCTAAGCTGTCTTTCGATTTTTGACGCAGCTCGAGAATTTTCATCATCCCCACTTTATAAGAGGTCGCCTGACCCGCATGACAATATAGCGTTCAATTTCAGACACCACATCGCGCTCAGCACGACCGGTATTATTAGCCATATATTCAATAGCCTGCTCACGAGTCCACTTTTTAGCGTGTAATCCGGTATCGACAACTAACCTTACCGCACGCAGTAACTCATCAGTTAAACGGCCAATATTATCCGCAGGTGTTTTTTGAAAGCCTTGCTCATAAGCTAAACGTTCAGCATACAGTGCCCAGCCTTCGATATAAGCCGTAAAAGGAGCAAAGCGGCGGATAAGTGGCATACCTTCTAATTCCATCGCAATCGCCACTTGAAAATGATGCCCAGGGATCCCTTCATGATAAGCCAAAGTTCTCATACCGTATTTGGGTGTGGTTTTGACATCATACAAATTAGCGAAGAATCGCCCAGGACGAGAACCATCTAATGAAGGCCCTTGATAATAGGCGCCTGGGGCAGTTTTCTCTTTAAATTCCGGAATACGCACCACTTCCATACCCGCTTTAGGACGTATATTAAATGTATCTCCCAGCCCCTGGTCAATTTCATCTAAAATTGTTTGATAATCTTTTAAAATTTGCGCGCGGCCTTCATCTGAATCTTGATAGTAAAACTCAGGTCGGGCAGAAAACTCATTCATTGCAGCCAAATACCCATTTGAAACATCAACGCCTTCACCTGCAAAAAGAGTCATCATCTCAAGATGAATACGCGCCACTTCAGATAACCCTAAGTCATGGATATAGTCAGCGCTATAGTTTGTAGTGGTAAAAAATCGCAATGCTAAATTATAAGCTTTGTCTCCATCAGGTAAACGCCAGTAACCATCGTCAGTGCCCGCCTTAGCTTTTAAGTTATCAAAGTAATCAATAAATAAGCCGTAAGCTGGGTAAACCGAATTACGAATAGCCACATCTGTTTGAGCCAGAATATTCTGTTTGTCTTGATCGCTAAACGCCTCAACTTTATCCATTTTAGTTTGTAATGAGGTATACAAAATATTCTCTGTCGCAGGAGTGGCAACAAAGCCACGCATTTCATCTAACACACGATCAATCACAAATTTTGGTGGAATAACCCCCATTTGTTCACGTTTTTTAAGTCCAATTAAATATTGACCAAACTTTCGATTAATTTCACCTAATCGGGATAAATAATTTTGCGCATCTTCGAGGCTATTAACTTGATGTGTCGACTCCATAAAGCTTGGGAAAGCGCTTTGAATACCAAACATCTGATTAGCTGGGTAATTATGATATTGATACTTTTCAAACTCATCCAACATATCCAACAAATATAAAGCCACTTGTTTAGATATCTGTTGATTCTCATCTAAATCAGCATCTTGATATTGCATTAATCCTTTACGAAACTCGACTAACTCATCAAACATAGCCTGATCTTTAGCTGGGTCAACATCATCTAAATGAGCGTTATGACCTGTTATACCCACGGATTCAAGAAAGCCTAAGGAGGTTAATGTTTCAGGGTCTTCAAAGGCCATTTTAACCATTGCACGGTCTAAATAAGCTCTAAAAAAAAATGGCTTTTCTGCATACCATTCATGTGCGGCGAACCCTCCCCCCAATGTCACTAGACCTAAGGTGCCTATACCAAACCATTTTAATGACTTTTTAATCATATCCCTGCCTTTGAAATATCACATATAACAATTGTTATGGTTTTCATCACACCTATGACGAGCTCCAATGTTAACAGTAAGTTAACACGCAATAAGTTAGCTTGCTGAATTTTGATGTACTTTATGCCATATAAAAAGTAACAGAGTGTGATGTCGCTATGATTAGCCTTGCAAAGCATCCATAACAAACCAATAACGCGAGAATAAATCTCAAATCAACTCGATAACAAAAGTAACCAAAATAACGTAAGTGAAGATTCAAAATAAAAAAATATGCACT